>CAJUFW010000032.1:3894-24670 GCA_910585655.1 uncultured Lachnospiraceae bacterium
AAACGGCAGGAATGGCAGATAAGAAACCATCTCTGTAATACGCTGCAGTACCATATCCACCTTGCCGCCGAAAAAGCCAGAAATACCTCCTACAATAATACCCAATACCGTAGAAATCACTACCGAAATCGCACCGATTGTCATAGTCATCTTTCCGCCGTTGATCAGACGGTTAAACAAATCTCTGCCCAGTTCATCGGTTCCTAACAAATATCCTTTTAGACCAAACGTAACTACTTTTCCGGACTCTCCTACTACGTAATTCTGATAGTAACCCGTATAAACATTGGCGATTGGTTCCTTCGTAACACTGGACGGAATATCTGTCTGCCCATAATTGTTCTGTCCCCAGGCTACTAACTTCCCATCTTCTGTCAGTGCTGTATAATGGAAACGTCCACCCTGCATAGAGACAATTTTAGAGCTGGTCTCCGGTACATCCTTCTCTCCTTTTGTCGCGTTGCCCCAAACTACAACCTTACCGTCTTCTGTCAACGCCGCACAGGATTGACCGCTGGCAGCAATATCTATTACACCGCTCTCTAGTTCCTCCGGAACTTCCGAATACATATTTTTCTGACTACCCAAATACAACACTTCGCCCTCTTTGGACAGACCAATCATTGCGTCTGCAGTAAACGCTACTTTGGCGATCTTTCCCTGCTGCTTTTGTTTGACTCTGACATCCGTTACTGCACTGTTTCCCCAGGTATAGCAATTTCCTTTTTCCGTTACGACTGCAGATACCTGATACCCGGCTATCATCTGAACAATCTTTCCGTTACGAGTAGCATCCGGATCGACGTCTAACTGTTTTAGCCGCCCGTTTCCCCAAGCAATGATTTCATTATCTGATGTCAGCGCCAGCACATGATCATATCCGGCAGCTACATCAATCACTTTTTTGCCATATAGTTCTTTTGGCAAGTCTTTTAAATTGATGTTCGGGGTAATCTGTGTTTTTCCCCAAATGTAAAATGTTCCGTTTTTATCAATTCCTACACCATAGCTAGGACCGATGGAAATTTTGACAGCATTTTTTTTCAATTCTGCCGGAAGTTTCATCATATCAAAACCAGGCGCGATGTTTGTCTGCGTACTTTCCTGAAAGGATAAATCCAGCTTATATTTCATCGGTGCAATCAATACAAACAGGAAAATACATAAGAAAACAATAATTCCTGTCATCGCCAGCTTATTACTAAGAAAATTTTTGATAACCGTACGCATTGGGCTCTGCATCTGTTCTTCCTGCAGAATCGAATCAATGTCCTGCTTTCTTCCAAACAACTTCCCGAATAACACGGAAGAGAAGCCCTTGGATTTTTTCTTATTTTTACTCATTCTTCTTCTCTCCTTATGCTATTTTGTAATACGGATACGAGGATCGACGATACCATAACTTAGGTCGATAAGCAGGTTTCCGATCAATGTTACCACAATATAAAACATCTGAATCCCCATTGCCAAGTTATAATCCATATTGTTGAGCGCGCTTAAATAAACACGTCCCATACCATTTAATGCAAAGACAGATTCAATAACGATAGAACCGGAGAAAATACTAAGAAACCATCCTAAAATCAGCGTAATAACCGGAAGCAGAGCATTTCTCCAGGCATGAGAATAAATTACTACTCGCTCCTTTAAACCCTTTGCCCTTGCAGTACGGATATAATCCATCCGCAGCGCATCGATCATAGCCGCCCGCACATAACGGGTCATGCCGCCAAGAGAACTAACCGTCATAACAAACAGCGGCAACGCCAGATAATACATCCGATCTACAAAAAACTCAAACGCATTTCCCTGAAAATTCGGGGTATTCATACCACTGACCGGAAACCACCCTAACTTTACGGCAAAAAAGAATATCGCCACCAAGGCAATGATAAACACCGGCACACTATACCCGACAATCGTAAAGACCTGTACCGCTGTATCAAACTTGGAAAACTTTTTCACCGCACAATAAATTCCCAACGGAATCGTAATCACCAAAGCTAACAAAACGGAAAAAATATTGATAAAAATAGTACTCTGCATTGGTGTCATCAGTGCTTCCAGGACAGGACGATTGTAAATGGAAGAAATACCAAAATCTAGGGTAACAACTGTTTTCATCCATTTTACATACCGAACCGGCAACGGATCATCCAGTCCTAATGTTTTTCTGGTATTTTGATAGATAATTTCAAACTGCTCATCGGTCATCGTATCCTTTAACGGTGCAACCTTCATCATTGCCGGATCCCCCGGAACCGCACTGTAGAGCGCAAATATGACTATCGACATCATTAAGAATACAAACACGATGTACAAAATTTCTTTGCGATATATTTTAGCATCTCTCTACCTACTTTCTCCCTCTATTGTTCTGTCCACTGCACTTCAAACGATACATTCATTTAAGGTGCAGTGAACAGACAGGATTTATCTGTAAGAAAAGGGGCATGAGATCACAGGAATGCCCCATTGCCCCTTCCCCTTTTTAGAAACAGCGCCAAAACACTTGTCTGACGCTGTTTCTTATTTTTATAAGGCTAGTTGCTGCCTCTTACTCCTCAATCCAGGAATAGATCAGCTGGGATTCTAACTCCCACAAAGCAGACTTGATTCCTGTATAGCCTTTCAGCTTTGCATTATAGAAATCAAAGTACTGGTTTGCATACAGCGGAAGATCTGGTAAGATCTCGTTGTATCTCTTCTGGAATGCAAGCCATTTCTCCAGATAAGCTTCGTCGTCTCCAGCCGGAACTCTTACCATTTCAGCAGCCAAAGTTGCCAATTGCTCATCTGAAATCAGGTTCCGGTTGCTGTCGCCGCCTGGCTTATAGGTTTCAGTCCAGTTATTGACAGGAGTAAAACCAACGCCCATGTTATACATGTTGTAATTGTTTTCCTGAAGCTGATAGTAGTTGTTGATCAACTCGTTGAAGCTGACAACTGTCTGATTGATCTGCATACCAGCTGCAGCCGTATCCTCACCGTTTGCCAGCATGGTAGCCAATAAGTCAGATACCGAGTTCTTTTCGGAAGAACACCACTCTAAAATCAGAGGCATCAGAGTACCGTCGTCTAACTTCTTATAACGAATACCGGAAGTATAATCGTTTCCGTCCTTATCGTATACCCAGCCGCCTGCTTCCAACTCGCTGATAGCAGATTCCAAACTCTTGTTATACATATTCAGAGCGCCGATTTCTTCCTCCGCTTCTTCTACCATCCACTGGCATACGCCATATAAGCCATGTGCTACTAAGCCATGTCCACCTGTGATAGTACGGCAGAAATCATTTCGATCTAACAGATAAGCAACTGCACGACGAACCTCTTCAAACTGAGTCGGTCCTCTGTCACAGATAAAGATCAAACGTCCAAAACCGTTTCTTGCATATTCTTCATAGTTGTGAGTTCCGGCGTCTACCAGGTCAAGACCTGCATTGATTTCATCGCCTTCCATTACACCAGTCAGCATATCTACACCGCCGGTAGCAAGCTCATCCATCATAGTCTCGGAAATAACATACTTATACAGAACAGTCTCAATATAAGGCTTCTGTCCCTCAAAGTTTCCGGTATATTCCGGATTGATCTTTAAGGTATAAGTATTACTTGTCTCATCATAGTTGTCAACCATATATGGACCAGAGAACGCATCCAGGTGCATCCGGTAATTCTCTACCTGTTCCTTTACATTTGCTGTCGTAAAAGTATCGGTAAAGTAGCAGCCTTCTCCGTCATCTATGATATCGACATCCGCCGGCATCCAGCCCTTCATATAAGATGGACTATAGCCAGCCAGAGCGTCTTCAAAATAGAACGGAAGCTGAGAAGCATCAATCGTAATGGCAAATTCATAATCACCTAACAGACGAACGCCTGGGAATACCTTGGACTCGCCAGTGCTGAATGCTTCCCATCCTTTCAGATAATAACCGGATGTATTATCCTGTGCGCCCAATTCTACTAATACCGGGCTGGAGAAAAACATTAAATGGAATGCGTAATCTTTTGCGGTAATCGGCTCGCCGTTACTCCACTTCATATTTTCCTGAAGCTTATACGTAACCGTCATAGAACCGTCTTCGTTGTTTACTTTTTCCATCTTTTCTACAACATTTGGATTTTCTACATACTGTCCGTCCCTGTTAATCTCCAGGGTACCAGCACCAAATACTACCTGATATACAAAGTAATCAGAAGCGTTATTGGTCCAATATGGATATACATCACCATTGGACTGAGTAACATCACCGATGATCAACTGCCCGCCTACCGTCGGGGTACCTGCTACATCGTCGCCCTCCGGAGTGGTATTATCTGTGTTGTCTTCCCCTTCCGGGGTAGTGTCATCCGGAGTATTTGTATCATCCGGGGTAGTGTTGTCCTGTTCCTGATTGTCCGGGTTAGCATTGTTATTGTTGTTGTTATTTTTCTTATCTCCACAAGCAACAAGAGAAAATACCATAGCCATCATCAGGACAAGAGCTAATACTTTCTTTTTCATAAAAGAACTTCCTCCTTTATATATTTTTTGTCATGTCACGCAAAACTATACAACTGCGCGGTGTGGAGGCAAAGCGCCGGAAAACTCTATGGCGTCGTATGCTATGTAAAAGCACCTGTTAAACGAAAAGCGTAGAAAATACAAAAGGGAGCATTACTTATGAAAAGCCCCATTGATTCCCATACGCACCTCACTAACACTATGTCATTTTACGTCACACAAAAACCTGACAAAAAGTATTATATAGACTACCCTGGTAATTGTCAAGGATTTTCGCAAAAAAGTTTTTCTGGCAAATACAAATGTCTGTCTAGCGTGGACGAGAAAACCTACAGCTCTCTTGTCTGCTCCTTTAGCCATTCTGCTTCCTCCGGCTCTAAATACGGAGAAATCTTTTCATAGACCTTTTTGTGATAGTCGTTTAGCTGCCGGATATCCTCCGGGCTTAAATAAGTCGTATCGATTCCTTCTAAATCAATCGGAGCGCAGGTAATCACCTCAAACTGCATAAACTGACCATATTCGTTCTTTTCTGCCTTTTGGCATACCAGTTCGTTTTCAATCCGGATACCATGACTGTTTTCGATGTAAACACCTGGCTCGTCGGTCGTCACCATACCTTCTTCTAATATAGCTCCGTCCTCCCGTTCCGGCACCCGTTTCCAGCGGAAGCCGTTCGGTCCTTCGTGGACATTTAACAGATAGCCTACACCATGCCCCGTCCCGCAGCGGTAATCAATCCCTAAGTTCCAAAGCGGCGCGCGGCAGAGAATGTCCAGCGTTCTTCCCTTACAGCCGTATAAAAACTTAGCATTGGCAAGATTTAGCATCCCCTTCGCTACCAGCGTATAATGCTTTTTCCACTCTGCAGGAATCGGTCCTAACACAAAGGTTCTGGTAATATCCGTCGTCCCTTCGTAATACTGCCCTCCGGAATCTACCAAAAGCAGCCCCTCCGGCTTTAGCTCGGCGTTGCTTTCGTCGGAAGCAGAATAGTGCATCATCGCCGCATTGGCATTGTAGGCGGAAATCGTATGAAAGCTAGGTTCGATAAAGCCTTCCTGCTCTCTCCTTAGCCCCTCTAAATAATCCGCCGCGCTGATTTCCGTTATAGATATCTTTCCGACGTTTTTTTTCAGCCAATACATAAATTTCGTTACGGCAACTCCGTCTTTGATATGGGAGCGGCGCAGGTTTTCTACTTCTACCGGATTTTTTACCGCCTTTGCCAGGGTAGTCGGGTTAGGCTGGTCGATTATCGTAGTTTCCTTTGGAAGATTCCGGTAAATCGCATAATTTACTCTGGCTTTACACAGCCAGACGCGGCTTTTTTCCGGCAGCTCCTTGACATAGTGGTAAATACTGTCATACGGGCGTACCTGAATCCGGTTTTCTGCCAGCTCCTGCCGAATGGTTTCATCTAATACAGACTCCTCTAAAAACAGATATCCACCCTCTGTTTCCTCCACGTCGTCTGCTGCTATCACGGCATAAGCCAGTACGACCGGATTGTATGGAATATCATGCCCGCGGATGTTAAACAGCCAGGCAATATCATCTAACGACGTCAAAATCAGATAATCTGCCGATTCCCCCGCGAGTTCCCGACGCAGATCCGAAAGCTTTTCCCGGCTGCTTTTTCCGGAATACTGCTCCTTTAGGAAAAAAGCCGGTTCAGCCGAAAGCCCTGGGCGATCCGCCCAAAGTATGTCTGCCAAATCTTTGCCATAGGAAATCTCCGCCTGCTTTCGCGCCAATTTCTGCTCCAGGTTCTCTCCCATCCGGCTGTTGATCACACGACCGTCAAAACCAAGCCTTCCGCCATCCGGCAGTTTTTCCACGATAAATTCTTCTACCGTCGGCACTCCCTCTTCTCCCATCCGGTAAAGAGTAATCCCGCTTCCGGCAAGCTGTCGCTCCGCCTGAAGATAATACCTTCCGTCCGTCCACAGCCCGGCTTCCGTCTGCGTTACTACCAACGTCCCTGCCGATCCGGTAAAGCCGGATAAAAACTTCCGTACGGCAAAATGCTCTCCGGCATATTCCGATTCGTGAAAATCCGCCGTCGGCACCAGATAGATATCCATTCCCTCCTGCGCCATCTCGTTACGCAGGGCTTCTATCCTCTCTTTTACATCCATCCTTCTTTGCCTCCCTATTCTTCCTTTGCAGGAATCACCTGCCGGACGTCAAAATCTTTCTTTTTTAAGGCGGTGACTATCCGCTCTAGCTTTGGGCATTCGATTTTAAAGGTTACTTCCTGAACCCCGAACAGATCCGTATCCCGCTGATGGACGTTTTTGATATTTCCATCATTTTTGGCAATGATATCTGCCATTTCCGCTAGCTTCCCTTTAAAATCATGCGCCATCACAATCACTGTATGGTACTTACCGGGACCGGATATCTTTTGATATTCCTTAAAGATAGCCTGATACGTAACAATCCCTGCAAGCTCCTCTTTTTCATCCAATACCGGAATAAACGGCGCTTTCGATCCAATAAACAGCTCTGCCGCCTCAACAATCCGTGTATTTTCACGAACGGTCATCAGCTTTGTCCGGATAAAGGAACGAACCGATCGGGACAAAAATTCCTGCCTGTCCACCTGCTCTTCTTTAAAATACTGCTCATATACATAACGTTTTGATAAAATGCCAAATACCTTCTTCCCCTCCACAACCGGCAGAGAAAGCAGACCGTTTTCGTCAATCAGTTTCAGCGCTTCGGCTATCGTATCGTCTGCCTGGATACATTTTGTCTTGCTTTTTGGAATCATAATAACCTTTACCTTCATCACTATGTCCTCCTTTTCCTTATAACTATGTCAATCAGCAGTTTTACATGCCAACAAAACCCTTCTAACGAAATTATAGATCACCTGGCTTTTTTGTACAAGTAGTATTTCTATTTTTCTTGGAAACCAGTCAAGCCCTGCCACATATAATACAGTGTAATCAATCAATATGGAGGATTTATCATGAGTGATTTAGCAGCAACCAACTGTGGCGGCGGATGTGGATGTGAGGGAGGCGGCAATAGCTGTCTGTGGCTTATCCTGATCTTATTGTTCTGCGGCGGATGCGGTGGCAATTTCGGCAACCTCTGCGGCGGCAACGACTGCGGATGCGGCGGCGGATGCGGTGGCAACGGTGGCGGCACCAGCTTGATTTGGATTCTGATCCTGCTGTGCTGCTGCGGTGGCAACGGTAGCTTCTGCTAAAAGCAGGCGAGTTCCGGCAGGTGCGAAAGCGCCTGCCGGAATTTTTCTAGTTGAAAAAGAATTCCACTTTGTGGAATTCTCGCACCGAGCGCGGTTGTCTTACGGCAACATCTTCCATTCATATAAGAAAAAGTCGGGCGGCTTACTGCTGCCCGGCTTTTTCTTCGGCTTTCCATCGCCAAAAGCGTTTCAAACATTCTTCACATTCTGTATCAATTTCATAAATCGTATTGTCCTCCATCACCAGCTCCGTCCGGTTCCGCGCTCTTTCCTCCGGCACCGCCTCGGCAGCCTCCTGTTTCTTTTGATCTTCCTTCATTTTATTTCTGAAAAAACGATATTCTTCATAATCTTGAAAATGTATCATAGCTGTCTACTTGCTTCCTGCCTACAGATGATATATTATATATATGAATGAAAAAAACACAATGCTACTAGAGAGGAGTTGTTTTTATGTCTGGTTCCAGTTTTGGCACCTTATTTCGGATCACCACCTGGGGAGAATCACACGGACCTGCTCTGGGAGTGGTGATAGACGGCTGTCCGGCAGGGATTCCCCTTACCGAGCAGGACATACAGCCCTATATGGATCGGCGTAAGCCAGGGCAGACCCGCTATACCACTCCCAGAAAAGAAAGCGATACGGTAGAGTTATTATCCGGTATTTTTGAAGGGAAAACCACCGGTACCCCGATTTCTGTTCTGGTACGCAATACCAACCAGCAGTCAAAAGATTATTCCCACCTGGAGTCCGTCTATCGTCCGGGGCATGCAGACTATACCTTTGACGCAAAATACGGCATACGAGACTACCGTGGAGGCGGACGTTCCTCCGGCAGAGAAACACTTGCACGGGTCGCCGCCGGAGCCATCGCCGCCCGTCTGCTTTCGGAGCTTGGGATTGATGTCCTCGCTTATACCGCCGCAATCGGTCCTGTTTCCCTTCCGCAGCCGCAGACAGAAAACGGCTTGATCCGCCGAGAGGATGTTATTGCCAGTCCGCTTTATCTGCCTGACCCTGCCGCCAGCAAGGAAGCAGAAGCCTATTTGCTTAACCAAATACAGCAGCAGGATTCTGCCGGCGGTATCATCGCCTGCCAAGTAACGGGACTTCCTGCCGGAATCGGAGAACCGGTCTTTGACAAGCTAGACGCTTGTCTTGCCAAAGCAGTCCTTTCCATCGGCGCCGTCAAGGGCGTGGAATTTGGGACAGGCTTTCATGCGGCAGCTATGACCGGATCCGAGCATAACGATGCCTTTTGCCAAATCGACGGTAAGATCAGCAAGCGTACCAACCACGCCGGCGGCGTATTAGGCGGTATGAGCGACGGCAGCCCTTTGCTGCTTCGAGCCGCTCTAAAACCGACGCCTTCGATTGCCCGCACGCAACAGACCGTTCGCAGCGACGGAACCGAAACCGAGCTGTCTATCCATGGTCGTCACGATCCCGTTATCGTCCCGCGTGCTGTCGTGGTTGTCGAGGCAATGGTCGCCATCACGTTGGCTGACCTGCTGTTGCAAAACGCGACTTCCCGTATCAAACAGGTTAAAAAAATCTATTTTTCATTTGCGGCGCAAAAGCCACCGGGCGGCAAGCTGTAAGACAAATACGAACAATACGAGAAAGAACGCCAGTCTCCACGTATCGGTATAAAATTCTTCTTTTCCTGCGCCGCCCCGTTCAGAAGAATACAGATAAAGCTGTACTGCCAGCGTTCTGCCGGAATCCAACAGTGATTCCGGCATTTTTTCTGCCGTCCCCGAAGTATAAAGCAGCGCTGCCGTTTCTCCTACGATTTTTCCGACTGCCAGCAAAACCCCTGATAAAATCCCGGTAGATGCCTCCGGCAGCACCAGCCGGAACAAAACGCTAAGCTTGCCTGCCCCAACGCCTCGTCCTCCTTCCCGCAGTTCTTTCGGCACTTCTTTTAACGCTTTTTCTGTTGTCTGTACAATCAGCGGCAAGACAACGATGGTCATCGTCAAGCTTCCTGCAAGGATCGAATATCCCATCCGCAGCGTTGTTACAAAAAACACCATACCAAACAGCCCGTAAAGTACCGACGGGATTCCTGCCAGCAGCTCCATACCAAAGTCAAGCAACTCCGCAATCCTGCTTCCCCTACGTTCGTATTCTACCAAAAAAACGGCTGTCCCTATCCCAAAAGGCAGAACAAAAGCCAGACAGACCAATACCATTATCAAGGTGTTGCAGAAAGGAATCCAAACTTCCTGCCCAACGATCCACTTCTGCCCCTGTATCCCCTTTACACCCCTTATGGCATTCGGAAACAGTCCGGCTATCACTTCTATCAGTTCTCCTGCCAAGCTTCCTGCCAACATACAGCCAAACAGATAACAGCCGAAAAACAAAGTCAGCAACCCGGCAAAGCAGACGGCAGCTTCCCCCAATACCTCAAAAGTCTGTTTTTTCTGCATACCGCCTACCTCCTACGCCTCCAAATGATTCCTGCCAACGCTGTCAGCACCAGCAGCACCACCCCCATCACATACAGCATCTGTCTGTGTAAGCCGACTGCATATCCCATTTCCATAGCAATCCCGGAAGTAAGCGTCCGAATCCCGGAACGAAACCCTCTCGGAAGCAGCGGCTGATTCCCTGCTACCATAGAAACCGCCATGGTTTCGCCCATCGCCCGACTGACTGCCAATAAAATTCCGGTTCGCAATCCTTCGTATGCTGCCGGAAGCTCCACCAACCATATCGCCCGGATTTTACTAGCGCCAAGCGTCCTTGCTCCCAACAGCCATTCCTGCGGCACTTCCGCTAACGCGCTGCTGCTAACCTCGGCTATCGTAGGAAGCAGCATAAACGCCAACAAAAGAATAGCAGCAAGCAAGCTGTTCCCGTTCCCGCCAACGCATTCTCTGATAGCCGGCACCAATACCAGCATTCCCCAAAAACCGTAGATTACCGAAGGGATACCTGCCAAAACCGCCAGCATCCCCCGATAGAGGGCAGAAAGACCGCGCGGACAATATTCTTTTATGTATACCGCTGCCAAAATCCCAATCGGCGCTGCCAGCGCTACCGCCCCTCCTGTCACCAGACAAGTTCCGGCTAACATCGGCAGGATCCCATAAGAAGGAGGCATCTCTTCCGGAGCCCAGCGTCGCCCAAACAGAACCTCTGCAAGCGGAATCTGCAGCAACGCCGGAAACGCTCCGCAAAACAGAAAGCCTGCAAACAACAACAGAAAGCATAACGCGCTTCCTGCCAAAAGCCCAAACAGTCCCTTCCCCTCGCCCATACTGCAAGTCGGCTCTCCTTCCTTATTGGTTTCTCTTTTTCCATGTGCTGTCCGCCCCCATAAAAATCCGGCGGATTTCCTCTTTTGTCAGACTTTCCACCGGATTTTGTTCGTTTACCAGGATCACCAGACCGTCCATCGCTACCGCTGCCCAAATCACCTGTTCCCTTTCTTCTTTTGTCAGATCTCTTGACAGGAGCGCCACGTCTGCGCTTCCTTGCAGCAAAAGAGCCATTCCGGAACCAGAATCGCTCTCCTGCAGCTCGATTTCTCTTATCTTCTCTTCTCCTGCCTCTTTGATACTCCTTTGATAACCTTCTGCCCATTGCTGCGCCAAAGGCATCACCGTAGAAGAGCCTGCCAAAACCAATTTTTTCTCTTGCGATGGATCGATATCGATTGTAAAATTTGCTTCCGTGATATCGGTCTTACCACCCGCTCTACACGCAAGATACCCTGCCTCTTCTGCCTGCCGTTGTCCCTCTGCAGAAAGAACGTACTGCAAGAAAGCCTGCCCTTCCTTTTCTTCCTTTCGGACAGCTATATAAAACGGTCTTGTATAGGGATAACTGCCGTCTTTCATATGTTCTATCGTCGGCTCTACCCGATCGATTTGAATCGCCTTAACACCCAGCAGATGATCCTGAAGCGAACCATAACCTATTGCGTAGGGATTTCCCGCTATCATAGCCAGCAGGCTTCCGCTTCGATTTACCGTTACCGCCTCTCCGGTCAGCAAAAGCGTTCGCTTTTCTCCTTCTTCCGTTTGCAGATCAAACAGATCCAAAAAAGCGCTCCGTGTTCCGGAGCCGCTTTCTCTTGTTACTACCATAATTTCTCTCTCAGGTTGCCAGCCACTTCTTTTTCCCAGACCGGATTGAACGAAAATCGTCGCGATTCCGGCAATCAATCCTGTACCAATCGCCAGAAGTGGGAACAAATACCGCTGCCGTTCTATCTTTGATTTTAATTTTTGACTTCCTGCCCTGTTCGCCGCCCTTCCCCTCTTTTCTCCCCTTTATCCTGCCCCGTTTTGGAGTCTTTCTTTATTGTATGCCGTTATCCGGCTTTAAATTCCTGCGGCACCAGAGGTGAAAGGTAATAAAGGTCGTTATCGCCGCCAGTACGTCCGCTACTGGCTCTGCCAAAAAGACTGCCATCAATTTATCTGCGAAAAACAACGGAAGAATATAAATCAATGGAATCAGCAATATTACTTTTCGTAATAGGGCAAGTATCAGAGAAATCTTCGCCTGTCCCAAGGCAAGGAAGGACTGCTGGCACCCGGTCTGCGCACCGAATATGATCGTTCCTGCCAAAAAGATCCGCATAGCCCATACGGTAATGCCCATCAGCTCCACATCATTGGAAAACACCCGTACCAATACCTGTGGAACAAGCATAATCAACAGCCAGCAGCTAACGCTGTAGACCAGAGTAGAGGTAATCAGCAACCTGGTCGCCTTTTTTACCCGATCTATCTTCCCCGCGCCGTAATTAAAGCTGATGATAGGCTGCGCCCCCTGGGAAAGCCCCTGCATCGGCAGCATAATCATCTGCATCACGCTTCCGATGATCGTATAGGCGCCTACTGCCAAATCACCCCCGTATTTTTGCAGCGAGGAATTTAGGGCTACGCTTAATAAACTTTCCGTGCTTTGCATCACAAACGGCGAAATCCCCAAGGCAAGCACCGGAAGCAGTACCTTCGCTTCCGGCTTCATCATCGCAAAACGGATTTTTAGCGTCGTCTTTCGTCCTGTTAAAAAGCGCATTACCCAAAATGCGGATACTCCCTGGGATAAGATAGTAGCCAACGCCGCCCCCTGTACTCCTAGCTTTAGCACAAAAATAAAAATCGGATCAAGGAGAATGTTGCAAACTGCTCCGATGATTACAGTCAGCATACTGACTTTGGTATAGCCTTGTGTCGTAATAAACGCATTCATTCCCAACGAAAGCTGTACGAAAATCGTCCCGAATACATAAATCCTCATATACCCTACCGCATATCCGATGGTCGCTTCGCTGGCTCCAATCGCCCATAACAGCGGTTCTCCAAATAGTTGAAACGCCACGGTCAATAAAACGGAGGTAACAAGCAGTGCGCTCAGGCAGTTTCCCATAATCCGTTCTGCCTCGTCGTTTTTCTGCTTTCCCATCATAATCGCGGCTCTTGGAGATCCGCCCATCCCGATTAAAGCGCTAAACGCCGAAATCAGCATAATAACAGGCAACACCAAGCCCACCCCGGTCAGCGCCTGGGCTCCGGCGTCCGGCATATGCCCGATATAAATTCGATCAACAATGTTATAAAGCATGTTGACGACCTGCGCCGTTATCGTCGGCACCGCCAATGAAAACAACAACTTCCCGATTTTCCCATTTCCCAGATCTGCACCCTTTGCCATCGCTTCCTCCTATAACGTTATCTCATAATTTCGGAGCATATCCGCCAACAGCTCTTGTTCTTGAGGATAGCTTTTTTGAAACATCCTCAGTTCATCCTTTGCCTGTTCTTGAAGCTGGCTGTTGTACTCCAACCGTTCCCGCAGCTTTTTCCGCCGCAGGTTCAGACGGTAACGGATTTCTTCCATTTCCTTCTGATCCAAAAGAGCTTCCGCCTGTCTTGACCAGATGTCCGGATCGTGAAGCCTAAGCTTTCCCAATACCTGAAAAAGCTGCCACTCATAACGGCGCAGTACGTCCAGGCTTTGCTCTTTCCTATCCATATCGTCCTTTAAGGCTACATACTGCTCCCATCGCGCCTTTAATTCTCTGGAATGATTGACCGCATATTTGTCATAGCTATAGTCCAAAGAGGACGTATTGTTCACATATTTGATTTTTACCCGGTTCTGTAAGGTAATCAATCGGTTCTGTTTTTTATAATTCAGCTTTTTGGCATAGACGCTTCGTCTTCCCTCATAAAACAAGTAAGCGCCCAACAACGCCGCTCCTCCTGCCGTTACCAAAAACGGTGCAGTTACAGGCAGCTCTAACACCAGCAGCAAATACAGATACAGCACAAACAGCCCTACCACCATGGCGCCTCCTGTTATGCCGATTTTATAAAGAAAGCGTGTCTTGTCCGCCAGCTCGTCTTCCTCATACAACAACACGCCCTTTTCCTCTTCCAATTTAATCAAATCGGATTTTATCAGCGCGCGGTACTCCTCTTCCTTCTCCAGCCTGTGGATTTCCTTGGGAAGCGTCTCCTGATAACGCTCCATAGTCTGGTACTGGAAATCCGTCAGGGTCATTCTCCGTCGTTTTAATTTGTCTGTTTCCTTTCGCAGCACAAGAATATGTCTTGCCGCGTCCTCTAACTGCATACGCTCCTCTTCCTCTGCCCGTTCGATTAGCTGTGTGTCCTGCAGATAAGCCATGACCTCCTGATACTCGGTTCTGATTGCCGAAAGCAGAAGCCCTCCTTCCTGAAGGCTTTCGCAGCGTTCCTCTAAAAACCCCCTTATTTCCCGTTTTTCAAGCTTTGGTATCGTTCCATGAAAGACTTTGCCCGCAGACGGCAAAGATTCCTCCAATACACCGTCCTCTCCCGGAAACAATACGTCTCCCTCCGGTGTGGTGTCCTCCCAGGGAAGCGTATCCACCAGCGTATCGACCCATAGATCCAGTTCTCCCTCTTCCGGCGGCTTTGCTGTATCCGGGCTTTCCTGTCGCTCCTCTTGCTTCTGTTTTTCCGGCGTACTGCGCCGGCGTCGTTCCCGTTTGGAATAATGCGGAGCAGACTCTTCCCCTACCAATTGGATAAATTCGTTCATTTCCTGTTCTGACAATTCTATACGTTTACGGAATAGTCCCATATTGTTCTCCTCATCTGATCATTCCATAGCTTTGCAGGGCGTTCCGGTATTCTTGCTTCCAGACTTCTAACAGCCCGTTCAATCCCTCATACGACTCTGCCACCATTCCGGCTCGCCGCCCCTGCAGGATCTCTCTTAAAAGCTTTCCCTGCCCGGATTTATCTGCTTCTGCTGCCGACTCGCTCCATTCTTCTTCGGTCATCTGAATAAATTCCTGGCTGATTCCTTCCTCTGCCAACACCTTCTGGTATTCCTCCTGACAGTTTCCCATCCGGTACGCCAACAGACAAAGCTTCATGGACTCCGGATGATGCCAGAGCTTATAAGCGGCATAAAAGCTTTCGGCAGCATCAGCTACTGATATGGTATACATCCGTACCACTCCTATGTTGTGCATGATATTCCCTCGTTCCTCTTCTGTCAAGGCATGTTCCGCTAAAATTTTCTCATATTCACTTCCCGCCCTGGCGTACTGACCTCTATGCAGATATTCGTCTGCCAAACGCTTACGCTTTTTCCATGGCGGAAGCTGCTCCAATTCATTCATCCGCACCAGCAGCTCTTTGATTTCCGGTTCTGTATAATAATCTGCGCTGCACAGCAGGGCAATCGTCAGATCCTTTGTCCCATGTCCCTCCGAACGAAGCCACTCCAACTTTTCTGCAGTTTCTGGCATCTGGCATTCCCGCTCCAGCCAGTCCGACAGCTCTTTTGTAAAAAAACCGTCCTCCAACCCATAGATATTCTGATAGACATAATAACATAATTCCTCTACCGAATAAGCTTTTAAGCCATCCGGCAGAAGCCATCCGTTAGAAGCCATCCGTCCTGTACATAAAATAACCTTACTCATAAGTATCTCCTACACTTCCAACGTCATTTCCCAAATTCTTCCTCCTGCTAATATACTGCCTCTGTTGTCTGCAATCCCGGCTTTTACCATCGCGTTGCCCTCTCCGCTTGCAGGCATTATCTCGCCAAAGCCCATATCCCGAACCTGCACCAGACAGGTATGTAAATCCAGATACTGAAGCCGCATACGAATCCGCGTCATACGCGGCGGACGCGGCGGCAGCCCGCTTAAATCAATCAGACGCTGATCCCGCTTTCTGGTCATATAGTCCCGGATCTGAAGCGCCAGCTCCGTTTCTCCATCCAGAATAAAATCCCATTCCCCAAACGCATCCTGCCACAAAATAGCCGGACGTATCAACGTAATCTCCTGAATGCTTCCATCCTTATATACCTGCATAGACAGCTCTGCCGAAGTGCGATCCTCTCCCAACAACAATACCCGCTCCTCTTCCCATTCTGCCAGATGAAGAGCAGCATAGCAGGCTCCCTTTGCATAGAGGTTCTGTCCTTTAAATACCCGCCGCCTTGCGCACAAGGACATCAATACCTCGTCCGCCCAGTCTCCCTCAAAGCCTCTGCCCACTACATAGACCGTAGAAAGTACCTTGCGGTACACTGCCATCTCCGTTACGTCGGCAAAAATCTTCCCGGCAGTTACCGGTTCCTCTCTGACCTGCTCCTGTGTTAAATAAGCCGAAAAATCCCGTTCCTCTAACCCGGCTATCATCGGTAGTTCCTTACGGTTGATAGAAAGCTGGACATAATGCAGCCCATTCCTGCCAAATTCAAACAAGGCGGTGTCATTCTGCCACAAGTCCTGCCGTTGGCTGACGGTATAATGCAAAAAGCTTGCCATATGGCTTTGGATCTGTACTCTGGACGGCTCAATCCCAAGTCTAGCCAGGGCAATTCCCAACCGCTCCTGTAATTTTTTTCCGGTCGTATGATCCCGCTCCTCTAAGGAAAGCACCAGACTGGCAATTCTGCCGTTAGGATAGACCTGACGCAGCAGCAGCAACACCTTTCGGAAATACCGTTCGAGCAAATCCTCCGGCTGGAATACTACGCCATACAGTTCGGTTTCTGTTCCCTGTTCCGCCTTTTCTAACATGTCTCCGCTATCAATCGCCTCTTCGATTGCCACTAACTGCTTGGCTTCCTCTCCAAACACCCATTCACGACTTCCACGCTTGACCGCCAGGCAGGTAGGTATTAGGTACTGTTCTTCGCTTCCACGTATTCCAATAGACTCCGGTTCCCCTGTTTTGGCATTATAACAAGTCAACTGTGTGTAATCCCAACACAAATCCAGTCCTACCAATAGCTTTTCTTCCACGTATTCTCCCCCTTACAATGGTTGGAACAGTTTTTTCTTGATGTAGCTTTGTCGAATATACTGCTTCATCAGCTCGATTTGGGTAGCGTCGTCTCCCATTTCCCTGGCTATCAGCATCAGGTTCAGCATCTGACATGCCTCTTCCTCGTCACCTTGTGTCCCTATCGCCGCTCCTACTTCCGCCTGGTCTAATTCCAGAACCGCGCTTTCTGTAACTGCCTCCTGTCCGTCCTTGACCGCCGTAATATAATACTGCACCCGTTCTCCGTAAAACAACAGCATATCCTTAACGTGAATTCCGAAAAAAACATCTTTCATCCGTTCTGTCTGATACGCCGACGCCCGATCCCCATCTAAAATCCGGTAATGCAGCTCTACCTCCGAGCCTGGATCCGAAATATAGACGATATAACTTTTATTTCTGGCAGCTCCCGGAATCCGGCATTTTCCGGCAAATCCCTGGAAAAAAGGAAGGATACAGCCTTGCTTTGCCATTCGCTCCATCTGGATTTGGGCAAATTCCTGCTCCTTTTTTCCAAGCGCCAAAAGCCGGCTGTAATGCTTTAGAGCAGCCGCTTTGCAAAGCTGTGTGTCGTCATAAAACACTTCGTTTTGCATATCCAAAAACAGACTTCCATGTACTACCTGATCCGAGATCAGGTAACGATACGCCAGATAAGAAAGAAAAGCGCGTACCAGCTTTTTCCCGGACTGCGGCGGTATCGCTCCGCCCCGTTCCCCGCCTGGTCTTCCGGCAAAGGAACGATAAACAGAGGCAGCGTCCGTTAATATATGCTCACAAAAAAGCATCTGCACCAACAAACGCTCCTCTAGGGCGGTCGCCTTTAATCCTATCCGGCAAGCCTCCGCCCAAATCTGGTACAGATGTTCCGTACCGCCTTCATAATAGCGGGCAAGGTATTCCATCTGCACGGAATCCGTCTTCCCACTTCGGAATAAATACCAGCAAAGCCGTATCAAAAACAAATCCGGCGATTCGGTCTCCGCCGCCTTTCTGCTGCAAAGCCGCTGCAGATATCGTAGATTAAGCCCGCTGTAACCGTACTTGCGAATTGCCAGCTCTGCCGGAATATACATATCCCGCAGCAGCATCATATCCAAAACCTGGAGTCGTTCCTCCCGTCTGGCGTGTCCTAAATCATATTCCTCTAAATAGCCTTCTAAAAGACTCCCCTCTAACTGCTCATGGCAATAGCGGATAAGCTCTCCCATCACCTCGTTCCGGCAGCACGGTTCCAGTCTGTCCAGAGCCAAAAGCTCCCGGTAAAGCGCCATTTTCTCATCCGGCGTTGTCTCTGTGGTTCGGGACACTCTGGAAAAAAGCGCCAAAAGCAGTCTTCGATCCCGACTTCCGGCTTCGTAACAGTCGGTCAGCAGGCTGCCCGGCTGCATAAGTCGTTTCCATTCATACGGTCTGGAAATCACATAACGGTTCCCCTCTTCATCTTTTAAGGAAATCCCTACGTTTTCCGTATAAATATCAATATATGCCGTTCCGTTTGAAAAAGGAATAAATTCCTCTCCTCGTTCCTCCTCATGGCAAATACAAACGCCTTTCATTCCCGGTGTATCGCATGTCACCATACAGCAAAACATCACGCCCGGCAGCTTTTCGTAAGATTCCTTCCGGAACTCCGGCTTTTCCAGCAAGTCCTCGTATACTCTGGCAAGCTGAGGCGTAATCTGTCCCGCCGCCATTCGTTCTCTGGCAAATTCCTGTATTTGATCCTGATAATTTTCATACACCGATACCCGTTGATCCTTGTGGCTGACGATATGGCTGTATAAAAACGCCTTTTTTTGCGCGTTGAGACTGTTATCCTTCCAAAAATACGTATAAATCCGCGTATCCAGATCCATACCGCTCTCCCACGGAAACGTATCCACATACGCTTCGTACAGTCCCGTCAGCTTTAGTCCTGCCTCTACGCCCCGCCGATACCAAATAAAGTCGCGCCCCCTCGAATTTTGCCGCAGCAGCAGACTACAGAGCGCGTTTAGCACTTCTCTGCTTTTTTTCTGCCGGTACAGCTCTTCCAAATACTGATATTCCAGCCTGCTTCCAAGCTTTTCTCCTTCTGCAAGATACACATAGCGAACCGAAAGTTCCTCTTTCCAAAGAGCCTGTTTTCTCGCCCAGTTCATAACCTGGATCTCAAACTCCTCTAGCCGCGCCAGCAGCTCTGGCTCCTGCTCTAACGCCTTCCATGCTTCCAGATATAAAAACGGACTGCGGCAGCCCTGTAAAAACAACTCCTTTGCCGCCTTCAGACAGTCCGACGCCGACGCACCGCCCGTCCGCTTTTGCAGCAGGGAAAACAATTTTATATACCAGACGCTAAACAGCTCTCCGGCTCCCTCCCAGCGTCCGCTTGCCTCTTCTGCCTTTTGCTGCGGCGTCCCAATCCGCCCGGAGCCGCTTCCCTGCAAAGCCTGTCCGCACAGGTACTGATAAAAATACTGGGTCTGCCCGCCCATCTGCTCTTCTTCTCTGGCAAGCCGCAAAAGCTGCTCCTGCGCCTCCCGCTCTCTTTTTCCTACCAGATTCAAATGGACACTTATCAGCTCTAACAGCGGGTTTTCCTCTACCACCTGCAGCGCATACAAGAGCGTCCGCCCTTCCGAAGCATACTGCTCCCCGGAAAGCCGCCCTAGCCGCCAGTTTAAAAAACATTCCAGTAACTTATGGCTATATTCCTTCTTTTTTCGTCCATTTGTATAGAGTTTTCTCCTGCCCGCGCCATAAACCGGAAACTCCACCGTCAGTTCCTGGTCGGTAGTCGTAATCCGAATCCGCGCGATACTTCTAGGGCTTTCTAATTTTTCCGGATCCAAAATAAAAGGCAGCTCATATACTCCTGCCGTAAAATCTTCCTGCTCGATCCGATCTTTTTCCAACTGCAAAAAGGCTCCCTCCGCCGTCACTTTTCCGTCGATCAGCCCCCAACCGTCCTTATGAATCAAAACCGTATCCCGCATCGTCCGGCTTGCCAAGTGGTATTCCTGCTCTTTTTTTTCTACCCGCAGCATCACCGGAGATTTTTTTCGGATTATCCTTAAAAATTCCTCCATTGCATGGTCGGCAGAGGTACTTCCCTTTAAGCTCCGATACAGCAGCCGCTCCTCCGGCGTCTTTAAAAACGCGTCGGCAAACAAGCCAGAAAGAAAAATCTCCCTTGCCTCTTCCCAATGTGTCTGCGCCAATCCAGCAAACTGGAACAAATCAGAAAGCGAGCCGATACTCGTCTCAAATTCTGGCTCGATTACCGTCACTTCATAGGGCAAATGCCGTTCCCCTAAATTACTGACCAGTACAATCGCGCCTTCCTGCCGCTCTCCCGCCGCCAGATATTCTCCGTGATAGCAATAGGAAACATCTCCCTCCGTTCCACTTATCGTTCCGCAGGACAGCTCCATTTCCTCTTCCTCGCAAAACAGAAAAATTTTCATCTTTTCCTGTCTGGAATTCCAGATCCGAAAACTTCCCTTTACCGTTTCGCCCGCTACGACACGAAGCTGCAGCCGATCTTCCGAAAGCAAAAGCTTTGGAAGATCGTACCGAAACTTACCCCTTGCAAATTCATCAATTTTTTCCTTCACTCTCTCCACCGCCCATAAGCTTCTTGTAGCCAGTGTACCATAATTGTCCCCCTCTTTTCAACCGAAACTTTTGTAATCACTCAGATCGGAAGAGCACACGTCTGAACTCCAGTCACATTACTCGATCTCGTA
>CAJUFW010000033.1:0-7311 GCA_910585655.1 uncultured Lachnospiraceae bacterium
TACGAAATTACCCATAGTGCCAAGGCGCTATGATAGAAACGAGGAATTAATATGAAACGAGAAGATATCCGAAACATTGCCATTATTGCCCATGTCGATCACGGCAAGACCACCCTGGTGGACGAGCTGTTAAAGCAAAGCGGCGTGTTCCGAGCCGGTCAGGAGGTACAGGAACGAGTGATGGATTCCAACGATATCGAACGGGAACGTGGTATCACGATTCTCTCTAAAAATACGGCTATCCATTATAACGGAATTAAAATCAATATCATCGACACGCCGGGACACGCAGATTTCGGCGGCGAGGTAGAGCGTGTCTTAAAAATGGTAGACGGCGTGATCTTAGTGGTAGACGCTTTTGAAGGAACGATGCCGCAGACCCGTTTTGTTTTGTCCAAAGCTCTTTCCTTAGGGCTTCCTGTGATCTGCTGTATCAATAAAATCGACCGTCCGGAAGCGCGCCCTGAAGAGGTGATCGACGAGGTATTAGAACTGCTCATGGACTTAGACGCCAACGACGCTCAGCTTGATTGCCCGTTTGTCTTTGCTTCTGCCAAAACCGGCGTCGCCACTACCAGTCTTGACGAAGAGCCTGTCAATATGAAACCGCTGTTTGATACGATTATCGACTATATTCCGGCTCCGGAAGGCGATGCCGACGCCGATACCCAGATTTTGATCAGCACGATTGATTATAACGAATATGTAGGCAGAATCGGAATCGGCAAAGTCAGCAACGGCAGTATCAAGGTCAATCAGGATGCCGTTATTGTCAACGAACACGAGCCGGACAAGTTCCAGAAGGTTAAAATCAGCAAGCTTTATGAATTTGACGGTCTGCAAAAAATAGAAACCGATGCTGCCGGCGTCGGCTCTATCGTAGCGATTTCCGGTATTTCGGATATCCATATCGGAGATACGATCTGTTCTCCAAACACACCTGTCGCCATTCCGTTCCAGAAGATTTCCGAGCCGACGCTGACGATGAATTTCGTCGTCAACGACAGTCCGTTAGCAGGGACAGAGGGCAAATATGTCACCTCCCGCCATCTGCGCGACCGGCTGATGCGCGAGCTGAATACCGACGTCAGCCTGCGGGTAGAGGAAACCGATACGACCGAAGCTTTTAAAGTATCCGGTCGGGGCGAACTGCATTTATCCGTCCTGATTGAAAATATGCGCCGCGAGGGTTATGAATTTGCGGTCAGCAAGCCAGAAGTATTGTATAAAACCGATGAAGCCGGGCATAAGCTAGAGCCGATGGAGTCCGCTATCGTCGATGTACCGGAGGAATTTTCCGGATCCGTTATCGAAAAGCTCAGCCAGCGAAAGGGTGAGCTGCAAAATATGTCTCTTTCCGCCAGCGGTACCTCTCGTCTGGAGTTTTCGATTCCTTCCCGCGGCTTAATCGGCTACCGTAACGAATTTATGACCGATACTAAAGGAAACGGTGTATTAAACACACTGTTTGACGGCTACGGTCCCTACAAAGGAGATATTCAGTACCGTAAGCAAGGCTCTCTAATCGCCTTTGAAAGCGGTGAGAGCGTAACCTATGGTCTTTTCAATGCCCAGGAACGCGGCGTTTTGTTTATCGGACCAGGAGAAAAGGTCTATAGCGGAATGGTCGTCGGTCAGAACGGAAAGGGCGACGATATTGAGGTCAACGTCTGCAAGAAAAAACAGCTAACCAATACCCGCGCCTCCGGATCGGACGATGCCTTAAAACTGACCCCTCCGCGCCTATTAAGCCTGGAACAGTCAATTGAATTTATCGAGACTGACGAGCTTTTAGAGATTACTCCAAAATCCTTGCGGATTCGTAAGAAAATCCTGGATCCGACCCTGCGGAAACGGGCAACCAGGAATTAATCAGGAATTAAAAATCCTCTAAAAAGGGACTGTGAAAAAATAAGAAACACTTTTTTCACAGTCCCTTTGAAGCCTAAGACACTTCTTTAGCGGGCGACCGCTTCCTGCTGCGACCGAATCACTCTCCAGGCATCCTCTGCCGCTTTCTCGTCAGCATTGATATAAACAGTAATCAAATACCCGTTCCACCAAAAGACTAACTTCCGGTTCTCCTCTAATAATTCTAAAGTAGCTTCTTCCGTCAGATCCTCCAGTTTCCCGATGCTTTCCTCCTTCTCATAGACATTCGGCTCAGTCGTAATACACCAATGAACTTCTGTCCACTCCTCTTCGTCATAATAATCTCCTGCCAATACCACTTCCTCTGCCACACGTCCGATATAATGTCCTTCCAGATTATAAGGCTCCCCGTTTTTTAAGACGACATGCGCTTCCGCTTCGGTAAAGCCCAAAGCATAAAAGTTCGGCAGCCACTCCAAAAAAGCCTTCGGTTGTTCTTTTCTGGTTACGATTTCAAATTGATCTCCTTTCTCAATCGGAAACCGGGAAAAATCAACCGGATGTTCCCATAGCCAATCTAACAAGTCAGCCAGTTCTTCATACCCGTTGTTCCAACAGCCTTCGATCTGATACCAACCAGTCTGGTTCTGAAAAGTCAGGGTTTTGTCACGTTTCTCTCTGCCCCTTGCCACTATCGGTATTCCGTCCCGCTCTGTCACCGTCACCAATGGCGGGACAATCTGTCCTTCCTCATCTACCTCTACCCCAATACAGTCCTCAATCTCTTTTATCTCCTGGAAGCCTGCTGTAATGCTGATATCCTTATAGTCCTCAAACGCCCCCCGCTTATGCCAGGAAAACGTCAGACTGTAGAGACTGCCTGCCCCTTGGTAACGAGCCGTACAGGAAAACAACGGATAATCTGCTAACTTCGGAATCCAACCATTTTCCTCCATTTCCTCCCGTTTGCCGGAAAAGTCCCGCTCCCACCGATAACCTTGTGCCTCGCTCAGACTATTTAGACTGTCTGTAGAGCTTTCCTCTGTGCTTTCCTGGCTGCTGCTTCCCACCTTTGCTTCTTCGTTATAGGCAAAGTAACGCTCTGCCGGAAACCCTTCTGACCACTGCTGTACCATTCGTTCTCCGGAATTACTCCCCTCCTGGCGGCTGTTCGTTCTTTCTGACCAGAAGCCTTTTAGTCCTGGCGCTTGCCAAAACAGCCACACGCCGCCCAGTATTACCAGCGCAAAGCCTGCCGCCGCCATCCATTTAACACCCGGCTTTTTTCTCTCTGTTCTCTGCGGTCTGGCTTCCTGCTTTTCTTTCCAGAGCAAACGACGTTTCTCTGTTTCCCTGATCAGTTCTTCCTCTAATAAACCAATGCTGTCGCAAAGCTCTTCTCTCTTCATATCGAAAATCCCTCCTGTTCTAAATAGGCTCTCAACGCTTTCCGAATACGATGCAGCATACTTTTCGCTTTGGATTCACTCATTCCATGATAGGCGGCTACTTCTTGGATCGAATCCATAAAATAATACCGCCCCAAAAAGACACCTCGCGCTTCTTTGGAAAGGGTTTTCAAAAAGGCTGCTATCGTCTCAGCCAGCAAACGGCAATCGATCTCCTGTTCCGTTGTATCGCCACCTGAAACACACTCTCCCAGCTCGCAAAGCGAAAGACTGTATTCGGAAGCCTGACGCTTTTGCCGATGTTTCCTTCGGTAACGATCAATCGCCGCCTCCCGGATGATTTTCCGCAAATACGGACCAAGTGGCTCCGGGCGGTTTGGCGGTATCGAATTCCAGGTCTTAAAATAAGTATCGTTGACGCTTTCTAAGCTGTCCTCCCAGTCCGCTAAAATATTATAGGCAATCTGTGTTAAATACTTCCCGTATTTTTGCTCGGTTTCCCGAATAGCCGCTTCCTCCCGCTGCCAGTATAATTCCACAATCTGCTTATCCTCCATCCTCTCGCCTCCCTCTCTTTTGTTGTATCAGGCGTTGACGGTTGCCTTTCCATTCTATATAACCTGTAGATTTTATCCTCTCATACTCTATACCGCTAAAAAAGAAAGTTGGTTGCATCGTACCATGAAAAAAAGAGGTTGTAAAGAAATCAGATACTCCCACAAAATGCCTTTGGGGATAACAGGGATTATCAGAATAAGGGAAATCAAGTTAAACGAAAGTATATTCAGGAAATATATTGACGGATTTCTAAGAAGATAGTATATTGAAAAGAAAGAAAGGTGTATCATCTGAACGAAAGACGAAAAGGGTACTGTCTACAACATAGAAATCCAAACCACAAATAATAAAAATCTTCCTAAACGAACCCGATATTATGCTGGAATGATTGATTTGAATGCAATCGAAAAAGGAGCAGATTACAGCGATCTCCCTCAAAGCTTTGTTATTTTTATTTGTACCTTTGATACGTTTGGAAAGGGACGGTGGAGATACACATTTGAAAACATGTGTAGAGAAGATAAGGAAATATCAGTGAAGATACAAAAAGTATCTTAAATTTTATAGAAAATAACACAGTGGAGGACGATTTCACAGAAAAGCTAGCACAGGAAGTCCGGAAAATCAAAGAAAACAAGGAATGGCAGGTGGAATATATGACATTGCTGATGCGAGAACGGGAAAAATATAAAGAAGGAGTAGCAAAAGGAAAGTTTGAAGGTGAAATCAAAGGCACCGTTGAAACCTATAAGGAATTAGGGCTATCTCTTTCAGAAACAATTCATCGTATTGCCAGGAAATTTGACTTTTCCCTGCAGCGCTCTGAAGAAGAGGTTCATAAATATTGGATGTGACGTACTCCCAGCACGTTAAGAAGTAGGGGCTTCTCGCTCAATAACCGTAATGGACTAAGTATCAACGAGCTAACCCCGTCCGACGGTTTCACGAATGACATTCGATTCGTACCTTGGATATTTTACGCACAGAAGGACGCTTGGTTTTCGCATATTGGTTTTCTCTGTGCAACCTGCTATATCCAGTTGTCAATGTACTAATCATTGTGCTTAGTATAGCAGGAATTTTTGGAAAAGGTATAGAAAAACAGCCCGGCTTCTGCTTCCTTGCAAAAAGCCGGGCTGTTCTTTTATTATCCTGATCAGAGGATTAATGTTCTACTTTTACATTGGCAAAGGAGAATTTCGGTGCTGCCTCCATATGCAGGTTCACTAACTCATGATCGTAGTTGTGCTTCATTTCACACTTCCGGTCAAAGATCATGGTAGCTTCGTCGCCTTCCTTACTTGCCGGCCATTCCGGAATACCTGGGTGATTCGGATTGCCATACTTCGCAAAATTCATCCAAGCGGTAAAGATCTGCGCTTCCAGCTTATCGGATACACCAGGAATGCAGCAAACCGGAACCAGGTTTGTATTGTCAAATACAAACGGAATCTCCGAACAATGCCATGCCGGCTTTCCTTCCTCAAACGGGAATTCATAAGCAAAGACATAAGACCAGGTAGGAGCTTCCTGATGTACGGACTTCTTAGCAACAAAGTCCATCGTCGGCTGACGGAACAGAGAATCTAACACCATCAGATCGGTGAGGTTCTTCTCCGGATAAGCCGTCCGGAACAGCTCAATCAGTCGATCCGAAGCATCTCCATATTTTTCATGAATCATAGCCTTCTTTTCTTCTTCGCTCATCGTATTCCGTCCGGCAATGCCAGGTCCAAAAGCAAATTCGCCAAATACCGTACCAATCATTACCGGAATGGTCTTGGCATGTTCACAGAACCCTACCTCACGCGGATCGCCCAAGTAGAAATCATTTGGCATTGGGTTTCCACCGACATAATGCCCTGCTTTTCCTACTTCCATAGCTACCTTCTGGTAAGCTGCTACTAAGGTCGGATAAGGAACCGTCTCTAATTTTTCTGCGTCTCCTTCTTCAAACCCTAATTCCTTTAACATAGCATTGACAATATGGGTTCCGTCGCCGTTTGGAGGCAGGAAACCGTCAATCAAACCACTCTGAACAACACCCTTCTGGAATAACCCGTCTGCGCTTGGAGTCTGCATCAGAGTCCATACTTTCATACCGCCGCCGGACTGCCCGAAGATCGTTACATTTTCCGGATCGCCGCCAAAGTTTGCAATATTGTCATGGATCCACTGCAAAGCCGCTACCATATCGGCGCTGCCTGCATTGGCAGAATTCTTATACTTCTCTCCAAATGGCTCTAAATCCAAATAGCCTAAAATATTCAAACGATGATTGATCGATACGACTACCACGTCACCGTTACGACTCATGTTTTCCCCATCGTATGCTACCTGTTCGATAGAAGATCCGGCAGCAAATCCGCCGCCATGCAACCATACCATAACCGGCTTCTTCGCCTTCGGGCAAAGGGTTTGCGTCCAGACGTTTAAGTATTGGCAGTTTTCATCCTGCGGCCAGTAACGGTGTGGCACCATCAATTCATTGGTCGGGTGATCCTGCATCATCAGCGGACATACATAACCATATGCCAGCGCATCCTTAATTCCTTCCCATGGCTCTACCGGAGTCGGCATCTGGAAGCGCTTTGCATCGGCATACTTAATTCCCTGGAACACATAAGTTCCATCCTGAATAAAGCCGCGCAGCTTTCCAGCCTGAGTCTGCACTATAGTATCTGTGTTATTACATACAAAATGTCTTACCATTGGTCTCATCCTCCTATGATTCGTTTTATCGGAAAATTTTATGTTATTAGTTTCGCAACATATCCGCGAAATCTTCTATAGCATAGCAAAAATTTTTTTCAGTTTCCACGGTATCTTCTACAAAGTTTCCGGCTGTTTTTCGGACAAAGTTACAAACTACCTGTGCGAACGTTTCTCCGTTTTATATTACACTCCCAGTTCACAGCTCAAAAAACTGATTTTCTGGTATTTGTCACCTGCATAGTGTTGCTGTAGCAGCTCTCTTTGGGTATCTTGATAAGGAAAACAAAACGGAAGATTATCATGATAATAACAAAAAATTCCCTTTATCATTTTTGACTCCGAGGTTTCCTTAAAATCGCCTATATGACAAAGCAAATAGCCTCTCTGACGCTGCGATCCGAACGGGTAGCTTACTTTCCCGGTAATCACCTGCTGTTCTCCCCCTATTACTCCTGCCTTTATCCCGTAAGATAGTCCCGGTATCTCCGCCCGGTAGGTTACTCCCTTCCTTTCATAGAGCAGACTTCCTCCGATCAGTTCTGTTCCCTTTTCTCCTTCAAAGAAAAAAGCATCCTGCCACCAGGGATTTCCCTGCCCCCATTGCCAGAAAAGAGCTGTGTAAACTTCTCCCTGAGACAGTTCAATCACTACCATCGTAATCTCCAGTCGGTGCCGTTTTTCCTCATGATACGAATAAGGATAAGAATGGTCGCCTGTTTTTACCCATACCTCCTTCGGATCAAACAGTATTTCATCC
>CAJUFW010000033.1:7321-24437 GCA_910585655.1 uncultured Lachnospiraceae bacterium
ATCCGTTTTTACCTCGACAAGAACCGCTTCCTGAAAAAGTTCCAACTCCCGTTCACTCAGATTTGCCGCTAATTCTGCCGGAAATCCCAGTTCACAAAGCCTTTGTTCGTTTTTTACTGCCATGGTTTTTCCGGCTCTTTCCGGTTCTGCCACTTCCTTTAATGGAAGATGGGAACACCATGCGCCGCAGCAAAGTATCACAACCAACAGCCCCGTCAAATAGCAAAGAGAAAACATCCTGTTTCCTATCCGAATCGGCGTAGGCTCTAAGAAATATCCGGTATCCTCTAAATCATTTCCAAGCACATACAGCTGATAGAGAATGGCAAAAAACACCGCTGTTAATCCGATTCCAAGCAGCCAGCCTTGTATCCATGGAAGAAACGTTACTACTATCAGTAGCAAATGCCAAAGCAGTACCCACAAAACCGGATCTTTTTTGTTTGCTGCCTCTGTTCCGGTTATAGCTTCTGCCTTTTCATATACGACCTTTAGCCCCTGCCGAAAGCAAAGCAGCAAAAGAAGGCGTCCGGCTGCTTCCCACACTCTGCTTTCGCTTACTGCTTTTTGAAAGAAGACCGAGTCCGCCAAAGGAAGCACCATCCCTATCAACAAGCAGGTATGAACGACCAGACTTAACATACTTATCCACCAGGAAATCCGAAACCATTTATTTTCCCGCCGCAGACTCCGAAGTCCCAGGTATAAAAGCACGTATCCCACAGTCGGAAGAATCCATTCTAAATGTTTCATTTTTAATTGGAACGTAAGCAATGCCAGTCCCCCTATCAAAAAACCAATCGCTTTTTTCCAGGGAGTAATATTTCCTGGTAAAGTCTCCTCCAAGTACGCTTCCCATACATCTGTATATTCTACTGTCTGCCATCTTTCCGACTTTTTTTTCATTTTCATAGCCTCCCTCCATTCCGCTGACCGATCTTTTTTTGCAGTTTCTTTCGGATACGATAAAGCTTTCCCTCGACCGCTCGTTTCGTCATCCCCAGTTCCGCCCCTATCTGACGCTCCGACTGCAAATAATAATAACGCCTGTAAAACAAATTTCGCTCCCCTGGTTTTAACGAAGCAATACAATCCTTCCAATCTGCCATCCGTTCTTTTTGCAGCACGATCTCTTCCGGAGAAGACTCCGGCAGAGAACTCCCAAACATCTCTTCCAGCTCAGAAAACGGGATTTCCAGCCGTCGGTTCCTGCTTTTGGCATAATCCAAAGCCGCATGCTTTGCCACAGCCGTCAGCCAGACTCGCAGCGTCCCCTTTTCTGTCTGATAACGGTCTGCTTTTTCCCAAATCCGCAGATAAATATCATTCATACATTCCTCTACATCCTGCGGAACCTGCAAAATCCCCCATACCACATAATGAAGCAATCCACCATATTCTTGTTGGAGCAAAGAAAGCCCCTTCTCCTCTCTGGTGCAAAGCAAACGGATCAGTTCTTCCTCTCTTTGGTTCATCCCATTCCATCCCCTCCCTTCTTACCAGCTAATACGACAAACTTGTGCTTTTCCCCACGACATTTTTTAAAGAAAAAAGAATTCCACAAAGCAGGATTTTCCGTCTGCAGTGGGTCACTTTAGCGACATGTTATCATTCTGCCGTAGTACGCTCCTGCCCGGAGAACTTTCCTATTATATAAAAAACTGCTATGGAAAAAGAAAAAATTCTTTCTGCATAGCAGCTTCTCTAACTATAGATGATATCCTTTCTAAACATAATTACCCAATCGTGCTTTTTCGGTAATGCTCCACTACCATCTGAATATTCCGGTATCCCTGATATTCGTTTATCTCCGGGCAGAAAATAATATCCAGCCGAACGGCGGCGCTCCCGCCTCTTTCTAACCCTGCCGCGGCTGCTTCGCCAAACTGTTCTGCTATGTATGCCAGGAAAACATCCCCATCTTCAAACAAAATCCCCTGATATTCCTTTCCAATTCCTGTCATAATTCCGGAACCTATGGCATTTTCTCGTAGCGCCAGTCGAACCACATTTCTGTTTTTCCCTAATACCCGCGCCGAACGGACGGTGATGTTCCGCAGGGCAAACAGTGGCTTTGGATTCCCTTTTCCAAACGGTGCCAATTCGTCAAACTCTGCCAAAAGTTCTTCCGTCACTGCTGAAAAAGGCAATACCTGATCAAAGGATACTTTTGGAAGTAAATCCTCCTCTGTCAAATTCGCCTGTTCATTTAAACGCTGCCGCAGACCCTCTACTAGCTCCGGCGCATCTCCTGTCAAAGAAAAGCCCGCCGCCAACGGATGCCCGCCGAATTTGGAAAATAGTTCCTTGCAGGCGGATAGCTGTGCAAACATGTTATACTCCTCAATTGAACGCCCGGAACCCTTGATATACGGTTCTCCTTTGGTTAAAATCAGAGTCGGACGATAAAACCGTTCTCGAATTCGCCCTGCTATAATTCCGGCAATGCTCTCATGGCAGTCCGGCAGATAACAGACCAGTACCCGATCGCCCTCTGCCAGCCGCTTCTCCGATTGGCAAACTGCCTCCTCGACGCCGGCGGCAGTCATGCTTTTTCGCTCTTCGTTTAAAGCTACCAGGCTAGCCGCCAGCAAATCCGCTTCCTGCCGATGATCCGAAAGCAACAGCCGTAATCCTTGTTTAGCCGATTCCAACCTACCGGACGCATTGATACAAGGTCCGATTACAAAACCACAGTGATACGAGGTCAGCTCCCGATCCTCCATACCGGTTGCTGCCAAAAGCGCCTGCAACCCTATGTTCGCCGTTGCCTGCAGCTTCCTTAGCCCGCACTTTACCAAAATTCGGTTTTCTCCTAACAGCTCCATCACGTCACATACCGTCGCCAGAGCCACCATTTCCAACAATTCCTCTGCCTCTTCTATTGGAATCCCCTGCTGCTGATACAGCGCGCGAACAAGCTGCCAGGCAACCCCTGCCCCGCAGAGATTTGGAAACGGATATGGGCAATCCGAACGTTTCGGATTCACAACGGCGTCAGCCGGAGGCAAAAGCTCTCTTATTTCTTCGGTTTGTGCGATTTTTTCAAACGGAATGTCATGATGATCTGTCACAACAATCGTCAGCCCCAGCGTCTTTCCATGTGCAATCTGTTCCGCTGCCGCAATTCCGTTATCACAGGTCAGAATCGTGTCCACACCATCGGCAGCCGCCTGATCCAAGATCGAAATATTCAGCCCGTAGCCATCCAAAATCCGATCCGGAATTTCATAGTCAATCCGGCTTCTTTCGATTTTTACGGTCTCTGTTTTTCCTGTTTCCCCTGTTTTTCCTGTTTCCCCTGTTTTCCCTGTTTCTTCCAGTTCTCTTTGTACCCGCCGCAGACCACGCAGCAAAATATAAGTAGACATCACACCATCGACATCATAATCCCCAACCACCCGAATTGAAGCGCCTTGCCGAAGCTTTTCAAGCAAAATCGCCACTGCCTGTTCCATATCCTTCATCTTCATAGGATCGGCAATCCGACTTAGTTCCGGTCTTACATACTGCCAGAATTGATCCATACTGTTGATCCCCCGGTTGACGATCACCCGCGCTGTCACCTCACTGATGCCTGCCTCTCTTGCCAAAACAGCAAAATCCGCCTGTCGGTTTTTTTGAAACCACTTTTCCTCCATCTGTCATTTCTCCTATTGTTTTTTCTGTCTTTTATTTGGCTTCTGTTCTTAAACTGCTGATAGCATATTGTTCTTTACCTTTTCCAAGAGCAAAAAAAGTTCTGGATAAAATTCTTTATTATCCCGAATCAACCACCGTTTAAACGCGGCAGATAGTTGTTGTTTCAACAAACACGCTAAATCTTCCTTATCTTCTTCCTCTGCCTCCTCATATTCTCGAACATATTCTTTAAACTCGGAAAGCTCTTTCCGCAACAATCTTCTTATTATTCTGGCTTCTAATTTCTTTTGTGGAGTAGAACCATAATACACCTCTTCCAAAAGTTTTTGGGTATGAATCGTTTCTTCCTGATTATCTAAAGCCTCAAATATCAATTCCTCCTCCGTTCCAAAAAAACCCCTTTTCCGAAAAGCAATCTTTTCTTCTATATCCTCCTTAGTACAATCTAAAATAGGTTTATACTTATCTGATTTTGTATTATTACAATGGGCGCAAGAAAGAAACAGATTGTTCCAATCATATTTTAAATCTCTATTTCCTTTATGTGCTATAAAATGTTCTATTTGATAAGAAACAATCTGCTTATTTTCACAAATATAACATTTTCCATGAAATATCTCCTGCAATGCTGCATTAACCTCCGGGAGATTATAGGTTCCATTTTGTTTTTTTGCTGTCTCCAAAGCTTGTATTGCCTTTTGCGCTCTCCTAGACAGTACCCGGGTTACTTTTATCATAAACGTCCTCTTTCTATTTCCACAAATTTATCCCTTGCTTCTCTAGATAAATTTTCCGGAATTCCTTTTAATTCTATCCGAAGTTTCGCTCTTTCCGCACGTTCTGCCTCTGTCAAATTTTTTCTTCCAATCAGCTTTTCATATCGGGCTAACTTTTCCTTTAATTCCTCCGAATATTCATCTGCACCAAAATAGCTTTCTGCAAGACCGTCCGAAGAATAAACCGATAAATTTTCTAATTCCATACACTTTTCCAAATCAAATGCTTTAGCATTAGAAACAGAATTTAGAATATATGGAGAATGCGTTGTTACAATAAACTGAAGTCCTGGGAAAAACTTCGTTAAAAACGGTAAAATCTTCTTTTGCAATTCAATATGAAGATGTGTTTCCAATTCATCAATCAATACAATCCCTTCCGCATCATATTGACTTAGGCTGTTTTTGAAAAGCCAGTTTCCATCCATCCGCAACATCAATTCCGACACAATCCTTATGACTGCAGAATATCCGTCTGACAGCTCTTCTAGCCCAAACGGATTCCGTCCCTTTGCTAAAAATTTAAACTGATATTTTTTATAATCATATTCCAGCTCAAGAGAAGCATCTTCCAATAAAATTCGCAACGCCCTTTCAAAACGATCAAACCATGCCTGAATTCTTTCTACCTGCTCCATATCACTTTCGTTTCTCGCATAGGCTTGTTGTGTTTTTAGATGTACCAAATATTTGTGTAAAAGCTTTCCTGGTTCCTCGTCTATCTTATAGGTATCCTTTAAAATAACCTCTTCCGCTCCATTTGCACAAATAGTTTCAGTCTTTCTGTCAGCCGGGAAAAATGCCATAACCATTTTGTTCGGAATGATTGTCTTTTCGGAAGCACCGGTGTGAGAAAATGTAATTCTGGCATCTCGAAATTCTTCATTTTCTTTTAAAAAGCAACCCTCTACGATTTCCTGTAGGCAAGCTCGTATCGCTAGCAACAACGACGTTTTTCCAGATCCATTTTTCCCTGTCAAAATTAAGTGCTGTCGCTCTTTCTGATTTAATCTTATCGTAAGATTAGACAAATTCCTTAATTTTCCAATCTGTATTCCTGTAATAAAATTTCCCATACAACCTTTCCTCTCCGAATTCGTTTTTATAATAAAATAAATTTCCGCACATCAACACATCCAACATTATATCCTATTCCATTTCCGAATTCAATCTTCTCTCCAAAAAAGGGTTTCTTTTTTATAAAGATAAACTTTTGATAAATTAACCAAAATTCATATACTTTTTTCGTATTTTATAGTATACTTTTCCCAAGAAAACTACCTGTTCTTCCATTTGAAAGGAGTCTTTTATGAAACAGCTTTTTATAAAAAGAAAAGGGCGGCGCCGCTTTCGGCTTTCCGCCAGCTTCCTGCCGCTTCTGGTCTGTTTTGCCGTCGCGCTTCCGGTTCTTTTTTGCCGGTTTGCAGACCATTCCTTGCCATATATTCGTATTACACAGGAGGGAATTGAGATCCCGGTTTGGAAGGTTGTCCCCTATGATCTGCCCAAATATTCTTATGCCGATCCCTTTTCCTACCGCGCCTTTTCCTATCTATTCCGTGGGATGCCTTGTATTCGTTATGAGGAGCGTATTTACTGGCCGTATTCCCATGCTATCGACACTTCCCGTTTACAGTTAGACGAAACTACTATTGACCTTACCTACGAGGGCAAACAATACCTGGCTTATGCCATCAAAGGCATCGATCCTTCTGTTATGCTGTATACGGAAGATACGCCTTATTCCTGCTTTGTAAATAATAACGACCTTACGATCCGTACCGGCGCCGATCTGTTTGAAAGCCGAATCCCCTTGCTCGGACGATATACAGACGCCTACTTTTCCTATGAACTCCCTTTAGAAACGGAGGACTTCTACTATTATGGCAACGCAGAGAGGTATTCTACCTTTTCAATAAAAAAAGAAGCGTATCCCCATTTGGATCGCTTTCTAAAGGCTTTAAATGATGCGCCGGCTCTGCGGATAGAAGATACTTCTCTCTGGCAGCGTTTTCAATCCGGTACGGAAAGAGCCTGTCCTCTTTATTTTAAGCTGGAGAATGGTGTTATTGTCATCTTATATCTTTACGAGGGCGGCTATGTTTGTGCAGAAAACTTTTGGGGGCGCTTTCTTCCGTCTAGTCCTCCTGCCTCTCTGGATACTCCGGACTGTCCTTCCTTAAAAAAACAATTCAGGCAGGTTCAGTCTCCCTTACGCCTGAACCTGCCTGACACTTTAGTTATTGATCAGTTTATCCTCTTCGTTGTTCCAGCTATACAGCTTACGGATCTCTTTACCGATTTCCTCTGCCGGATGCTCGCTGGCAAGCTTTCTCATCGCCTTAAAGTGAACCTGCTTGCCGGCTGGGGACATATCAAGAAGAAATTCCTTGGCAAAAGTTCCGTCCTGAATATCGGAGAGAATCTTCTTCATGGTCTTTTTGGTTTCTTCTGTGATTAACTTCGGTCCGGTTACATAGTCGCCGTACTCAGCCGTATTGGAAATAGAATAACGCATCCCTGCAAAACCGGACTGATAAATCAAATCAACGATCAACTTCATCTCATGGATACATTCAAAGTAAGCATTTCTCGGATCGTATCCTGCCTCTACTAACGTTTCAAAGCCTGCCTGCATCAAAGCGCAGACACCGCCGCATAAAACAGCCTGTTCGCCGAACAAATCGGTCTCTGTCTCGGTGCGGAATGTCGTCTCTAACACGCCGGCTCTTGCTCCGCCGATTCCAAGCGCATATGCCAATGCCAGATCCTGCGCCTTTCCGGTCGCATCCTGCTCTACTGCGATCAGACACGGAACACCTTTACCCTCCTGATACTCGCTGCGTACGGTATGCCCTGGTCCCTTTGGCGCAATCATTGTAACGTCTACGTTCTTTGGCGGTACAATACAGCCGAAATGGATGTTAAAGCCATGAGCAAACATCAGCATATTGCCCTCTTCCAGATTCGGCTCGATGTCATGCTTATACAGATCAGCCTGTTTTTCATCGTTAATCAAAATCATGATGATATCTGCCTGCTTTGCAGCCTCTGCTGCCGTAAACACTTCAAACCCCTGCTTTACCGCCTTGTCCCAGGACTTGCTCCCTTCGTACAGTCCGATGATGACCTTGCAGCCGGAATCCTTTAAATTCAGGGCATGAGCATGTCCCTGGCTTCCGTAACCAATAATCGCAATCGTCTTGCCCTCCAATAAGGACAGATTGCAATCCTCCTGATAATAAATCTTTGCCATAATGTTTATCCTCCCGCTTCTTAAAAAATAAAAACTTCTATAGTGGAAGCTCTCTTTGAAAACCGGCGGCACAGCCGCCTCCTATCTGGCAGTTCCCAAAAAAAGCCTGCTATCTAATCCTCAATCAACTCGCCCATATCACAGGCGCCGCGCGGCAGTCCCGTAATACCGGTTCGTACCATTTCGCGGATTTTAACACCCTCTAATAAATGGATAAAAGCGTCAATCTTCGCCTGGTTCCCCGTCAATTCAATCATCAGGGAATCCTTTGCAATATCTACAATCCTTGCGCGGAAAATATCAGAAGTCGCGATAATCGCCTGCCGCTCCTTCTCTCCCGCCTCTACTTTGATCAAAACCAGCTCCCTGCATACGGAATCATCGCTTGTCAAGACCCGAATCTCCCGTACATCCTCTAACTTGGCAAGCTGCTTCGTAATCTGATCCAAAATCTGCCGATCTCCGTTCGCCACGACCGTCATCCTGGAATAAGCAGGATCCTCCGTCGTCGCCACTGTCAGGCTGTCAATGTTGTAGCCCCTTCGACTAAACAGCCCTGATATCCGGCTCAATACGCCGAACGTATTATCCACATAAAGTGATAATACCAGCTTTTTCATAAGCTTCACCACTTCCCTCATCCTAATATCTATCACTGCTTCGGTATCCGAAACAGCTTCCTCTCGCTCATATGCCCTTCATTTTAGCAATTCACCGTACTAATGTCAAGCCATATCTTTGTTTTTCCAGGAAAACAACCCCTATATCAACCAAAATAACGCTACGTTCCGCACCAGACCGCTTTTCCAAAAATGGTAGTGGCACAGTAACGCCCGTCTCCGGAAAAAACCGGCTGTTTCAAGCGCGCAAAAAGCTTCTAGCAGCTCCCTCTCCTCCGCTTCTAATTTTTTTCCGTACCACTGATAAAAGCTCTTTCCCTGCCGTATATCCTCGCGGATTGTATGGCGCAGCGTGCCGATTGCACACAAACGTGCTTTAAGATAAGAAGCAAAGCCGCTTCCTCCTACTACATTTCCCCTGTGCTGGCGATAGCTCATCGTCGCCTGATCTAAATAGCCGATTTCCCCAAAGGCGGCTGCTACAAGCCCCAGCCACCAATCGTGCATCTTTAACCTATCAGGAAAGCCCTCGTTCTCAAATACCTGATTTGCCAATGCCTGATTAAGCATCTGTGTACAGCCCGGCATCGTATTCTCGATCAACAGATGTGCCAGCCTTTGCAGCCTCTTTTTTCCTCTTGAAGTCTGTTCCAAAATCCTCCGGTAACGAGAGGCTTTCTGAAAGGAAGGAGCCGTCACTCTGCCGTCCTCGTCCGTAAGGCGGGAATCCGTATAGACTAATAACGGCGTATTCTTCCCCTCTCTTTTTTCCAGATCGGAAGAGCACACGTCTGAACTCCCTCTCTTTTTTCCATCTGCCGCAGCTTCTTTAAAGAACACTCAATTTTATCCGGATCCCAGCAATCATCCTGGTCACAGAACATATAATATTCTGCCGGCGCCTCCTTCCATACCTGACGAAATCCGGCAAAAAAGTTACGGGCGCTTTTTAGGTTTTTCGGATTACTGCGGATCATGATCCGTCCTGGATATGCCTTTTGGTAAGTCTTTGCTATCTCGATTGTTCCATCCGTCGAACCGTCATCAAACAAATACAGCTTCCAGTCCTGACAGGTATTTTGGAAGAGAGAATCCAACTGCTCTCTTAAATACTCTTCCCCGTTATAGGTTGCCATAATAATCGCAATCATTTTCGTTTCCCTTCCTCTTCCCAGGTCCTTATCCAAAATATCCCGGTGATGCCGAACATTTTTTTACAAGCCACAGCGGTAGCTTGTCATAACGCTTCCCCGCCTGATATCCCAACAGCTTCGCAGCGCTTTGTAATACCAGCTCGGGAATCAGATAGCCCTTTTTACTCTGTAACAGATAGGAAGCCGTTTTCTTTACCATTTTGATTCCCTCCGACTCCGAGGATACCCGTCCGAACACTTCCCGGTACTGCCGATGCGACACACCCAGGTCAAAATTCCGCTGAAATTGCTGCCTGCAGGTATAGCGGTGAGCATGCCAGACTTTCGCTTCCGCCTGATAAGCCACGCCATAGCCCAAACGAATCAGCTTTTCTGCCATCAGCATGTCCTCGTTAAAAATGGTATGCGGCACAAAACCTCCTGCCTCTACATAAGCGCTTTTGCGATAAGCCGCGCAGACATCCGAACAAAACCAGGTCTTAATCCCCAGCTCCTTCTCATCCTGCTTTCTCTTTACCCGACTTTCCTCCGGATAATTAAATTGCCTCGTATACCGCTCGATGATTCCTGCCTCTTCCCCTGCCAACTGTCTGGCATAGGCGGCGCCTACCGTTTCATCTTCAAAAGCAGCCAACAACCGTTCAAACAAGTACCGATCTGCCGGAAGAGCATCCTGTGTCATACAAACAAAAAACTCCGCCTCCGATCGCTCTGCCATCCTTTTTCTCGTGCCTCCATGGTCAAACTCTCTTTTCCCGATATGCAGCACCTTAATAGGAGCCGATCCCTGGACGGACGGCAAAGACCGCCAGTAGCGTTCCTCTGTATTGACAATCCAGATTTTCCCCGGCTGAAAGCTCTGCTTTGCCAATCGCTCTATCAGCACTTCAAATTGTTCGTCCGGCTTGTAGGTCGGAATTATAACATCAAACTCCATTTCCTCTGCCTCCCTGCTTCTGAATCTCTTTTTTATTCGCTTTCCTTATTTTACCCGAAAAAGACCTGTTATGCAAGCACCCTGAAATTATTTGTCGTTTCTGCTGGCAAACAGGACAATTTTATGATAAACTTGAGAAAAAAAGGAGGTCATTTCATGGCAAATCATGTATTTCAAACCACCCCGGAACGGGACTATTATCTTTTGGAAAATCAAGACGGAAAAACCACGGAAGTAAATGAGGAGACTATTGGAGACTATTTGGAAGAACTTTTTGACGATCCGGAACAGTTCGTCACCTTAACCCCTCCCAAATCGCAAAACGGGATCCGCTTTATCCAAGCCTGTCTTGACAAAAACAAGAACGAAGGCAACTACGTGGAAGTAGAACTGGGTATGGAAGAGGCAGACGGCATCCATCTTCTTTATAAAATGTGTACGGAAGAGGAATGCGTACGGATTTTCTATGATTTTTATGACGATCTGTTTCAGCCGGTATTAGCAGATTACCAGCCTGTCAGCTTTTAAGTTTACAGGCAAAAAGGAGCTTTTCTTATGAAAAAAACAAACTTTCATACCCATACCAGTTATTGCCGTCATGCCCTGGGAACAGCGGTAGATTATGCCGCCTCGGCAGCAGAGTCAGGCTTGTCCTGTTTCGGAATTTCCGACCACGGTCCCTTCCCTAACCATGACTTTGGTCTGCGGATGTTGGCAGAGGAACTTCCTGCTTATGTCAACGAGGTTACACAGCTAAAAAAGCAATATCAAAGTACGATGCCGATTCGGCTGGGACTGGAAATCGAATATCTTTCCTTTCAGGAAGACTGGTATCCCAGGCTTTTAAAGGAATATTCTATCGACTATTTGGTGCTGGGCGAGCATTTTTTAGAATCCTCCGACCGCAAACTGCTCAATATCTACGCCGCCACTTCCACCAAGGATTATCTTCTCTATGCGTCCGCTTTGGAAAAGGGAATGCGCAGCGGTTTTTTTGCTTTTGCGGCTCATCCCGATCTGATGTTTTTCAACGACTTTGCCTGGGATGAAAACTGCGAAGAGGCATGCGATATCATTCTCTCTGCTGCAAAAGAGCTGGATTTTATTTTGGAGTACAATGCCAACGGCTACCGCAGGGGACGGCAGCTCTTTTGCGACGGCGCCCGCTATGCCTATCCACACCGCCGCTTCTGGAAAAAGGCAGCCGAAGCAAACATTCGTACGATTATCAACTCCGACTGCCACGCCCCAGAGCAGGTCTGGGACTGGGCTATGGAATTGGCGCACAAAGAAGCGGCTGCCCTTGGTCTGACGGTAGTAACTTCCTTTTAAGGAGAGGAATGCTCTGCCATCACGCCTACCAGTTTATGTGGTACATACGGTTCCTCTAAATAACGGGTTTCTTCTTCGGAAAGCTCTAGCTCCACCGCTCTGGCTGCTCCTTCTATATGGGAAAGCTTGGTTGCTCCTACTACCGGAGACGCCACTTTCCCCAAAAGCCAAGCCAAAGAAATCTCGGTCATACTAACCTGATGCCGATCTGCCAGCTCTGCGACACGGGAAATGATTTTGCCGTCCTCTTCTGCCGCTGCATCGTACTTCGTCTTTGCATAGCGATCCTCTACAAGACGTTTGGAAGTTTCTCCCGGACGCTTAGAAAGCCGCCCTCCCGCCAGAGCGCTGTATGGCGTCAGTGCAATATGGTCCTCTTTGCACAGTCTTGTCATCTCCCGCTCTTCCTCCCGGAAAATCAGGTTATAATGTCCCTGGACAGAAATAAATTTGGCAAACCCCTCCCGCTCGGCAAGGGCGTTTGCTTTTGCAAGCTGATACGCATAACAGTTGGAAATCCCGATATAACGTACTTTTCCAGCCTGAACCATACGATTTAGCCCTTCCATGATTTCATAAAGCGGCGTCTGGTAATCCCACATATGATAAATATATAAATCCACATAATCCAAGCCCAGATTTTCTAAGCTCTTGTTTAGCATCTGTTCTATATGCCGCTGTCCGCTTATGCCTGCTTCTCTCTCTTCTGCTGTCCTTGGCAAAAACTTTGTCGCTACTACAACCTCCTCCCGTCTTGCAAGCTCCCGCAGCGCCCATCCTAAGTATTGCTCGCTCGTGCCGCCCTGGTAAGCAATCGCCGTATCGAAAAAATTGACCCCAAGTTCTAAGCCGCGTCGGATGATCTCTTTAGAAGCCTCCTCGTTTATCGTCCACGAATGCTGTCCGCTTCCGGCATCACCAAAGCCCATACAGCCCATACAAATCCGCGATACCTGCAAATCCGAATTCCCCAATGTGATATAGTTCATTTTCTGACCCCCTGTTTTTAATCTAGTTCTATTGCTCCGGTATAGAGCGCATAATACCGTCCCTGCTGTTCTAGCAGTTCTTCATGAGTACCTCGTTCAATGATTTCTCCATGCTCTAGTACCATAATCGCGTTGGCGTTGCGGACGGTAGAAAGACGGTGGGCAATCACGAACGTCGTCCGATTCTTCATCAGCCGTTCCATTCCATGCTCAATATGTCGTTCTGTTCTTGTATCGACCGAACTGGTCGCCTCATCAAGTACCAGAATCGGAGCTTTGGAAATCGCCGCTCTGGCAATGTTTAAAAGCTGCCGCTGCCCTTGGGAGAGATTGGCTCCGTCACCTGTCAGCATTGTATTGTAACCGTCAGACAAACGCATGATAAAAGAATGGGCGCTGGCTGTTTTAGCAGCTTCGATAACCTCTTCGTCCGTAGCGTCCAGCCTGCCGTAACGGATATTTTCCATTACCGTACCGGTAAACAAATGCGTATCCTGCAATACCATAGCAATGTTACTACGTAGGCTGTCTTTTGTATAATCCTGGATATTTCTGCCGTCAATACGGATTTCCCCTTCCTGGATATCGTAGAAACGGTTTAACAGATTTGTAATCGTCGTTTTTCCCGCACCGGTTGAGCCGACAAAGGCAATCTTCTGACCTGGCTTTGCATAGAGGGAAATATCCTTTAAAATCACCTTATCCGGATTATATCCAAAGGTTACATGCTCTAACTCTACTTTACCTTTGGCATCTTTCATCGTAACTGCTCCTGCCGGGTCTGCTGCCTCAGGCGCCTCATCCATAATGGCAAATACACGCTCTGCACCGGCGAGAGCCGAGAAAATCGTGTTCATCTGCATAGAAATCTCATTGATCGGTCTGGAAAACTGTCTGGAGAAATTGGCGAATACGGTCAAACCACCGATACTAAACCGTCCCAGGGCGCAAAGTACACCGCCGACTGTAGCGATAACCGCATAGGACACCTGCCCCATATTTCCCATTACAGGTCCCATCATTCCACCGAAAAACTGTGCCATTAACTGCTTTTGCTTTAAATCGTTGTTTAAATATTCAAACTCGTCTACTGCCTGATCTTCATGACAGAACACTTTTACTACCTTTTGCCCGGTTACGGTTTCCTCGATATAACCGTTGACGGCACCAAGCGCCTGCTGCTGCTCACGGAAAAACTTCCGGCTCCGTTTGGCAATCGCTCCGCCAACCCCGATTAACAAAGGCGCCATCACTACGACAATCACTGTCAGGTAAATATTGGTATATACCATCAGCGCCAACGTACCTATAATATTAATCGCTCCGGAAAAAAGCTGTACTAAGGTACTGTTTAACATTTCACCGACCGCATCCACGTCGTTGGTAAAACGGCTCATCAGCTCGCCGTGACTGTTCGTATCATAAAAACGAACCGGAAGCTTTTGTACCTTCTCATACAGCTCGTCACGAATCTTTTGGATTGCTTTTTGGGACACTCCTACCATAATCCGGGACTGGAGGTAAGATGCTGCAACCGCTACCACATAAATAGCCGCCATCACGGCTAATGCTGCCGCCAGTCCACCGACACTGCCTCTGCTGCCGTCAACCGGCGCAATATAAGTATCAATGATTGGGCGCAGCATATAGGAGCCGGCGAGCGATGCTACCGCGTTTATCACAACAAAGATAAAAACGATCGCAATCTTACCGATATCCTCTGTAATATAGGACAGCAGCCTTCCCAGGGATTTTTTTGCATCCTTTGGCTTACCGCCCATTCCTCCTCTTGGTCCTCTTCCGCCTGGTCCACCCGGTCCTCTCCTACCGCCGCCCGGCAGCATCTGAGGCTGCATATTTTGATATTTTTTTGCTATTTTTTCTGCTCTTGTCAGCTTTTTTCCTTCTTGCTTTTGCATCTCTGCCATTACGCTGTCGCCTCCTTATCCATCTGGGAGTAATAGATTTCCTGGTATGCCTCGCAATCTTTAAGCAGCTCGTCATGCGTTCCTTTCCCGACGATTTTCCCTTCGTCCAATACCAGAATCTGATCCGCATCCATTACAGAAGAAATCCGTTGCGCTATAATTAACTTAGTCGTATCCTTTAGACTTCCTTTAAAGCTTTCTCGTATTCGAGCCTCTGTGGCTGTATCTACAGCACTTGTACTGTCGTCCAAAATCAAAATCTTTGGTTTCTTTAACAATGCTCTGGCAATACACAGACGCTGCTTCTGACCGCCGGAAACATTGACGCCTCCCTGCCCCAGCTCCGTATGATATCCTTCTGTAAAGCCCTGGATAAAATCGTGTGCCTGTGCGGCTTTAGCGGCTGCCTGTACTTCTTCTATCGAGGCGTCCTCGTCGCCCCATTCCAGGTTTTCCTCAATCGTCCCGGAGAACAGAACATTTTTTTGCAGTACCATACCAACCCCGTTCCGCAGATTATGTAGGGAATAATCTTTGACGTTGACACCATCCACCAAGACGTCTCCGGAATACGTATCATACAGTCTTGGAATAAGCTGCACCAGACTGGTCTTGCCGGAACCGGTCGAACCGATAATCCCCACGATCTGCCCCGGTTTTGCCCGGAAGCTGATATTCTCCAGAACATACTCCGGCTTCTCTTTATAATATTTAAAGGAAACATTGCGAAATTCCAGCTCGCCCTGCTCTACCTTTTTGTCTTTTTGCGTTGCCTGATCGTCCGTCAAATCCACCTCAGCCAACAGTACCTCCTTGATACGTTTGGCAGAAGCCGCCGCACGGGAACCCATTAAAATAACCATCGAAAGCATATTTAAAGACATTAAAATCTGTACGATATAAGTGGTAAACGCAGTCAAATCTCCCACCGGCATTTTCCCTGCGATGATCTGGTTCCCACCGAACCATACGACTGCCAATGTCGTGATATTCATCATTAACATCATCACCGGCATTGTCATAATCATAACCTTAAACGCATGGATACTGCTTTCCTTTAAGTCCCGGTTAGCATCAAAAAAGCGCTTTTTCTCTACGTCGCTTCGTACAAAGGATTTGATAACCCGTACATTGGTCAAGCTTTCCTGTACGGAGGAATTGAGCGCGTCAATCTTTTGCTGCATCCGGCTAAACCGCGGAAAACCAGTACGAAGAATAAAAAACTGCGCTACCGCTAAAATCGGAATCACTACCGCTAAAATCACCGCTAAAGAAGCGTTCATCCGCACCGCCATAATCAAACCGCCTATCAGCATACCCGGCGAACGAAGCAGCATGATCAGACCCATACGAATTGTGTTCTGCACCTGAGTAATATCATTCGTCAAACGGGTAACGAGCGATCCTGTACTAAACTGGTCGATATTGGCAAAGGAATACTCCTGTACCTTACGAAACGCATCTTTTCTTAAATCCGCCGCAAACGAAATAGATGCTTTTGCATTAAAATAATTGCCGCCTAAACCGCCTATCATCATCGTCAGCGTAAAAATAATCATTGCCACTCCAATGCCGATAATATAACCGGTATTGCCGTTTGGAATACCATTGTTAATCAGGCGGGAAAACAGATAGGGCAGAACTACTTCGCCTACTACTTCTGCCATCATCAGAATCGGACCAATGATAAAATATTTTATATGTGGTTTTACATATTTCCAGTAAAATTTCATGTGTCGTATGCTCTCCTCTCTTTTTCTTTGCTTTCTTTTTATTATTCCTACGTCCGCCGACTTATGTATCCGGCGAATCGCCCGTCTCTTTTGACACGGTATAATCAACCTCTACCATTTCCTCTAGTCTTTTATAATACCGTTCCATAAAGCCGGTAAACTGCTTTAATTCCTCTTCCGTAAAGCCCTGCACCGTAGCCTGATCAATCCGTTCCATAATCTCAAAGCCCTGGCGCATCATTTCTTTTCCCCGCTCCGTAACCTTGATTTTATTAAACCGATTGTCCTCGTCGTCCATAATTTTTTCCACATAACCGCTCTTTTCCATCTTTTTTAAGGTAACGGCAACTGTAGCCGTCGAAACCTCCATCACGGTGGCGATTTCCTTTTGGGACATCATCGGTTTATGGTCTAACAACGTCAAGATCCGATGCTGAGACGCATAGACTTCCGCCTTTACCATATTTTTATCCACAATCCGTTTATGGAGATGGTTGCATCGACGGAAATAATGGTTAAGCTGTTCTCCCAATGTCAGTTTATCAAACCAATCTTTCCAGCGCATAACTCCTCCTTTCGTATAATTAGCCCTTTGATGGTTAGCCTCTTGACCGTTAATACCTTTACGATTAACTGCTTAATAATTAGCTAGCTAACTCACGAGGTCTAGTATAGCACAGGAATTTTTAAATTGCAAGCAGAATTTTCAGATCGGAAGAGCACACGTCTGAACTCCAGTCACATTACTC
>CAJUFW010000034.1:0-8525 GCA_910585655.1 uncultured Lachnospiraceae bacterium
GAAGTCCCTTTTTTATTTATATTTGTTTTGTCACCCCTCCGCACTATCCAACATCGGTTGCACAAATTACCGCTGACACCTCGTCCCGATGCAGCAACTCACGCAAAATTTCATACTGTTTTTTGGTATCTGCTTTCAAGGTATATTTCCACTGTTCTGGCAGGATCGGCAGGCTTTCATAACTCCATTTCCGCCACTGTTCCCCGTACTCTTCCGGTTGGGCAAACCCTACCAAATGTCCCACGCACCAGCTTACCAGATAGCCGTTTCCTTCCAGATACCCGTTTTTCTGTTCCTTTGCTCCGATTACCCTAGAAAGACTTTTTGCTACACTTGGCTTTTCTGTAATGACAAGCTTCATCTTTCTTCTCCTATCTTTGTTTCTATCAGAAAAAGGAACACCGGCAGATTCCTCCGTCCAGCATTCCCTTTTCTGTATTCTTGGCTGCTTCTAATTTACTTTAGACGGAACTTTACCTTCGTCTTATTTCCTGCTCGATCCGTCACAATTAACTGATACGTCCCTTTCTTTGATACCTTCCGACCAGAGCGTATTTTCTTTCCATTTAAAGTAGCCGTTTTCACTCCAATGTTATCGGAAAAAGAAATTTTTACTGGCTTCCGGTACACCTTATTCTGCTTTACCCCTTTGATTATAGGCTTTTTATGGTCAACGTAAAAACTTGGCGTTTTCCGGATAATAGATTTTCCAGCCTGATTCACCGCTTTGAAATAAATACGTTTCGCCGTCCCAGATGCTTTGACCTTTAACGTATTTCCAGAAAGTTTTTTCCATTTCACTTCCCGGTTGTCCTGCCCCCGTTTCGCGATTTTATAGTAATACATACATCCTGCCTGCGTCGCTACCTTCACGGTTACAGTTTTTGCAGAATACAATTTATACGTATTTGTTACCGAAGTTTTCACTGGCTTTACCCCTTTTAAATTTGAGGTAATCCGAATAGATGGTACTATTACAGAGGAAAGACTGCCTCCAGATCCTCCAGTTCCTCCTAAACCAGCCCCACTGAACCAAGACTACCTTCCAACATGCTGCGTTCCTACCTGCTTTCCATTAAATGCAAGATCCCTTCCATTACTGCATGGGCTTGCGATCTTAAGCAGAACTATCTCCATGCCATCCTGTCAGGGTTCTCGGTTGGGGATACGCCCGGCACAGGTACTTTTTATGACTTTTTCGACCGTCTGTGGCTTTCGGACAGCAATAACATCTCCAATCCAGTCCATCCGCCCAAGCAAAAGCCAAAAAAGCCTGACAAAAAAGGGGAAAAGGCTCCACCGGTAGAGAAAGTCACCGTCTATGACCTCCTGGACAGATTCGAAATAGAACCTCCCAAAGAGTTCCATCCAGCTGCACGCCTGTTTGAGATTTTCAAATCCCAGTTCCTGGATACTTCCATCAATCAAGGGCTTATTGACCTGGATAACCTGGCTGTTTCCGGTGATGGAACACCTGTCTATATCGGTGCAAGAGAGCGTAAGACCCGCACCTGCAACTGTCTGGAAAAGGGCATCCGGGACTGTAAGTGCAACAGGATCTATCACCAGCCCGACTGCAACATCGGCTGGAAATGACCTGCCGGTATTCCCTCTGCTTGCCCCAGCCTCCAGACATGATTCCCATGGTTTTTGGTATAACTTCTTCTCCATGAAACAGTTTCTTCCACAGGCCAATGTCACAAAGCTTCTCCTGGATTCCGCCCACGACGCCATGGCCTATTATCAGTATTGCTCTGAACATGGCATAAAACCGTTTATCGATCTCAATGGCAAGGGCGGCAGGCCTCCTGTTTATAAAGACGATTTTACCGTTGGGGATGACGGCGTATCTGTTTGCAAAGAAGGCTTCCGCATGCGTCTGGATGGTACCGAGCCCTCCAAAGGAAGAACGAAGTTCAAATGTTCCAAGATCAGTTTTGCAGGCGGCAGCCCCACCTGCACCTGCCCTCACCCCTGCTCAGATGCAAAGTATGGGCGCACTGTCCACCTTATTTTGAAGGATAACCCGCGGCTCTTTAATAACCCGCCAAGATGCAGCAAAGAATGGGATTCGGAATATGACGCAAGAACTTCCTCAGAACGGTGCAATAAAAGACAGAAGATAGACTATAAATTAGAAGACGGCAGGCACCGTTCATCTAAGATGTGGTACTGCCGCCTCTTTGCCATCATGATGTGCCAACATCTTGATGCCTGGACTTTATCAAAGTCATCCCACCTAAAAGATCTCTTTGACAGAGCCGCTTAATTGAATAAGCAATACCATTATAACCTATCATTGACGTATAGTCTAGCAAAGTGCGCCTTTTTTCTATCACTAATTACACGTCTAATCCATTCTGGATAATATCTACTTGTCAAGGTTCATCCGACCGACGAATCTTGGTCGGCAGGTTCAAGATTCCGAGAGCCTATGCAGGTAACTCTTTTGTCAAGAGAAAACGGCTATAGTCCGCATAATTACTGGGTTTGTAGCCGTTTTTTACTTTCACAAGTGTCAAACTCGGGAGTATACCGTGTATTTTCCCCTGCGTCAACGACAAATAACTCCTCCATTCATCCTTTCTCTCACCCATTCGCCAAGTTCCGTCATACACAGCAGCGTCACAATCAAAAATCCACCAGGAATCAGCAATATCCACCAGTCCCCCGTCAAAACCGCCTGTTCCGATAGCGAAAGCATACTGCCCCAAGAGACGATCTCAAGCGGCAGCCCCAGCCCCATAAAGCTTAACGTTGCCTCTACCAAAATCGCACTGCGAATGTCCATGACGATAAAAAATAAAATAGAGGGAAGGAAATTCGGAGCTAAATGTCTCCAAAGAATATGAAAAAAACCGGCTCCCATTGTCTGGGCTGCCAGTACATAGTCACTCTGGCGAAGCTGCTTTACCTCCGTACGTACCACCTTGGCAATACTGGTCCACCCAGTCGCCCCAATAACCAAAGAAAGACTGAGTACCGTCGCTTTTCCTAAAATAGCCTGCAAAAATACGATCAGAAGCAGATGAGGAATACTTAGAAAAATTTCAGTCAATCTCATAAATAGAGCGTCCAACCACTCCGGCGCCAATCCGCTGGCGCTTCCCCATAGGATACCGATTCCGGTAGAAAGCAGCGTCGCCAGAACACCAACCAAAAGAGAGAGCCTCCCGCCAGACCAGATCATCGAAAACAAATCTCTCCCCATCGTATCCGTTCCAAACCAGAATTCCCTGCAAGGCGCCAGCCTGGTATGCGTCAAATCCAGATAGGACGGATCTTTTGGAATAAAAAGTTCACAAAATAAGCAGCCTGTCACTATCACCATCAGGAAAAAAATCGCCGTCTTCTTTTTCATTTCCTCTCCTTCTTTTTTGGCATTACACCATCCTAACTCTTTTTCTTATCCTGTTTTTATACCGGTTTTTGCTGCTCGTTTGTTCCTGTACGGATTCTCGGATCGATTCGTTCGTTTATCACCTGCGCCAAAAAGCTGCCAAGCATCACCACGCCTCCGGACAAAAGACACAGCACCATCAGCAGGTTATAATCCTGATAGCGCGCGCTTTCATAAGAAAGCGTACCAAGCCCCGGATAAGAAAATACTAACTCTACCAGATACGTACCACCTAACATATGCGGCAGGGAAATCGCCATCAGACTCAAAAAAGAAGGCAGCGCGCCAGGCAGACAATGACGAAATAAAATGCTTCGTTTCTTCAATCCCTTCGCTTTGGCAAACAACACATAGTCCTCTTGCAGTTCTGCCAACAGCTTATTTCGTATCAGATAAGCATAGTACCAAAGATGCCCTGTCACTACTACCATCAAGGGTAAGATCAAATGTCTCATTCGATCCCACAGACCGCCAGAGCCTCCTATCGTATAGGCTCCGCCGCTTGGCAAAATATGCAGTATCACGGAAAATACCAGAATCAACAGCAGAGAAAACCAGAATTCCGGAATACAACTGGCAATCGTGCCAATCCGACGAATCAACCGATCCGCGAAGCGTCCTTGCTGCCAGGCGCACAAAACACCCAACAGCAGAGCCAGAAAAAAGGTAAGAAAAAAGCCTGTGCCTCCAAGCAGCAGCGTATTTCCCACTCTGCCTCCTATCACCTCTAACACATCTTGTTTATACTGATAAGAAATCCCAAACTTTCCCTGAATCGCCTGTGAAAACCAGCGTATATACTGTATATGGATCGGCGCATCAAGCCCTAACTTTTCTCTTGCCCAGATACGCTCCTCTGGCTTCATCCTCTCCGCTCTCTCTCCATAATACGGCACCAACGGATCTCCCGGAGCCAGTCTGGACAGATAAAAAACTGCCACCGACAATACCCATAAGCTTATCAGAAACCATACCAGCTTTTTCCCATAATACCAAAATCCGGCTATCTTTCTGCCCATCCCGCTTTTCCTCCTGTTCCGTTCTTCTTGCCGTTCGTTATTTTTCCAACGTCCATTCCGTCACGTTCCAGAAAATTCCCACACCATGATGTCCCAGAACCGTTTCCTCTGAAATTCCCTGTAATCCTGCTGCCGACACATAATCCGCATCGACATAGCAAAGAAAGGCAAACGCAGGATCGTTTGCTAATTCCTCCTGGAAGCGGTCATAGGCAGCTTCCCTTACTGCCGGATCGTCAGATTGTCGCGCTTCTAACAATGCCTCGTCCACCTGCGCATTGGAATAGCTGTTGTAATTCGCTCCTTTGTCTGTTCCAAATACTTTATACGTATGGTCGTCTGCATCAAACGGGCTGCCCCAGCCAATTAAATACGTCATCTGCCCGCCCCAATCCACGACAGCCGGAATCTCTACGACAGCCTCTATCCCTATTTCCTGAAGCTGCTGAGAAGCTATTTGCGCCAGTTCCAGTCGAACCTGATCACCTGCTCCCACGCTAATGGTAAAGCCAATTCGCTTTCCGTCCCGATAATAAAAACCATCCGATTCCTGCACGCAGCCTGCGCGTTCTAACACTTCCTTTGCCTTTTGCGGATTGTATTGATATTGTTCTACTGCTTCGTTATCATAACGATTTCGCTGCAGCGGTCCATAGGCAGGAATCCCCCGCCCAAGCAATACCACGTCTACCATTGCCTGACGATCCAAGGCATAGCAAATCGCGGGAATCAAATCCCGGTTTTCTTTCCAGTATTCATTCGCAAAATTAAATAAAATCCCACGATAATCAGAAGTCTTCATTTCATAGACCTGATACCCTTCTTTTTCCAGAAAACGTTCTGCATCCTTTGGCGTCAGTAAAGCCAGGTCTATCTCTCCGGACTGCATCTGCAACGCTTTTGCCGTATCCTCCGGAACAATTTTAAATACGATCCGTTTCATATTGGCAGGTCCTTTAAAATAGGATTCATTCCGCTCTAACGTAATCGCCTGTCCCTCGTCCCAGCTTACCAGCTTATATGGTCCTGTACCAACTGGATGTCGAAAAAAATCAGAGGTTTGCATATCCTCCCCCTCCAACAGATGCTTAGGAAGAACCGGCATTGTCATATAGTCTAAAAAAGCAACATTTGGCGCAGACAAACGAAAGGAAATCGTCTGTTCATCCAGGACGGTAATCTCCTCCACATCCTCATAATTCGGCGCATTTTCCGAGCCGTTTTCCGGTTCTCTGATTGCTTCAATCGTAAATTTCACATCTTCCGCCCTCAGCGGCTCTCCGTCATGCCAGGTTATCCCTTCTGCCAAATGAAAGGTATAAGTACAAGACTCCGCTTCAAATTCCCAGCGCTCTGCCAACCCTGGTACTATCTCATTTTCGCCGTTGTGGGCTGTCAGCCCATCAAACAGCAAAATATTGATTTCTCCATGTTCGTCCATCGCCGGATTGATACGGGTAATATCGTTACTCGCATATACAAGCGTCGCAGCACGTTCTGACTGACTGTTGCCCGGATTGCCTGTCTCTGCTCTTTGTGATTTCCCACAAGCCGTCAGGCTGCATAACAAACACAACATAAGACATATCGCGTTCCGTCTCCTGGTTTGTTTTTTCTGTTTCTTCTGCTTTTTCATTCTCTTCCTCCCAATATTTTTTAAATTTTCTCTCATAGTGAAAAGTTTGTTTTATAAGGTGTTCTGTACGCGAAAGACAGCGCATTGGTAAAAGCGTACAAAAAGAAGGGTATCTCTTTCATACCCTGTTCCGAATCATTCATGATACGTTAGAATCTGCCGTGTTCGCACGGCATAAGTGCTTTCTTTGCACACTGGGCAGTATATCACACAAAAACGTGTTTGTCCAGTCAGAAACAAAAGACGTTCTCCTTGCTATTTTCTTTGTTTCTGGCTACAATACTTTTATAAAAGCAAAAAAGAAAGGATGTTATCTTATGAAAATTCTTGTCATTGATGCCCAGGGCGGAGGGATCGGACGACAGCTTGTCTCCGGCATCCGCCAGGAGCTTCCTCTTGCTTCCGTTATGGCGGTAGGAGCCAACAGCGCCGCTACAGATGCGATGCTAAAAGCAGGCGCCCAGACTGCCGCTACCGGAGAAAACGCAGTTTTGGTCGCCTGCCGGAAAGCCGACATCATCGTAGGACCGATTGGAATTGTCATAGCAGATGCGATGCTTGGAGAAATTACCCCGGCTATGGCGGCGGCGGTTGGGCAAAGCCCGGCAAAAAAGATTCTGATTCCATTTCGTAGCTGTGACAATATCGTCGTCGGTATTTCCGAACAGCCGATGCGCCAGCTTATTCAGGAAGCAATCAAAGAAATCCTTCTGGCTTAGCCGAACACGTTTCTGTTATAAAATACAAAATTTTTATTTGCAAATATAGAAAAGTATGTTATTATATGTAGTAACAGAAACTACATTTTAAAGTTTTAAATTCAGGAGGAAAAAGTATGTCATATCTTATCATCGGCGACAGTTGTACCGATTTAACCAAGGAATGGAAGCAAAACGAACATATCCGCCTTGTCCCGCTTTCTATTGAAATAGACGGAAAAATCATCGTAGACGACGAAACCTTCGACCAGGCGTCGTTTTTACGCAAGATGAAAGCAAGCCCAAATTGCCCGAAATCGGCATGCCCTTCCCCTGATGAATATGCCCGCTATTTTGATCAGGCAGACGAAATTTATGTCATAACACTGTCCGGCAACCTTTCCGGCTCCTATAACAGCGCCATGATCGCTGCCGACATTTATCAGGAAGAGCATGGCAAGAAAAAAATTCATATTTTTGACTCCTGCTCCGCCTCCGTCGGTCAGCTTCTTCTTGTCATGAAGATTGAAGAACTCAAAAAAGCCGGAAAGAACTTTGAAGAGGTCTGCAAGGAAGTAACTGCGTTCCGGGATAAAAAGCAGACTATGTTTGTATTAGAATCGTTAGACACCCTGCGGAAAAACGGACGCCTAAGCGGTCTTCAAGCGATTTTAGCCAGCGCCTTAAATATCAAACCGGTTATGCGCGGCACCATTGACGGTCAGATTGAAAAACGCGATCAGGCAAGAGGGATCAACCGCGCTATCCAGATGATGGCAAAATACGTCGCAGAGGACGCACACGATGCCAGTAGCCGTATTTTGGCGATTGCCCACTGCAACAACCGGGAACGGGCAGAATTTACCAGAAAGGCTATCACCAAGCTTGTCACCTTCCGTGACGTCGTGATCGTCGATACTGCCGGGATCAGCTCCCTCTATGCCAATGACGGCGGGATTATTGTCAGTTTTTAAAATTTTATAAATTTATCTCTTTACAAAACAATTCGTTTGGTGTATAATAGCATACGTTGTTGGAGTGCTTCCGTGGCTCAGTCGGTAGAGCGATTGATTCGTAATCAATAGATCACGGGTTCGAGTCCCGTCGGGAGCTTTCCAATTGGGCAGGAAAGATTCTTTCCTGCCCGTTGTACAAGCCTTGTACCGCTATCCGGCGGAAACGTATTTACATGACTTTGTACAGAAAAGAGGATTGGCATTTTGCCAGTCCTTTTCTTTGTCATCTTATTGCCTCACAGCAGCAGATGTCTCTTGTGAGGGGGAGGGGAACAGACTTCCCTCCCGATTCTTGGCAAGATATGAACACGTATAACTACCAGGAGGATATTATGGATCATCTAATTAGCGTCAGCCATCTATGCAAAACGTTCCGAGTGGCAAAGCGGGAAGCAGGCGCCATAAACGCCTTTCAAAGCTTCTTCCACCGGAAGTACGAATACATCCATGCTCTGGATGATATTTCCTTTTCTATAAAACCTGGAGAAATGGTCGGTTATATCGGTCCGAACGGCTCCGGCAAATCCACGACAATCAAAGTATTAAGCGGTATTTTAACTCCTGATTCCGGGGCATGTCATATCGCGGGAAGAATTCCCTGGAAGGAGCGAAAAAAACATGTCCGGGACATCGGTGTTGTCTTTGGACAGCGTTCCCAGCTTTGGTGGGACGTACCAGTCATTGATTCATTTGAATTGCTGCGGGATATTTATGAGCTGCCAAAGAGATCGGAAGAGCGTCGTGTAGGGAAAGAGT
>CAJUFW010000034.1:8535-16742 GCA_910585655.1 uncultured Lachnospiraceae bacterium
AGTAATGTGACTGGAGTTCAGACGTGTGCTCTTCCGATCTGGATATTTATGAGCTGCCAAAGGCTGCCTATCAGGACAGTCTGGAAGAATTAAGCGAACAGCTTTCGCTCTCCTCTCTGCTGCAAACCCCTACCAGGATGCTCTCCCTTGGTCAGCGGATGCGCTGTGAAATCGCGGCTTCTCTGCTGCATCGCCCAAAGATCCTGTTTTTAGACGAGCCGACCATCGGTCTTGATGCCATCTCCAAGCTTGCCGTACGGGAATTTATCAAGCAGCAAAATGCTCTTCATCAGACGACCATGCTGCTTACCACACACGATATGCAGGACATTGAAGCCCTAGCCAGCCGGATTCTACTGATTGGGCATGGAAAAATCCTCTTAGACGGAACCTGGGAAGCGCTGCGCGCAGAAGCCACCGGCTCTCTGGACGAATTAGTAGCGGCGCTTTACCGCCGCTACCAGATATAAGGAGGCGTTTCTTGTTATGCAGTTTTCTGTCGGGAAGTCTTCAAAAAAATACCTCTCCTTTTTTCGTATCCGCTTTATCAATGGGCTGCAGTACCGGATTGCCGCTCTTTCCGGCGCCGCTACTCAATTTGTCTGGGGCGTTTTGTTGATTTTATTGTATCATGCCTTTTACGAGGCAGACCCAGACGCATTTCCTATGCGCCTTTCCGACCTGGTTTCCTATATTTGGTTGCAGCAGGCTTTTTTTGCTCTCTATCAGGTCTGGAGTTGGGAAAACGAACTGTTTGAACTGATTCAGACAGGCAACGTGGCTTACGAGCTTTGTCGCCCTTATCGACTTTATGACGCCTGGTTTTTCCGGATTATCGCTACCCGTATGGCGAACGCCGTGCTACGCTGCTTCCCGATTTTGCTGCTGGCGCCGTTTCTGCCTGACGGCTATCGGCTTTCCCCGCCGGAAAACTGGATGCAACTGGCTTGCTTTTTGCTCTCCTTATTCCTGGCTCTATTGGTCGTCGCCGCTTTTCAGATGGTCATTCACAGCCTGACCTTTTATTTACTCAATGCTCAGGGGCTAAAGGTTATCAGCCAGACCATCTCCAGCTTTTTATGCGGAGACGTCATTCCCCTGCCATTTTTCCCGGAAAGCGCTCAAACGCTCCTTGCCTGGCTTCCCTTTGCCTCTATGGGGAACGCCCCGTTTCGGATTTACAGCGGCGACATTGCCGGGGCTGCCCTGCCGGAAACCTTGTTCCGGCAACTATTTTGGATCCTGCTATTGATGCTCGTCGGACGTTTCCTCATGCGCCAGGGCTTGAAAAAAACGCTGATTCAGGGAGGATAACCCAAAACACTGCATGTAAGGAGGACTTATTACCATGAAATCAACGATAACTACCTATTTTCGTTATTTTACCATTCATTTAAAAAGCTGTATGCAGTACAAAGTTTCCTTTTTTCTGACCTTTTTAGGGCAATTTTTAGTCAGCTTCAGTGTTTTTTTAGGAGTTTATTTTATGTTCTTACGTTTTTCTGCGGTCAAAGGCTTTACCTACTCGGATTGTCTGCTTTGCTATGCGGTGATTCTTATGAGCTTTTCCTTAGGCGAATGTTTTTTCCGCGGCTTTGACCTGTTTCACCGGGTTATTGCCAACGGAGAATTTGACCGTATTTTAGTACGTCCCCGCGGTCTGATTTTCCAGGTACTCGGCAGCAAAATCGAATTCACCCGGATGGGACGCGTATTCCAGGCAGTCGTTATGCTGATCTATGCCCTGATGACCTGCCGGATTCCCTGGACGCCTTACCGGGTTCTGGTGTTCGTGTTTATGTTAGTAGGCGGAATTGTCGTCTATTCCAGCCTTTTCCTTCTGCGAGCGTCTATCTGCTTTTTTACCTTGGACGGACTGGAAGTCTTTAATATTTTAACCGACGGAAGCAAGGAATTTGGTCGCTATCCGGTCAGTATTTATGGGAAACGAGTGCTGACGATCTGCACCTGTCTGATTCCCTTCGCCCTGTTTCAATATTATCCGCTACTTTACCTTTTGGACTACAGCAAAGAAGCCAGATACGGGCTGCTGCCGATTCTTGCCTGTTTCTTTTCCCTGCCCTGTTATCTGTTTTGGAGAATTGGAGTAAGACATTATAAATCAACTGGTTCCTAGGTTCCTTTCCAAACAAACAGCGCAGCCCCATTCTCGGCTGCGCTGTCTGTATGATATTCATTCTTTCTTATTTCACAATTCGTACCTTCAAAACTCCGTCAATCGCTTCTAGCTTCTGCTTTAATTCCTCTGTAGAATCGGATTCGATATCAAACATGGAATAGGCATATTCTCCGCGGCTCTTATTGATCATATCGGAAATGTTGATCCCGGCAGCGGCAAATACTCCGGTAAACTGCGTCAGCATGTTTGGAATATTGCGGTGATTGATGGTAATGCGACCCGTTGTCCGGCATATCCCCATATCGCATGCCGGATAATTGACGGAATTTTTGATATTGCCGTTTTCCATATAATCCATTGCTTCCTGCACCGCCATAACTGCGCAGTTGTCTTCGGATTCCTCGGTAGAGGCGCCCAGATGCGGAATGGCAATCACGCCCTCCATCCCGGCGGTTTTTGGATTTGGGAAGTCGGTTACATAACGGGCTACCTTACCGCTCTTTAAGGCGTTTTCCATCGCTTCATCGTCTACCAGAGCATCTCTGGAGAAGTTTAAGACAATCACGCCGTCTTTCATCGTAGCAATCGTTTCTGTATTTAACATGTGTTTGGTGGCATCCATTAGCGGCACATGCACCGTAATGTAATCACATTCCTGAAAAATCTCTTCATTGCTCTTGACACGGATTACATTTTGGGACAAATTCCAGGCATGTTCTACGGAAATATACGGATCGCAGCCGTAAACTGTCATTCCTAAACGGCTGGCTGCATTTGCCACCAATACGCCGATAGCGCCCAGACCGATGACGCCTAACTTCTTTCCCTGGATTTCTTTTCCGGCAAACTTGGATTTTTCCTTTTCTACCATTTTTGCTACGGTTTCTTCTTCCTTTACCGTCTGTACCCAGTTGACGCCGCCAACGATATCACGGGAAGCCAGGAACAATCCGGCTAGAACCAGTTCCTTCACACCGTTTGCATTGGCGCCCGGGGTGTTGAATACTACAATTCCCTGCTCTGCACATTTGTCTAACGGAATGTTATTGACTCCCGCCCCGGCTCTGGCAATCGCCTCTAGTCCTTCCGGCAGTTCCAGGTCGTGCATCGCTGCGCTTCGTACCAAAGCCACCTGCGCATCTGTCAGGTGTTCGGTCATTTCATATTGATCGGTCAGCAGATTTGTCCCTACTGCTGCGATTTTGTTCAAACAATTTACCCTTATCATTATAACATACTCCTTTCCCTCTTTCGGCTTCTTTCCTCCACACCGTTGTCTTGAATCGCTTTATGCGTTCTTTTCAAACTCTTTCATAAAAGCAACTAACGCCTCTACTCCGGCTATCGGCATCGCGTTATAAATGCTGGCGCGCATACCGCCCACGGTACGGTGTCCCTTAAGATTCTCAAAGCCCGCTGCCTTTGCTTCCTTTACAAAGCGAGCGTCCAGCTCTTCGTTTCCGGTAACAAACGGCACGTTCATCAAAGAACGATCCTCTTTGCGTACGGTTCCTTTAAATAAACTGCTTTCATCAAGGAAGTCATAAAGAATCTTTGCTTTCTGCTCATTATGCTCTTTCATAGCAGCCAACCCGCCTTTAGTCTTAATCCACTGGAATACCTTGCCGCAGACATAGATTCCATAAGCCGGAGGAGTATTGTACAAAGACTTATTGTCCATATGTACTTTATAGCGGAACATCGTCGGAGTTCCAGGCAACACATCCTCCGTAATCATATCCTCCCGGATAATCGCAATCACCACACCTGCAGGACCTACGTTTTTCTGTACGCCTCCATAAATCATTGCATACTTTTCTACTTCCATCGGCTCAGATAAAAAGCAGGAGGAAACGTCTGCTACCAATGGTTTTCCTTTGGTATTTGGCAATGTTTTAAACTTTGTACCATAAATCGTGTTATTCTCGCAAATGTAAACATAGTCTGCGTCTTCGGAAATGTTTAAATCCGAGCAGTCCGGAATATAGGAAAAAGTCTGATCGGCAGAAGAAGCCACGGCGTTTGCCTGACCGAAAATCTGCGCCTCCTGATAAGCCTTCTTCGCCCATTGCCCGGTAATGATGTAATCCGCCACTTTATTCTTCATAAAGTTCATCGGAATCATGGCGAACTGGGAAGAAGCCCCGCCCTGCAAAAACAATACTTTGTAATTATCCGGAATCTGTAACAAATCCCGGATATCCTGTTCTGCAGTCTGAATGATTTCCTCAAACATTTTAGAGCGGTGGCTCATCTCCATCACAGACATCCCGCAGCCCTTGTAATCTAACATTTCCTCCGCTGCTTCCTTTAGTACCTCCTCCGGCAAAACTGCCGGTCCTGCTGAAAAATTGTACACTCTACCCATTTTTTATACTCCTTCCTCTAAGTTATCACTATCATCACCCGTAAAACAGGATGGTTATTTCTCCCGTTATTTTCCTAAATCCTCCTCGGAAAATACTTCCTCAATCGCAGCACCCGGCGCTACCATCGGCCATACCTTGTCGTTGCTGTCAATCACACAGTCTATCAGCACCGGCTCTCCGGCAGAAAGCGCTTCCTTTAATACCGGTTCTACCTCTTCCCTCTTGGTAATCCGGTAAGCCTTTGCTCCCATCGCCTCTGCCAGCTTCACATAATCCACCTGATCCTCTAAGGTCGTATGAGAATAACGCTGTCCGTAGAACAAGGTCTGCCATTGACGCACCATTCCCAATACCCGGTTGTCAAATACAATCTCGATGATCGGGATATGATAGCGGGTAGCCGTTGCCAGCTCGTTCATATTCATACGAAAACAACCATCGCCTGCGATATTGACGACTGTTTTGCCCGGGCAGCCTACCTTGGCGCCAAGAGAAGCGCCCAGACCATATCCCATCGTTCCCAGCCCGCCGGAAGTAATCAGTGTTCTTGGTTTCTTGTATTTATAAAACTGCGCTGCCCACATCTGATGCTGCCCGACCTCTGTCGTAATCAACGCGTCTCCTTCGGTCAGCTCATAAAGCTTTTCAATCACATAAGGACCGGTCAATACTTCCGGATGATACGTAAGCGGATAGCTCTCCTTTAACTCCTGGATATGTGCCATCCATTTGGCATGTTCGCGGTTTTCCAGCCATTCGTTTAGTAATCCGACGACCGCCTTGATATCTCCCTCCACGCATTGGTCAATCATTACATTTTTATTCACTTCTGCCGGATCAATGTCTATTTGCAGAATTTTTGCATTTCTGGCAAATTTTTTCGCGTTTCCGGTGACACGATCCGAAAATCTTGCTCCCAATACTACCAGCAAGTCGCATTCCGTCACAGCATAATTGGCAGTCTTTGTCCCGTGCATCCCAAGCATTCCCATATAGCGGGCGTCTGATCCGTCAAAAGCACCTTTACCCATCAGGGAATCGGTAACAGGAGCGTCTAGCTTCTCGACAAATTGGGCGATTTCTTCCTTTGCTCCAGAGATAACCGCGCCTCCTCCTACAAAGACAACCGGCTTTTTGGCAGCGGCTAACATCCGGAGAGCCGCCTGAATTTCCTCTTCTTTAATCGGCTTTACCTGCCCCTTGACGGAACAGATCTCCTCTTCGCTTAGTACATGTGGCTCATATTCGCAGGAATTGGCTGTTACATCCTTTGTAATATCCACCAACACCGGTCCCGGACGTCCTTTTCTGGCAATCGAAAAGGCTCTGCGGATGGTATCTGCCAGCTTTTCTACGTCCTTGACAATGAAGTTATGCTTTGTAATCGGCATCGTGATTCCGGCAATATCAATCTCCTGAAAGCTGTCTTTTCCCAATAAATTGGTTCCTACATTCCCGGTAATCGCCACCACCGGCACAGAATCCATATAGGCAGTGGCAATCCCTGTCACCAGATTGGTCGCACCTGGTCCGCTGGTAGCCAGACAAACGCCTACCTTTCCGGTCGCTCTGGCATAACCGTCCGCCGCATGGGCAGCGCCCTGTTCATGGGAAGTAAGGATATGCCGGATCTCCTCCTGATGGCGGTACAGCTCGTCATAGATATTCAAGACGGAACCGCCCGGATAGCCGAAAATCGTATCCACGCCCTGTTCCTTCAAACATTCCACTAAAATCTGTGAACCCGTCAATTTCATCTATTTTTCCATACTCCTTTTTTTGATTTATATTCAGTTTTTTGGTACTTCTAATACGGCTCCGCGGTTTCCGCTGGTGACAAGAGAACGATAGCGTGCCAGATAGCCCGTCGTAATCTCCGGCTCCCTTGGCTGCCAGTTTGCTCTTCTGGCTTCCAGCTCTTCTTCGGATACCCGCATATTTAAGGTATTGGCGTTGATATCAATTTCAATAATATCTCCCTCTTCTACCAGAGCAATCGGTCCACCAACTGCCGCCTCCGGGGAAACATGCCCAATCGAGGCTCCGCGGGAAGCGCCGGAAAAACGGCCATCCGTAATCAAAGCTACCGAAGAACCAAGCCCCATTCCGGCAATCGCCGAAGTCGGATTTAACATCTCTCTCATCCCCGGACCGCCTTTTGGACCTTCATAACGGATAACCACCACATCGCCCGCTACGATCTTACCGCTTTTAATCGCTGTAATAGCATCCTCTTCACAGTCAAATACTCTTGCCGGTCCTTCATGCTTTAACATTTCCGGAGCGACAGCCGAACGCTTGACCACACCGGAATCCGGTGCCAGATTTCCTTTTAATACGGCAATTCCGCCGGTCTCACTGTATGGATGCTCTACCGGACGGATTACCTCCGGATTCCGGTTGATTGCATCCGCAATATTTTCTCCTACCGTCTTTCCGGTAGCCGTAATCAAATCGGTATAAAGCAGGTTCTTTTTCGTCAGCTCTTTCATCACGGCATACACGCCGCCCGCCTCGTTTAAGTCCTCCATATAAGTAGGACCTGCCGGAGCCAAATGACAAAGATTTGGAGTCCGCGCGCTGATTTCATTGGCAATATCTACATTTAATTCCACACCCGCTTCATGCGCTATTGCCGGCAGATGAAGCATACTGTTGGTGGAGCAGCCCAGAGCCATATCTACGGTCAAAGCATTTAAAAACGCTTTCTCTGTCATAATATCCCGTGGACGGATATTTTTCTCTAACAGCTCCATCACCTTCATCCCTGCATGTTTTGCCAGGGCAATCCGATCCGAGTACACAGCCGGAATCGTACCGTTGCCGCGCAGCCCCATTCCTAATACTTCTGTCAGACAGTTCATGCTGTTGGCAGTATACATTCCGGAACAGGATCCGCAGGTCGGGCAAACCTTCTGTTCAAACTCTTCTACCTCTGCTTCTGTCATCGTCCCAGCCGAATAAGAACCGACTGCCTCAAACATACTGGAAAGACTGCGCTTCTTTCCTCCTACATGCCCGGCTAACATCGGTCCACCGCTGACAAACACGGTCGGTACGTTTACTCTGGCAGCCGCCATTAACAACCCTGGTACGTTTTTGTCACAGTTCGGCACCATCACCAAAGCGTCGAAGGCATGCGCCATCGCCATTGCCTCCGTCGAATCCGCAATCAAATCTCTTGTCACGAGGGAATATTTCATTCCCACATGCCCCATCGCAATCCCGTCGCATACGGCAATCGCCGGAAAAACAATCGGCGTTCCGCCTGCCATGGCAACACCCAACTTGACGGCTTCTACAATTTTATCCAGGTTCATATGTCCCGGTACAATTTCATTATAAGAGCTGACAATTCCCACCAGAGGGCGGTCTAGCTCCTCTTTGGTCATTCCCAGGGCATGAAACAGGGAGCGGTGCGGCGCCTGCTGCATACCCGTCTTTACGGAGTCACTTCTCATCTTCAACCTCCTATTTGAGTTCCGTCTCTTCACTCTCGCCCCCTTTATAGGGGATGAATTTCTGTCATAAAGCAACATGACAGAAATTCATCCCAGGGGGCTTCCGTTACGAGACTGTTTTTAAGTTCCCTTTATTTTAAGTTCCGTCTCTTTTATTTTAAGTTCCGTCTCTTCACTCTCGCCCCCCTTTATAGGGGATGAATTTCTGTCATAAAGCAACATGACAGAAATTCATCC
>CAJUFW010000034.1:16842-22172 GCA_910585655.1 uncultured Lachnospiraceae bacterium
CAGGGGCTTCCGTTACGAGACTGTTTTTAACGAGACTGTTTTTTTTAGACTATTATTTTAAAATTTCTGCCTTAATCAAATCCCCCATCTTCACCGTGCCGACCAGGGTTTTGCCTTCGGAGTAGATGTCTCCGGTGCGGTAGCCTTGTTTTAAGACTTGCTTAACGGCTTCTTCTACGGCGTCTGCTTCCTGCTCCAAGTCAAAGGAATAGCGGAGCATCATGGCGGCGGATAGAATGGTGGCAATCGGGTTTGCCTTGTCCTGTCCGGCGATGTCCGGGGCGGAGCCGTGGCTTGGCTCATAGAGACCAAGTTTTCCTTCTCCCAGACTGGCGGAAGGCAGCATACCGATAGAGCCTGTCACCATGCTTGCTTCATCCGAAAGAATATCTCCAAACATGTTTTCTGTTAAAATGACGTCAAACTGTCCTGGATCTTTGACTAACTGCATGGCGCAGTTATCGACTAACATATCTGAAACTTCTACTTCCGGATAGTCTTTTGCCACTTCGGCGACTACGTTTCTCCAAAGCCTGGAAGAATCCAGTACATTCGCTTTATCGACGCTGCACAGCTTTTTCCGGCGCTTCATCGCAATGTCAAAGCCCCATTTGGCGATACGGCGGATTTCGGTTTCGTCATAGGTGAGGGTGTCGATCGCTTTGCGTACTCCGTTTTCTTCTACGGTTTTCCGCTCTCCAAAGTACAGACCTCCGGTCAGTTCCCGCATCACTACAAAGTCAAAACCGTCCTTGCTGATTTCATCTTTTAACGGGCAGGCTCCCTTTAGTTCCTCAAATAACAGCGCCGGACGGATATTGGCAAACAGATTCAACCCCTTGCGAATCGCCAACAACCCGGCTTCCGGACGCTTGTCCGGCGGAAGCTGATACCAGTTCGATTGACCGACGTTTCCTCCGACTGCTCCTAGCAGAACGGAATCGCTCTCCTTTGCCATTTTTAAAGTCTGTTCCGGCAGCGGCTCGCCGCAGGCGTCGATCGCCGCCCCGCCCATCAGTGCTTCCTGGTACGTAAAGGAATGCCCGTATTTCTCCCCTACGGCATCCAATACTTTTCTTGCCTCCCTTACAATCTCTGGTCCGATTCCGTCTCCCGGAATCACAGTAATCTTGTAGTTCATGTTATTTATACTCCTTTCCTCGCAGGCTATCGTACTCTTTGCCACATTACTACGGTAAACTGCGTTTTCTAATTATAATAACGTATTTCAGATTATATTGCAAGCAAAACAAAAATTTCCTTATACTTTAATGTCTGCCCGCAGTCCCAAAAGCTCCTGATTTTCCGTTAAAATCGGCTGAATAACATCCTGTATAAACTCCTCGACCTGCTCCTTGGAACGTCCGGTATAACGTTTTGGATCCATAGTTTCCTTTAACTCTTCTAGCGTCAGACCAAACGCCGGATCGGCGGCAATCAATTCCAACAGATTGTTTTCCAGACCGCGCTCTTTGACGTTCTTCCCTGCCTCCATAGAAAGGGTACGAATTCTTTCGTGTAACTCCTGACGGTCGCCGCCTCGTTTTACAGCATCCATCATAATATTTTCCGTAGCCATAAACGGCAGTTCAGCCATCAGGCGCTTTTCGATGACTTTCGGATAAACTACCAAGCCGTCCACTACATTTAAGTACAGATCTAAAATGCCGTCCACTGCCAAAAATGCTTCCGGCACGCTTAGGCGCTTGTTGGCAGAATCGTCTAACGTCCGCTCAAACCACTGGGTCGAAGAAGTGATCGCCGGATTGAGGGCGTCTACCATCACATAACGGGAAAGAGAGGCAATCCGCTCGCTTCGCATTGGGTTCCGTTTATAAGCCATTGCCGAGGAACCGATCTGGTTCTTTTCAAACGGCTCTTCGATTTCCTTTAAATGCTGCAGCAGACGAATATCGTTGGAAAATTTGTGAGCGCTGGCAGCAACCCCTGCCAAGATATTTAGTACCCTTGTATCCATTTTCCGCGAATAGGTCTGACCGGATACCGGAAAGCACCCGGAAAATCCCATTTTCTGGGCAATCTTCTGATCTAACGCTTTGATTTTCGCATGGTCTCCGTCAAACAGCTCCATAAAGCTAGCCTGTGTCCCAGTCGTTCCTTTAGAGCCTAACAGCAGCATACTATCGATCAAATAGCAGATATCATCATAATCTAACTTTAACTCCATCAGCCATAAGGAAGCGCGCTTTCCTACTGTCGTCGGCTGCGCCGGCTGGAAATGGGTAAACGCCAAAGTCGGCAGTTCCCGGTACTCCATCGCAAATTTTGCCAGCTCGTTCATCACATTAACCAACTTCTTTTTTACCAGCTTTAAGGCTTCTGTCATCACAATAATATCCGTATTATCTCCTACATAACAGGACGTCGCGCCCAAATGGATGATTCCTTTCGCCTTCGGACACTGCACGCCGTAGGCATAGACATGAGACATGACATCATGTCGTACCAAAGCCTCCCGCTCCTTTGCCACCTCATAGTTGATATCCTCCTGATGAGCCTTTAACTCCTCGATTTGCTCCTCGGTAATCGGCAAACCTAATTCCCTCTCCGCCTCTGCCAACGCAATCCAAAGCCGTCTCCATGTACGAAATTTCATATCCGGAGAAAAAATATACTGCATTTCCTTACTGGCATAGCGCTCCGATAACGGACTGTTATAAATTTCTGTTCCCATATTAGATTCCCTTTCCTTTCTTAATTTCTTTGTCCAAATTTCCATTTGTATTTCTGATGCTTATTTTCAAAATCAGGAATGTATACATATCCAATTTATTGAATTTGATTGATTCATGGCGTATTGGAACGGCTAACCTATTTCTTCGATGTTTGAAGGAATAGACTTAGAAGGCTGCTTCTTGCAATACAGAATAGTATCAACTCCCTCGTTTTGGACTGCATACCACCCAGGCTCAAGCGACAGCTCGAAAACCTTTTCCATTTCCAATTCCGGATAGGAAAGACATTGAATCAACTCGCTCGCTGTAACTGCCAACAGTTTACCCGTAGGAAGATGCAGCCATTTGCATGGGTCTGTAATTTCAGCACTTTTTGTAAACTCACATTCCTTGACAACACACTCTAAAAGCCAGACAATCATTTTTCCCTGCCCGCAAAATTCCCGGATTTGTTCTGTTTCCCGCTGCCTTACGATGTCCCAGTCCTCATCGGGAAAATCACAAATCAATTCGGATGTCCCAGATGAATCAAGTAAAATATCCATCGCATATAACAGATCGGGATCATTCAATTCTGACAGATAGCTTTCATCTATGAAGACCAATCCATCTAGCATGTCACAGTTCAATGTATATTTCATGTATGATTTGTCCTCCGTTATTTCTTTTTGTCTTCCTTCTATATGGCAAAAGTGGACAGCTTACGTTGTCCACTTTTTATTATCGCCAAATGTTATCTGTTAGTCTGCATTTTTGCTGATTCCAAGACGTCGGAATACCTCTTCATAAGCGTCCTCGACATTGCCCAAATCCCGTCTGAATCGATCCTTATCTAATTTTTCGTGGGTTTCTACGTCCCACAGTCTGCAGGTATCCGGAGAAATCTCGTCTGCCAAAATGATCTGACCATGATAACGACCAAATTCAATCTTAAAGTCAATTAAATCAATCCCCAGCTTTAAGAAATAGTCGATCAGTACTTCATTGACTTTAAACGCATATTTGGTAATGGCGTCGATCTCTTCCCTGGTCGCTGCGCCAAGAGCAATCGCATAATAATCATTGATCAGCGGATCGCCCAACGCGTCGTCCTTATAGCTGAATTCCAGGGTCGGAGCCAAAAGCTTTCTGCCCTCTTCAATCCCCAGACGCTTGGAAAAGCTGCCTGCAGCTACGTTGCGGATGATAACCTCAAGCGGAACGATCTCCACTTTTTTTACTGCGGTTTCCCGATCGCTTAGTTCTTCCACCAAATGGGTCGGCACACCCTCTTTTTCCAAAAGCCCGAATACATAATTCGTCATACGATTGTTGATCGCACCTTTGCCGACAATGGTTCCCTTCTTCTCGCCGTTAAATGCAGTCGCATCGTCCTTGTAATCCACGATTAACACATCTGGATCATCTGTTTTGTAGACCTTTTTGGCCTTTCCCTCATACAAAAGTTCCTTCTTTTCCATGATCATCCTCATTTCTGTGCGACTTGACGCACCTTATTCCGACATTATTTTATCCCTTTTGCCTTCTTTCGCGCAACTACTTTTTCCAAACTTTGCGAAATTCGTCTAAAGCACCAAAAAAAGAGGCGTTCTCACTCTAGTTTTCGTATGATTGAATAGATAATTTCTTTTTACCATACTTTTGGAATAGAAACCAGCCGGTTGCCGCTATCCAGCTTCCATCTGCTTTATTTTCATGTCTGTTCTATCTGCACACTATCATACCCCAGATAAGAAAGCTTATCAATACAACGTTGTACTTATCTTCGTACTTTTTCAAAAAAGGACTACGGTTTTTGCCGCAATCCTTTTCCTAATTTCAACTATCACACATATTCTCTTGCTCTTGTACTATATTTTCCTATTTATGGTGATTCAGTTGTGCCATCTGTATAAACAATCTGTTTAACTTTATATTCAAATTTTAAATCATCATAATCCGTATGATACAATTTCACATTTGTATCCATAAATTCATTTATCTCTAATCCATAACCCTTTTGTATAATAAAATCATTTGCAGGTATATCTTCTCCTGTAATATCCCATCCAACTGTTAATATAAGCTTTCCGAACAAATCGTTGATAATTAGTTCTCCTTCGATTCCCTTAATATCCTTATCAGTCATATTCTCAATTTTACATACAAATTCAACGAAAGAATTAAATCTCCATGCACTTGTATCCTTTTCAAAGTTTATTTTATCCTCTACTGTTAAAACAACCTTATCGTCCCTAACAGGAATAGCTTCTGTGTATGAATCTTCACAATCTTTACAAATGAAGGTTTTAATACCTTCCTCCTTAAAAGTTGCTTCTTTAGTTATTTTTTCTTCATAATCATGATCTTTTATCTTAATAGTTTCAACCTTTTCATTACCACATATTTTACACGTTAATGTCTTTTCTCCTTCCTCCGTACAAGTAGATTCCTTTGCCACTTTTCCACTGTCATAAGTATGCTCAGCAAGTGAAAGGGGTTCCGTCTTCTCTTCACCACATAATTTACAAACACTGGTTTTAATACCTTCTTCTGTACAAGTAGACTTCTTTGTTACTTTTCCAGTATCATAGGTGTGTTCAGCAAGTGAAAGGGGTTCCGTCTTCTCTTCACCACATAATTTACAAACACTGG
>CAJUFW010000034.1:22272-23410 GCA_910585655.1 uncultured Lachnospiraceae bacterium
TTTTAATACCTTCTTCCTTGCATGTTGCTTCTTTTGTAATTTTCCCTTCATCATACTCATGTTTACAACTGCAACCAGATAAAACAAACGATAATATAATTACCATACTCCCTATAAATAACTTCTTCATAATACCATTCCCCCATATGATAAATTTTTATTTATACTCCATAGATGTACTAACTCTACATTTTTCTACATGACCTGAAGGATTTGTGCTATCCGTAAGGTAACTGTTGACTATATTTTGATTAGGGTGTCAAAAGGTATCCAAGCAATAAATTGTAGTTATTGTGTGCAAATTGTATGTAATATCCTTTCAAGACCGGAAAAATTCTCTGCTGATTTTAGGTGCAATTCTCATATAATTAAAACAATTTCTACTATATATTATAATAAATAGCGAAAAAAAAGTAAAGAAGAATTTTTCTTATCTTTCTGTCGCATGTACTACATTTTTATGGAAATAGAATTGCATACCTTTTTCTCCCATGAAATCAACACAAGAAAGCAGACAATAGAATACAAATGCTTTGTACTCCTATCCAATCAATATCTACTATCCAAGATACTTTTCTGCCATAACCTTGTCCCATAATACAACATTTAACACTAATATGGATATTAACATAGCAATCATAACTCTTTTTAATTTCATCTATTATTCCTCCTCTTCCACATCGAAATAAATACTACCCTTTAGCGCACCCGGTTCATTTATTGGTGTATTTTCTAAAAAGAAAATTTTCACCACTCCTTTTTGATATGCGTTTATTGCTGTTGTAATCTGAACATAGATATTTCGCTTATCAAGACTCGTTGCAGAATAGGTATATGCCTGCTCCGATTCGCCGATGCCTCTTCCCTTGTATTCCCTTTTTTCCCGTTTTTCTTCCAGTTTCTCTTCCAACCCCTCCTCTTGCAGTGACCATAGAATTCCCGCCTTTTCCTTCGCATATTGTACCGCGCTTTCATAATCCGGAAACGTTATGGTCATACTCCCTCCTGCAAACTGCTCTTTATAAAAATTGTAGGTAATATTCCCTAACGCTTCTGGATAGTCCTCCAAAGATACCTGAACATATTCAAGAACGCCTCCAGCGTTCTTGTGGCGGCGTGCGGGTCAGCTTTGCTGACA
>CAJUFW010000035.1:0-6504 GCA_910585655.1 uncultured Lachnospiraceae bacterium
ATATCAGATTTTTTCTTTGGCGGATAGACATAAAATCGTGCGTTTACCGTGTATTCTGTCTCCTGTTCCTCCTGAAAAATCCGAAATAACATTACTTCGTCCTCTTCGATATCCACCAGATAAAACTGATTTTTTTCTTCCTCATAGCAACAGCTTAACTTCCCCATTGTAACGCTGTTAAACTGGCGCATCTGCATAAAATCAATCCCATATTCCTGCAACACCATGGCAAGCCCATGTTCGGTTGTTAGCTCCTCCTCGCATCCTTCCTGATATACCCAGCCCTTTTCCTCTAATTCTTCCTCTGCCGTCGTATACTCAATACAGGCAAGGGCATTTAACAACATTTCCAGCAGAAAATCCGATACCGTCTCATACATTTTTTTCCAGTCCGTAATCTCATCTGCCTCGTGGTTCCTCCAAACAGGCGGGTCGTCTTTTTCCAAATCTTCCTTACGGATAGCAAAATCAACCACCCCGGCTCCATAATCGCTGCCGATTTTAAAAAAATCACCGACCAGCTCCGCCCAACGCTCCTTTGGAAGTCTGGAAAACGGATAATAGGCGCTTCCTGCCCGAAATTCTTCATCCTTTTCCCAATCTTCTTTTTGATCGGCAATCGCTTCCTCGATTTCTTTATAGAGAAAATAAGGCTTCAGTTTCAGATCTCCAATCCGGTTTACCCAGATATCGGAGGTTCCTAACAACGGGCAATCAAGCGCTCTCTCCATAAACTCCTGGTAAACCTTTGGCACGGAAATATCCTTCGGTATAAATTTGCCTAAACTCTTTTTATCAAACCCCAGCCGGTTTAAAATCTCTACCGCAGACATATCATAACGGATCCCCATAGCCTCTATCTTCCTTTCTCTCTTTACCCGACCCTTAACCGGAACTTCTGCAGTGCTTTCTCGTCCTCTACCGGGATTTTTTCAATATCTGCCCCCAGCGCCTGCATCTTCTGGTCAAAGTCCTCATAGCCGCGTTCAATGTACTCGATCTGATTGACCGTCGTATAACCTTCTGCCACCAGTCCCGCCAGCACCAACGCAGCTCCGGCACGCAAATCAGGAGCGCTTAACCCTGCTCCGGTCATAGCTCCTACTCCGTCGATAATCGCAGTATTGCCCTCTACTTTAATCGTCGCTCCCATTTTTGCCAATTCGTCTACAAATTTAAAGCGGTTCTCAAATACGCTCTCCGTCACGATACTCGTACCCTCGGAAAGCGCCAGCAACGTAGTAATCTGCGGCTGCATATCCGTTGGAAACCCCGGATACGGCAGAGTCTTTACATGTGTATGCCCCAGACGGGTCTTTGCGATCACCCGTACGGCATCGTCAAATTCCTCCACCGACGCACCGATTTCCACCAGCTTTGCCGTGATCGCCTCCAAATGCTTAGGGATCACATTTTTAATCAAAACGTCTCCCCTTGTGGCGACTGCCGCCATCATATAAGTACCCGCCTCAATCTGATCCGGAATGATCGAATAGGTGCTGCCATGTAGCCGCTCTACTCCCTTAATACGGATCACGTCCGTTCCGGCTCCTTTGATATTGGCGCCACAGCTATTTAAAAAGTTCGCCACATCTACGACGTGCGGCTCCTTTGCTACATTTTCCAAAATCGTCTGCCCTTCGGCAAGACTGGCGGCAAGCATAATGTTAATGGTTGCGCCTACACTGCTGACGTCAAAATAAATATGGTTCCCCTTTAGTTCCTTTGCCTTGACGCCAATCATTCCAAAGCGGATATCTACCTCGGCTCCCATACCCTCAAAACCCTTGATATGCTGGTCAATCGGACGGCTGCCGATGTTGCATCCCCCTGGAAACGCTACCTGCACCTCACGGAATTTTCCTAAAAGCGCGCCAAGCAGATAATAAGAAGCTCGAATCTTACGAATACTCTCATTATCTACGCATCTGCTCTGTATGGTGCTTCCATTTATTTTTACGGTATGTTCGTCCACACGATTCACATATGCCCCCGTCTCTGCAATCGCCTGGATCATGATATTAATGTCCCTTACGTTCGGCAGATTCTCAATCGTTACTACCTCGTCTGCCATCACTGCCGCTGCCAAAATTCCCAAAGCTGCATTTTTCGCTCCCCCAATGGATACCTCTCCGCACAGCGGCTTTCCGCCTCTCATTACATACTGTTCCATATATACACCTAGCCTAACTATTCTGTTTTTTATCTTATCTCTGCCCCTAAAAACAGGCTTTCTCTACTTTTCCTCTTTAAAAACTATCCTGGGCTGTTATTCTTAACATTCTTATTATTCTTACTCTTTTTGCTTTTCTTACAGCCTGTCAGATCTCCTAAATGATGCGATCCCAAAAGACAGCCTGGCTTTGCCACACTGTTTCGCATAGCTACATTATAGCATGTTTTTTCTAAAACACAAGCAAAAAAAGCAAAATACAGCTCTTAAAAGCCTTTCCGTCTTTCCAGTATCAAATCCATAACCACTCCGGCATCTTCCTGTTCCGCGTCTATGGTAATATCCGCATACCGCTCGTACAGCGGGCAGCGTTCTTCATACAAATCCTGTAACGTCTGACCATTTTTCAGCACTACTCCACGTTTCACGGTATCCTGAATCCTTCCGGCTATCGTCTTATAGGATAACTTGAGGTAAACGACCGTACTGATTTCAGAAAGGTGTTTCATCGCTTCCTCTCCATAGACAACGCTTCCCCCAGGAGCGATGACGGCTCTCTGACCTGTCACTCCGGCATTGACCTGGTTTTCAATCTCCATAAAACGTGCCAGTCCTTCTTCTGCTATGATTTCCCGCAACAACCTGCCTTCCTGCTTTTGAATCAACAAATCGGTATCTATAAACTCGTACCCCAACGCCTTAGCCAAAATAACGCCTATCGTACTTTTACCGGATCCCGGCATTCCTATTAACGTAATATTTTCTTTTTTCATCCTGCAACCTCTTTTATTTTTTCTTTTTTCGCACAGAATAGCCAAAGCTTCCCAGCTTTTTCCCCAAGCCGAAATATTCTCCATGGGAGTACGCTACCAGCTTTGTATCGTTCAAATGGAATTTCCCCTTTTCATCCAGATATGCCTCGTCCACGGACACGCTGACTACCTCTGCCAAAAACAAGTCGTGGCTCCCTAACGGCTTGACCTCTGTCACCTTACATTCAATATTGACTGGGCTTTCAAGAATACCAGGCGCCGCCACCTTTTCAGACGGATACGGTGTCAATCTCATCTCCTGAAACTTGTCTACTTCTCTGCCGGATTTCACACCGCAATAATCCGCCGCGCGCGCCAATTCCTCCGTCACTAAGTTGATCACAAACTCTCCGCTTTCCCGGATGATCGGATAGGAATAACGCTCCGGACGTATAGAGATCGATACCATCGCCGGAGAGCTGCAGATTGTCCCCGCCCAGGCTACCGTAATAATATTTGGCTTTTCTTCTAAGCGGGCGCAACTTACCATCACCGCCGGGATTGGGTAGAGCATATTACCTGGCTTCCATATTTGCTTTGTTCTTTTCATTCTTCAATCCCTTTCTTTCCCCTCAAACGACCCACTACCCACTATATTATAGTAGTTTCCAACCTCTTCTGCAACCGAAACTTTTATCTTCGTTTCATCACCAGTCAAAAAACGATTCCGGCAGCGAACCCATAATCACAAAGAACGCAACAAAGATAAACAGTAACGTCAGCCCGACTTTAATTCCCAGTTTATTCCATTCCGGTTCTTTTGCATTTTTTAAAGGGTGATCCATTACCCATCTTGGTCCGAAAAAGAGAAAGCTGTCCCGCTTTGCCATTTCAGGCGACCATTTTTTATATTTACCCTCCCGATCCTCCTCTTCTCTGGAAGCCTCCTGCAACAGTTTTCCATGTTCCGGCTCCCGCTCCCAAATTTTCCGGTTCATTTTGTCTGCCAGATTTTGATAATAAGAAGCGAAGAAAAACCAACCGATAAAAGAAACGACGATTTCCGCGAAAAAAATGACGATACATAATAACCAGTTTCCAAACGGTACCCAGCCTGCAAATATCCCTGCCAAAAAGGTAACGATACAGCCTGTTCCCAAATGCAGTAAAATCTTCCATCCATAAGAAAGCTTTTCCCTGTCATAAATCAATACCGGAAGAGAAAACGCCATCCCGCTGACGGCTACTCCGACGGCTGATTTACTGAAAAACCAGTCCCCAAAAACCAGCCTTCCACCGCAGATAGTATCTGCCACAACTCCTATCAGCACAAATATAGTCAATGCAATTGAAATTCCCGACCACGCCAGGTGTAATAGCTGCTTTGTTGTTTGTTTCATACAAAAACCCCCTTTATAATCCAAGATACCGTTTCAGGTTTGGCAGATATTTTCTGGAAACATACTCTTCACTCTGGTTTTTCAGCCTCAACAGCATCAGCCCGTTAAACGAAGCCTCTACATAATCCAGATACCGGAGATTGACAAGAGCCGATTTGGAAATCCGCATAAACCCGCCTCCTAAGTATTGTTCCAGCTCATACAGCCGCTTTCCGCTTACATATTTTTTTGTTTTTCCGTAAACGATTGTCTTTTCCTGCTCCACCCGAATCAAATAGACGTCCTCCGGACGAAGCACCACCAACCGTTCCTCTTCTGATACTGTCAGCACCCCAGCCTGCCGGAATATCTGCGCCCCTGCCTGCAATCCTTCTGGTACCTGCTTTAACAATTCTGCTAGCTGAGTTATTTCTTCTGTCAGCTCTTTTGTATAAAGCACAACATAGGGTTCCTCAATCTCCTCCGACAGTCTGATTTCCACCCTCATATCGCTTCCCCCTCTCCTAATCTATCTTATTTTACATCAATAGGAACACTTTCTTTTTCCTTGCTTTTGGATTAAGAGATTGTCTTTTCTTTTCCTGCTTTTGGATAGAAATAGTGTACCATAATTTACTTTTTTATTCAATATATTTTTGGTAAGTAGTAAAAATCACAGACTAAAATGTAGAAATCAGATGGTCATATTACAAAAAACACCCGTTTTCTAAACCGAAAAGATGAGTTGACTTTCCTTTATAAAAATGATATCATTTTATCAATCTTTTCAATCACAATTGCCTAACAGAAAGGAAACATTTCCCATGAATATTTGGCATGATATTAAGGCAGAGCGCATCGCCCCTACCGACTTTGTAGCGGTCATTGAAATCAGCAAAGGCAGCAATAAAAAATATGAATTAGACAAAGAAACCGGAATGCTGTCATTAGACCGGATTTTGTTTACTGCCACACATTATCCGATGAATTATGGCTTTATTCCACGGACTTACGGAGACGATAAAGATCCGCTAGACGTACTGGTACTCTGTTCGGAAGCGATCCAGCCTATGACACTGGTACGCTGCTATCCAATCGGTGTAATGAAGATGACAGACAGCGGCTTCGGCGACGAAAAAATCATCGCGATTCCTTATGGAGATCCGACCTATGTCGGCTATAAAGATATCTCCGAACTGCCAAAGCATATCTTTGATGAAGTACAGCATTTCTTTTCCGTTTACAAAAGTCTGGAAGGGAAAGAAACAGAAGTTGATGGTGTCGGAGGCGCTCCGGCAGCAATAGAATGTATTGAATACTGTATTGAAAATTATAAGAATAAATTTGTGATAAATCGCTAGAATCATTTCCCAAACGCATAAAAGGAGGCTATCTTATGGCAACAAATTATCTTGAAATCGAATCTACCTCCGGTCTAAGTCAAAGTGTAAAGCAGGCGCTCCGCTTCAAGACCGGTAACTTTATCTGGCGTGTCCGGTTCAATACCGCTCTTGATCCGCAGACCGTCAACAATACAAATCTATATGTCACTTCCTCCTCGGAGCAGCGGCTCAAAACGAACATTCTCTACGATGCACTGCAAAATGAAATCGAGATTGAACCGTTAGAACCATACGCCAAAGAGGAAACTTATACCTTACATATTACTACGCGAGTGACCTCCCGTGGAGGAAAGCCACTCAAAGAACAGGTGGAAGTTCAGTTCCGCCTGTAACTCTGTTCGTATTTTACTAAATCACCAAAAAATCTTCCCGCTCCAAGCAAAGCAGCCCGGACTCCCGGTAGCTGCTTTTGTTTACGATTTCTAACAGCCGTTTCATATTCCGCCGTTCTGCCCGATCTATAATCTGTTCTACCAGCTCTTGCATCTGGCTGTTGAGAGCCGTTTCTTTCCCATACTTTGCCCGCAGCCCGTCCGCCAGCTCTCCCAACCAGCCGACTTGCTCTGCCGTCAAAATATAATCGTCCTCTTCTAAACTACGTACTGCCAGGCGAACGAGCGGATCCCCTGGAATCGGCAACGGCTTTGTTTTAACAGATACCCTTTTCAAGCGTTCCGCCTCTTTCTGTCGTTCTACTTCCTCCCGGCGTTCCGCCTCTTTTTGCCGTTCTAATTCTCTTTGTTGTTCTAATTCTCTTTGCCGTTCTGCTTCCTTTTGCAGTTCTAGCTCTCTCTGCC
>CAJUFW010000035.1:6604-23300 GCA_910585655.1 uncultured Lachnospiraceae bacterium
TTCTCTTTGCCGTTCTGCTTCCTTTTGCAGTTCTAGCTCTCTCTGCCGCTCCGCTTCTCTTTGCTGTTCTAACTCTCTTTGCCGTTCCACTTCTCTTTGCTGCTCTAACTCTCTCTGCTGTTCTAATTCCCTCTGCCGTTCGGCTTCCGATTCTCCATAATAAAAATTCTGTTCAGAAAAGCCTGTCTGTTCTTCTTCAAGCGGTTCTGCCCCAAATGACTGCGGCTCTATTTGTATTTGCTCCATTTGAGTATATTCCGGCTGTTTCTGGCGAACTCCCCGTTTGGGAAACTCTGCTTGTCCCCATTGCAACGGGCGCGCCGTCTTGGTTTCCGCCCGAAAGCTTGCCCGAAGCTGCGCCGCTTTCTCCACAATAGGTCCCTCTCCAAACCAGATTTCAATATCATGACATTCACGGATACACTTTTCCTCCATACCCGCCCTTTGATAGAGCTTTGCCAACTGATACGCCCATTCCTCTACGTATTCATACTCTTTGAGCGTTTCCAGGCTTTGAATCTGTACGGAAATCGGCGCCTTTTTCAAATGGTCAATCAAAAAACGCAGCACATATTGATCGGCGTCTGCCGGCGCTACTGCCAAAAACTCCTGGTAATAGCGTTCTGCCTCCTCTACCGCCTTTAATTTTACGGAAAATACCGCCATCTGATACAAGACTCTCCGGGTTTTATTCTTTTCATATACCCGCTTTAAAATCTGAATCGCTTCTTCCGTATAGCCATTTGCCGCATAAATATCCGCTACCCCGCTCAAATCTGCCAATGCTTTTATTTTAGAAAGTTCCAGTCCGCGCACCAGCTCCATTGCTTCCTCATATCTGCCCCGATCCGCCAGCCGCCTTGCTTTCTCCAACTTCCCTACATTCGACAATCGTTCCATGCTCCAACCACTTTCCTTCTTCCAGCCTGACACACCTTGTACAGACTGCTGCTATCTCCTGTTCCTCATGCCCTACGTAAATCATCGAAACACCTTTTTCCCTGCGTTTTTTCAGTTCCCCCAAAATCGTCTGCCGGGAAGCTTCGTCAATCCCTACTGTCGGCTCGTCCAGCAGCAAAAGCTGCGGATCATGCAAAAGCGCAGCCGCCAGATTCAGCCGCCGTTTCATTCCCCCCGAACAAAGCCCTGTTCTTTTTTGCAGCGTTTCTTTCTGCAGCCCTACGTCCATACAGACCTGCCTGATACGTTCCTCTAAGATCTTGTGTCCTACATGATTTGCCCTGCCGAAAAAACGTAGGTTTTCATATCCGCTCAGCTCCGGATAGAGCGCAATTTCCTGCGGCACATATCCCAAAGCAGCGCGATAATGCCGTCTGCCTGTCCGCCCAAAAATATCCTCGCCCTGGAAAAAAACATTTCCCTCTTTTGGTCGCTCTAACGTAGCCAAAACACGGAGCAGCGTAGATTTCCCGGCTCCGTTGCTCCCCCGGATGCCTAACGCCTCCCCACGCTTTAAACCAAAGCTGACGTTGCTCCAAAGCTGCTGCCTGGCATAGCCTTTGCTGATTCCAGAAACCAATAAAATCTCTTCCGGATTTGCTTTCATCCCGACGCCATACTCCTTTCTTTTACAGATCCCGGTAATACGACAGAGTATCCTTTAATTCCTGTGTAATCTCTCCTTTTTCTGCTTCAATCCGCCTTAGACGAATTTCAAACTCCTTTTGTTTTTTGGACATTTCCCTCTGGAAGCGTGTCATACACTCCTCATAAATTCCCTGTTTTGCTAAGCTTTGACGGGTTTCCTTATTAAACGGGCAATACATTGCCAGCATTTCTCTGGACAGCTTGTTCAGACGCATAGCGCCCTGCGATTCAAACTTCAACCAGATTTCATAGTCCATAACAAAAACTTCACGGGTGTTGTTACGCGCCTTTTGAAGCTGCGCCTTTACCTTTTCCTTCCGCTCCTCTGACAGCTCCTTATTTTTCCGGTAAAACTGAATATAGTCGGAATATTCCGAGGTCAGCGATTTTACTTTGATATCATTCCAGGAAGTTCCCTGAATCGTCCGGCACAGCTCCCAATGGAATCTGCCGTACATCGGAATCATCATATCCCGCAAATCACTGTCCGAGAAAGACGGAAGCAGGAAACGTCCTGCAGAATCCCTCTTTTTCCCGGTAATCTCCTGCCACATCGAGCCTCGGCTGCCCGCTGCCGGAAGCAAAATTACATCCGGATATACCTGCTTTTGAATATATTCCCTCTGGATTCCCTTTTCCTCATTGGTGTAAAGAGACTCTCTGTAAAAAATCGAATAATCCAGCTCCAAAAGCTGCTTCATCGTACTGCGTATCGCATCTTTAGAAATACAATATCTGGAAATATCCCCTGGAATCTGCTCCTGAAACAAAAACGGTACAAAGGAACTAATCTGCCCGCATACCTGCCGACAATTACTGCGGAGCATATTTCGCACTTCAAATTCCAAACGGTTAAACGGCTCAGCCAGATACTGCTTTTCCTCTTCCTCCGACATAGCCGCGCTCTTTCTCATATCCCGCAGGTTTTCATAGAAATCCATGTCAAATTCATTTTTAGAAGGCTCCTTTTCCTGCCGGTAAATCGCTGTCAGCCATTCCTTTATCGTATAGACCTGAATATCACCCTCTTCCCCAATCTCACCTTGATCCGAGCGGTAATAAAGCTGACGGAGCTGGTTCGGCTCTAACAGACGTTCGCTGATAAAACCATAGTTTAAAAACATATCTACCAGACGCCCGGCATTCGGCTCCTGCAAATTTTTCTGAAATACCAAAAGATACAAATCATAAAATAAATCCGAGAGTGTTTTTCTCAAACGGCGTACGGTATCCTCTGTTGAAAAACGATCCTTTAGCCCGATAAACTGATCCACCGCCTGCCGGAAGGAAGCCGCCTTCTCTTCTTCCATTTCGCCGTATTCCATCAGCTTTTCTAAACTTCCCTCCAACTCTGCTTCTACGTCCACCATACCGCCTTCCGACGCTCCGCCTTGTGCATTCCGTTTCTTTAGCTGCTCCCAATGCGACTCTCCATAAGCTATCTGCAATCCGGTTTTTCCCTTCAAATATGCTGCCAGCTCTTTCGCTATCTGTTCGGCTTCGGCATAAAGCGCTTCTAACTCCTGCCGATTCCCACCGGTAGCTTCCGCAATGTCCTCCAGCATATGAAGTCTTTCTAACAAACAGCCCCGCTTCCCGGCTACTTCATTCAGTAAATCCCTTACATATACCGCAATCCGCTCACAGTCCTTTAACAGCCAGTTCAGCAAATCACTGCCTTCTAACACCTGGCGGTAAGCCATTCCCAGACATACCCCATAATACGTCTTGTGGATATTGATCGGAAGCTTCGCCGCCTCTAAATAGCTTTGCAACGCCATTGTATCTAACTCCAGATTCCGCTCCGGCTTCTCTCCGCTCTCCAACAACGCCCCTACCTGAAAGCTTTGCCCTAACCGACTACCCTTCTCCCGGCTCTGACTATAGATCCGGCTTAAACTCTCCATTGCCTGATCAGCCTTAGAAAGCAGTTCACAACGAAGCGACCACAAATACAGAAGCTGTCTGCACAGAGAAAAAGCCATCAATCCCGGATAGTCCTTATTGATTCTTAACAGCTTCTTTAAATCTTCTTTTTCCGCTACCGGAAACACAAAAACAGAAGCATCTTCTATAACCTTCCAAGATACTTGGTAACTTCCTTCTATGATATCTGTCATCCCAATAAAGGTTCCTGCCCCCAGCACATTTCTCATTCCCTTGCTTGCGCATTCTACCTTTCCCTTTAGGACAATCCCAATCTGTTTTGCCTCGCTCTGCTCCTCGAACAGTTCACTTCCTGCCGGAAGTACATTAACTTCCTTTTCTTTTAATATTACACTCATTCTGTTCCTCCCACCGTAATTTCTTTTTTATTTCTATGATAAAATCTGATGACTTTTTGCGCACTTAAATACATTATATGCTATTTCTCTATATAAATAAAGAAAAATTTTCAAATTGGATATTTATGACATTTTGGTGTTATTTTTATTGCCAATCTGCCCCTCTATGTCCCGGCAAATAAACTCCTTGACAAATTTCGGAATCAATCGTATACTAGTAAGTACCGTGCAGCCGGGGAGTTAGCGGTGCCCTGTATCTGCAATCCGCTCTAGCAGAGGTGATATCCTGCCTCGGGTTTTTAGCTGTAGGGCTGCCCCGTACAAGTGATGTTGACGTTTGGGTCTTGCGCAACAGGAATCTGTGAACCGTGTCAGGTCAGGAATGAAGCAGCACTAAGCAGAACCTTCTGTGTGCCGTAAGGGTGCCTGGGCCGAGTTAACTATACGGGTAACGTCTATGGCGGGAATTCAAAGCAGGATGCACGGTAAAAAAGAGACGATAAAGGGAAGTACAGATGATTGGATTCTGCACTTCCCTCTTTTATATATTTTTGGTATTAAGGAACGCCTGCGCCTCCGTTTTTAGCGATTCAAATACCGTTCATATGCCGCCTGCTAAATATCAATGAACCACCCTTGTTTTTATTTCCCCCGCTGCTCTTGCACAAACGTCAATGCCTTTTCGATATACTCATTCCAGAAATCCCAGGTATGCGCCCCTGATCCATCTACAAAAGTCATGGGAAGCCCCAGTTCCTGTATATGATTTTTTAGTTTTACGTTGTCCGGATAGGTAAAATCCTCTGTTCCACAGGCAGAATATAAAATCGGCGATTCCTTCCCGGATTCCTTTAGTTTGCCCGCCAGCGCAAACAAGTCATTTTTTCCACCCAGCACCTGATCCTTATCCCCAAAAATCGCATAGCCATTGTTCGGCAGTGGAAAACGTCCTTCGGCGCATTCCTGTGCAATCCCGGCAGCGCCGGATAAGCTGACCACATAACCATATTTTTCCGGGCAGGTCAGCCCTGCCTTTAGGGCGCCGTGTCCTCCCATAGAAAGCCCGGCAATCAGGTTGTCGTTCCGCTCTGCGGAAGCCGGAAGGACTGCATGAACAAAATCATACAGCTCTGTTGTGATATAAGTAAACCACTCCGCGCCCATGTGCATATCCGACCAACTGGAATTCTGTCCATCCGGGCAGACGACGATCCATCCATGCTTTTCCGCCAGTTCTTCGATACGAGTATTCCTTAGCCAATCCGAATGGGAGCTTCCTCCTCCATGCAGAAGAAACAAAACCGGACTTTTCTTTTCTCTTTTATACTCATTCCCCCTCTGTGGAACTACCAGGTCAATCTCGGTATTAAACCGCAGCGCCAAGGAACTATAATTCATCTGTATCCGCATTGCCATATCATTTCCCCTCCTCTGCATAAATCGGCGTTTTCCTAAGCGGCAGCCATTCCAAATAGCGGACGATTGCTTTATCCCAAAAATCCCAATTATGATTGCCCGGACGTTCATCCCAGGTCAAATCAATCCCCAGGTTCCGGAAGACGTCTCTGGCATGTACGTTAAAGCGCCATGTAAAATCCTCCGTGCCGCAAGTCAGATATACCTTTGGCAGCGTCTTTCCTGCCTTTACGTCCTGCTCTGCCATATACAACGCATCCTCCTGCGTATGCTCTGCCCGTTCCACCGTATCAAATACAATCCGAAGATCCCGATCCAACACACCGTCATGCAGGTGGTTTTCCTTTAAAATATTCGGCATATCAACCGCCCCGGAAAAGCTTCCCACGCAGGCAAAGCGTTCCGGCTCGTTCATCGCCCATTTCAAAGCTCCATAGCCGCCCATACTCAGCCCGGCAACAAAGGTATCCTCTCTTTTTTCTGAAATCGGCAGCAAGTAGTGCATGATTTCCGGCAGTTCCTTCGTTATCCAGGTATAATACCGTTCGCCGTATGCCATATCCGTATAAAAACTGTTATAAGTAGATGGGCAAATGACAATCAGCTTATTGTCGTCTGCATATCGTTCTACGCTTGTTTTGCGAATCCAGTCGCTGGCATCTCCTCCGCCTCCATGAAACAGCCATAGTGTCTGGTACGTTACTCCTGGCTGATATTGGTAAGGCTGTCCCTTCATTTTTTCAAATCCAGTCATTTCAGGAAAACAAACGTTGACCGTCGTATTCATGTTTAGACTGGCTGAACGTAGCTGCATATTCATCAGTGCCATATCCTTTTCTCCCTTCTTTCTAGTTCGTTGGATCTTGTTTTGCTTTGCACCCTGCGGGCTTTGCTGCTGCCCGTCAGTAATTTTACTCTAACATGATTTTTCTTTCCGCTTCAATGCTACATTTCTACAAATCAATACTATTCAACACTTTGTTGTTTTTTCGGTATTGCAAAATTTCCGATATTCGGAAGGAGACATTCCTTGCTTTTTCCGAAAGGACTGCTGGAAATAGCCGACGTTGTATTCATAACCGCACTGTCTGGCAATATCCTGCACCTTCTGATTCGTCTGCCGCAGCAATTCCTCCGCATGAGCCAGACGGATTTGCTGGATGTATTCCGTCAGCTTGATCCCGGTCTGTCTCCGGTAGCGGCTGCTTAAATAATTGGGAGTAATCCCAAACTGCTCTGCCAAAAAGGCTACGTTGATTTCCGGATTCCCGTAATGCTCCTTGATATATTCCTGAAGCCTGCCTATCATCGAATCGTTTTTCTCCGTCTGGTAATTTTCTATGCTCTGACATAAAATCTGGTTGCCCTGCAGGACAAACGCCAGCATCTCTTCCTTAGAGGAAAAGCTTACAGGGCGGTTCGCCTGATGTAAATATTCCACGATATTTTTGCTGACCTCCGCCGGATAAAGCGAGCTGATCATCGGGAAGATACTGCTGGTCATTACCTCCCAGGAAAAACTGATTTCCTCTACTGCTTCGCTTTCAAATATCATTCGGCAATATTCGTCCGCCTGCTCGAAACGCCCCGCCCGGATCGCTTCCATATAGCGGTTGATTTTACCAATCGCACGGCGGCACATATCCGTATATTCCTTGGAATCAAATTTACAGACATCGATCGAGCTGCCTCCTGATACAAACTGGCGTCCTGCCAAAAACCTGGTGATTTCCTCCACCGACTGATAAATATTCCCCAGCTCCACCGCCTCGCTGTCGTATAAAATATTGGCAGAAAGCGAAAATCGCTGATAAAGCATTTTATGAATCCATTCTGTCAGCACCCGCAGACTCCGCTCGTTCTGTTCTCTATTTTCCCCTGCCGTCCGAATCACATAAAACGCCCCGATTCCATATCGTACCTCTAAAATTGCCTTTTCCTCCGGATTCAGACAGTCTCGGATCAAATCCCGGATTTCGTGCAGCTTTTCTTCTAATTCGCTGCGGTTGTCAAAAGGCAGCATATTCCAGATATCATACAATATAATCTCCATCAACATTACTTTCTCTTCATAGCGAAACTCCGGCCAGATTTTTTCTATCATACTTCTGCGTTCCTCTTCGGAAAAGCTTTGCCCATGCTGCATCAGGTTCCGTGTTTTCATATCAATCTCCACTTTATCCAAAGAACGTTTTGTCTCTTTTTCCTGCTCTTCCCTTCTTTTCCGACCCCTTGTAAATTTTTCTATCATCCGCTTCATCTTATATTCCTTCTTTCCTGTTCTCCTCTGCAAGTTATTGCTATCACCTGTTTTCTTGCGCTGTTTTTCTGTAATTATCAGTTTACCTATCTGCCGGATAAGTGTCAATGTACACTTTACCCATGGATTTTCTGACAACGTAGACAAGTCTGCACTTTGTAGTTTTTTATTCTTTCTCTTTTTGACAGAAATTGCTACACTGTCCCTATATTGTTTCTATTATACCGTTGACCTATTTTTTTAAGGGAGGATTTTTTATGAGTATGATGCGATTTAATTACAGAAGCGAGGCAATCGGCGGCTATGTGGATATCTCGATTGTCTATCCAACCGATAACTACAGCTATTATGATGAAACACAGGGAGTCCGCCATCATCATGCGCCGGGCGCTCCAACAAAGGCTCCGCTTGTGCCTGGTATGAAATTCCAGACCATCTATCTGCTCCATGGCGGCAGCGACGACGACAGCCTGACGTATCGTTATACCAATGCCGAACGCTTTGCCCAGCGGAACAATGTAATGCTGGTGACGCCGGATATCCGCAACAGCTTCGGCGCCGATACCAACTACGGGATTTCCTACGCTACCTTTTTGACAGAAGAACTGCCGGTTGTCATGCAGACCTTGTTTGCTTCTTCTCCAAAGCGAGAGGACAACTTTATCATGGGCTATGCCATGGGCGGCAATGCGGCTCTTGGCGCTGCTATCCGACGCCCGGATCTCTATCATACCTGTGTCGATATTTCCGGCGGAATCGGCTATACCCTCAATACCCAAACGCTGCAGGACGAACTGGACGGCGAGCATTTCCGTACCTCCTTCCCGCTCCACAACGCTACGTTCGGCGCCAGCTCCGAACTCCCGGACTCCCGGCACGATATTTATACCATTGCCAAACACCATTTAGAAGCCGGGCATACACTGACCGACTTTTACCTCATTGCCGGAAGTGAAGAAGGTTTTATCCGCAAGCGGATTGAAGCCGACGCTGCCACTTTAAAGGAGCTTGGCTATCCGGTCACATATCTTTGCGCCGAAGGCTACCGACATGACTTCGATATGTGGAACGATTATCTCGCAGTCGCTATGGATACCTTACTGCCATTACACAGAAAGCCTGATACTATTTCTAAAGGAGCCCCCCTATGATCCCAAAAGAAAAAACTGCCGTTCGTAATTATACGAACGGCTCCATTCCAAAACAATTACTTTTATTTGCGTTTCCCTTTATGGCTTCAAACGCCCTTCAGGTTCTCTACTCCCTGGTAGATATGCTGATCGTCGGGCAATTTGTCGGGAGCTTCGGCTTGTCCGCCGTCTCTACCGCCAGCCAGGTCTTTACCTTTGCCACGATGCTCTGCCTTGGCTTTTCTACAGGCGGACAGGTTCTGATTGCCCAACTGGTCGGCGCCGGAAAAAAGGATCGGATCTCTTCTACGGTCGGCACTCTGTTTAGTGTACTGGTACTGGCGGGCCTTCTTATGAGCGCCGCTATCCTGCTGTTTCACCGCGCAATCCTCACACTGTTAAGCACGCCTCCGGAAGCTGCCGCAATGGCTTCTCACTATCTTATCGTCTGTGGTATCGGTCTGCTTTTTACCTTTGGCTACAACATGGTTTCCGCTGTATTTCGGGGTATGGGCGATTCCAAGCATCCTTTTTATTTTATCCTGCTCGCTTCTCTTCTCAACCTTTTGCTGGATCTGCTCTTTACCGGTCTGTTTCAATGGGGCGTCGCCGGCGCCGCTTTGGCGACGATTATCGGACAAGCCGTCTCCTTTTTCTGCGCGATTGCCTTTCTCTATCGAAACCGAACGCAGTTTTTCCTAAGCTTCTCTCCGGCTGATTTTACAATAAAACGCCCGATTTTTTTACAGCTTGCCCGGCTGGGAATCCCTTTTGCAATCCAAAGCTGCGCCGTCAACCTTTCGATGCTGTTTGTCAACCGCCTTATCAATCAGCTTGGCGTTTATGCTTCAGCAGTATACGGCGTAGGAGTCAAACTGGACGATATCGTAAACAAACTTTCACAGGCGGTCATGCACGCAGCCTCTCCTATCATCGGTCAAAATATTGCTGCCGGAAAACCGGAACGCGCCAAACAAACCGTCTATTCCTCCTGGATTTACTGCGGGATTTTTTATTTGATCTTTTCTGTCGTTTATCTAAATTTCTGCCAGCCGATGTTTGGTCTTTTTACCGACGACCAAGAGGTCATTAAGCTTGCCCCGGTCTTTGTATCCGCTATTCTCTGGTCGTTTCCTTCTATGGTTCTGATGCGGGGAAGCAACGCCTTTGTCCAGGGAATCGGAAATGCTTCCTTTAGTATGCTGCTCGGACTGCTCGACGGCTTTGTCTGCCGGATTCTTTTAAGCTATGTTTTAGGAATTGTCTTAGATATGGGATTGTTTGGTTTTATTTTAGGTTACGGTCTAGCCAGCTACGCCTCTACCGTTCCAGCCACCATTTATTTCTTCTTAGGTCGTTGGAAAAACAGAAAAACCCTTGTATAAAAGGGAAATTTTTTATATAATCAAGCCAAGATACGTTTCGTTCAAACAACGTTCCCAGAAAGGAAGACATTTATGAAACTCTTACTGGAAAGCAATGTCATCCGCTATATTTTAAAGGATGCTTATTTTTTCAACGGCACTGCTTATGCCGGAAAATCGACTATGGTCAAGCTGCTTGCCGAACGACATGACGGCATTTGCTGTGGGGAAAATTATCATGATATTTTCATGGAAGCGATCGATCCAACTCATCAGCCGAATCTTTCTTATTTTCAAACGATGTCCGGCTGGCAGGAATTTATCAGCCGGACACCGGAGGAATACGACGCCTGGATCATCGGTTGCGCCAAAGAAGCGACTGATCTGGAAATCGCCCGACTGATCCAGCTTGCCGCCCAGGGGAAGAAGCTCTTTGTCGATACGAATATTCCGCTCCCGATTTTAAAAGAAATTTCCGACTATCGTCATGTAGCGATTTTACTTAGTCCGCAGAGTATGTCGGTAGATCGTTTTTTTGACCGCGAGGATGCAGAAAAACAATTTCTTTATCAGCAGATTCAGTGCGCCGAACACCCGGAACAAGCGATGGAAAACTACCGGAATTGTCTGGCGAAAATCAACAGTCCGGAACATTACCAGGAATTTGCGCAAAGTGGATTTTTCACGTATATGCGGAGAGAGGATAGTACCATTTCAGAGGCATTGGAACAGATCGAGACACATTTTGGGCTATAAAAGAGAAGAACCAGCTGCTTTAAGCTCTGCTTTTCTCGCCCTCAGCTCCCGAAAAAACTCCGACAGCAATCCGCTGCATTCTTCCTGTAACACTCCCTGTTCTATCTCTACCTGGTGGTTAAACTCCTGCATCTGCAGCAAATTTAACACCGATCCCGCGCAGCCTGCCTTTGGATTCATTGCCCCGATCACTACCCGCCGTATCCGGGACTGTACGATAGCTCCCGCGCACATCTGACAGGGTTCAAGCGTCACATAAAGCGTACAGTCCTCTAACCTCCAGTCTCCTGTTTTCCGGTTTGCCTTACGAATCGCCAAAAGCTCGGCATGCGCCAGACCGCTTTTTTCCGTATTACGCCGATTGTATCCTCTGGCGATGATCGTTCCTTCCTGAACAATCACACAGCCGATAGGCGTTTCTTCCAGCGCGTAGGCTTTTTTCGCCTGTTTCAGCGCTTCCTTCATAAATATTTCATCCTCTGTCATCTTTGCCATTTTGTTTTTCCTTTCTTTTTTCGCTTGTCCTTTTTTCCTCTCTCTGCTATAATGCGGAATGTAAAGAAACCGAGGCTAGCAAAATGATTGTAACATAGAAAAAACAAAACAGCAATGGAGGCACTATGAATTTAACTTTAGAAAGCGATCGTCTGATTCTGCGGGTATTGTTTGAACAGCATGCACCCCTGACCGCAGAATTTTACCGACGCAACTGGGCTTTTCTCGCCGGATGGGAACCAAATATGAGCAGCCAGAACGCCGACCTTATGACACAGCAAAGCAGCCTTCACTATGAGTTTGAACAACTCAAGCTAGGCCGCTTTATTCGTTACTGGTATGCTCCAAAGGAACGTCCGGATTTTCTATATGGAACAGTATGCTTCCAAAACATTCTTCCGCGTCCGTTTTCCCGTTGTGAAATCGGCTACAAACAAGATCGGAATCACCAGGGAAACGGCTATGCAACGGAAGCGGTCGGTACTGCTATCCGGCATCTGTTTACAGAGGGAGGTCTTCACCGGATAGAAGCGCTTGCCGAATGCCAGAATCTTTCCTCTCTTCGGCTGCTGGAACGCCTGGGCTTCGAGCGGGAAGGCGTCTGCCGACAATCCGTGTATCTGCGGGACGGCTGGCAGGACTGTTACCGTTACGCCCTACTCAACCCTGTCTAAAACCCGCCGCCCATATCCGGCAGAAACAGATACCAGTAGCCAAAATCTCCTTCTGCCGATCCCGTTTTGCTGATTGGCTTAAAATATTCAAATCCAAACAGCCTTGCCAAAAAGCGTTCTCGGTTTTGGTAAAGCCCTGGCACCCCGATGATAATCCCTTCCCGTCCCATTCCTTTCATCTTTGCCAAAATCAGATGCCCGTAAGTGTAGTACCCATGTAATAAAAAGCTATTGCTCCCTAAAATCCAGGTTTCTTTCGGAAAATATTCCAGGTCTGCCGGCTCAATCCGCACGCAGCTCGTAATTGCTTCATCCTCGAACGGACACATCTTCGTGCTTTGCTGAAAAAAATATTCAATCGGGTTTCCCTGTATCTCCTTCCACTTATCTCTTTCCGCCGCCTCTTCCCGCTTTCTGACCTGCGCTTCCTCCCCTTCTTTTTGGGTTTCTTCCATCCAGGATTTACTGCGGTAATTATTTCCTTCCCTGGGTTCTGTCAACGGTACTTCTCTCAAAGCCTCCTCTGTTGTCACTGCTTCCGCCAAGGACTCCGTGAAAACTTCCGAAGCCTCTTCTTGTAAAAGCTCTTTGTTTTCCTGCGTTTCTTCTATATCTGATATATCTTTTTCTAAATTCTTTTCCTCTTCCTCCGTTGGCGCTACCTCCGCTGCCTTCAACTCTGCTGCCCGCAGCTCGCTTTCTCCCTCTTTCTTATGTACTTTTGTATCTATCGGCACTCCTTGTTCGTCCCAGGCGCTTCCGATCAGCCCGTCAGGCAGAGAAATCAAAATCCCATTCATCTGTGTAACCGGAAGCCCGCTCTCTCCTGCCTTAGCGCCAGGAAGTAAAAGCCGCTCCTCTACCCTGCCGCCGGTAAGCTTAATCTCACCGATAGGCACGCGGTAAGCCTGCCTGCCTTCCCAATAATAAAATCCTACCGGGCAAGTATCCGTAACGTCGCTACGAAGCCGGATGCTGACGATCATCTTGGCGATATCCTCTCGTATTTCCAGCTTAGCGTAGCCTACATTCGTTCCTTTTTCTCCCCGATTATATTCATACAGATATGATACCATCCTCTGATAGCCAGCCATAAAAAACCTCCCTCATAAGATTACCGTACTATCCCCAAAGAGTATCTGACTCCATGGTTCTTTCCATAATCTTATGAAAGAGGAAGGAAATTTATGCCTGTAAACGTTCTATTCTAAAGCTTTTATTTCTTTAACTTCTCTGCCAGCTCTGCAAATTGCTCTAAGGAAAGCATTTCTCCCCGTACGGACGGCGACAATCCCATCTGCTCCAACGCAGCGACAACATTCTCCTTTTGCAACTCCAATTCCTGAGAATTTGTCAGTCCGTTGACCAGTGTTTTTCTTCTCTGCGCAAAAGATGCTCTTATCAGGCGGAATAAAAACGCTTCATCCTCTACCGAAACCGGACAGACTTCGTGTCTTGTCAGTCGAATCACAGCAGAGCCTACGCCCGGACGCGGCATAAAGCAATTCGGCGGCACGTTAGCAGCCAGATAGGCGTCCGCATAATACTGCACCGCCAGCGAGAGCGCTCCATAATCCTTGCTGCCTGGACCGGCTTTCATCCGCTCCGCTACCTCTTTTTGAATCATCACAGTAATGCTGACCAGCGGCACATGCTCTTCCAACAACCCCATAATAATCGGCGTCGTAATATAATAAGGGAGATTTGCCACTACCTTAATCGGTCTGCCGCCGTTTTTCTCCTGTACAAGCTGATTTAAGTCTATCTTTAAAATATCTCCGTTTAAAATCGTTACATTTTCATAGCCGGAAAGCGTATCCTCCAAAATCGGAATCAGGTTGCGATCAATTTCCACGGCTACTACTTCTCTTGCCGCCTCGCACAAATACTGCGTCAGCGTACCAATCCCCGGTCCAATCTCTAACACCAGATCTTCCTTTGTCACCTCGGCTGCTGCTACAATTTTTTCCAGCACATGCGTATCAATCAAAAAATTCTGCCCGAATTTCTTTTGAAAACGAAACTGGTACTTTTGCAGTATTTCAATCGTATTTTTTGGCTGTCCCAGATTTGCCATCGTATCACCTGCTTCTTTTTTTGTATTACGTTCCTTTTATGCGTCAACCTCGCTGACCCGCAGTTTCTGATATATGCTTCTGGCGTTTTGCGTCGTCTGCCGGACTACTTCTTCTACTCCTATTTCTTTTATTTCTGCGATCTGCTCTGCCACATAGGTCAAATATGCCGAACAGTTCCGTTTTCCGCGGTATGGCTCCGGAGCCAGATAAGGGCAGTCCGTTTCCAGTACGAGATGCTCTAACGGCGCGCGTTTTACCACTGCTTTGAGCTTTTTCGCGTTTTTAAAGGTAATAACCCCTCCGATGCCCAGATAAAACCCGGCGTCTAAGTACTGCTCCGCCATTTCCCAGGAATAAGAATAGCAATGAATAATCCCGCCGATTTCCTCTAGCCGCTCTTCCTTCATGATACGCCAGGTATCTGCCGCCGCGTCACGGCTGTGAATATTGACCGGAAGCCCGAGTTCCCTGGCAAGGTGAAGTTGCGCCCGAAACCATTTTTCCTGAAGCGTATGATCTGCCTTGTCCCAATAATAATCCAGACCGATTTCTCCAATCGCTACTACTTTTTCTTTGGCAGCCCAGGTACGCAGTAGCTCTATACCTTTTTTCTCCGTTCCTGACTGCTCCAGCTCCTCCAGCTCTCCTACCTCGTCCGGGTGAACGCCAACCGCCGCATATACCCGTTCGTAACGTTCTGCCAGCTCCAGGGCGCGGCGACAGGAGGCTAAACTGGCTCCTACGTTGACAACCGCCTCTATATGCCCCACGTCTCCGTCAGAAGGTAACATTCTGCCGGGAAGCGCCGAAAGCAGCGCCTCTCGATCCAAATCAAATTGCCCGTCGTCATAATGCGCATGTGTATCTATGACTCCAAGTGTATTTCTACGTTCAGACATCTCTGTTATTTCCGGTGCCTCTAGCATATTTCCGCTCCCGAAGGCATGGTCTTTTCTGGTGTCATCAACGCCAAACCGCCGTTTTCATCCTCTGCACACAGCAGCATTCCCTCAGATACCACTCCAGCCAGAGTAGCCGGCTTTAAGTTTACCAATACCATGACCTTTTTGCCTACCATTTCTTCTGCACTGTAATATGCTTTGATACCGGATACGATCTGTTTGACCTGACTGCCGATCCGTACTTGAGAACAAAGGAGCTTTTTGCTCTTTTTCACTTCTTCACAGGCAATGATTTCTCCTACCTGGAACTGCATTTTTGCAAACTCCTCATACGTGATTTCCGGCTTTGCTTCTATGTCGATTCCAACAGACTCCCCGCCTGCAGCCGCTCCGGTTCCTGCCTTCGCATGATTTCCTGTCTTTGCAGCTTCTTCCTCTACGACCTTTTTCTGAGCCGCCTGGATACCTTCTACCTGCTTCATAATATCGGCTAGTTTTAAACGGGCAAAAAGGATTTCCGGCTCTTCCGTCACCTTCGTTCCTGATTCATACCGTCCGTACTCTTCCATTTCCTCTAACGTACGCTTCGTACTATGAAGCTGCGCCAAAATCTTTTCACTGGTCTCCGGCATAAAGGAATACAGCAGCGACGCACCGATACAAATACTCTCTGTCAGGTTATATAAAACCTCTGCCAGCCGATCCTGCTTTTCCTCTTCCTTTGCCAACACCCACGGCATTGTCTCGTCAATATATTTATTGCAGCGTTTAAACAACGTAAAAATATCCGTCATAGCATCTGCTACCCGCAGTCCGTCCATATGCTCTATTACTTTCTTTGGCGTCTCTAAGGAAAGAGCTTTCAGCTCCTCGTCTACCGCCTCGTTTACTCCAGTATGCCTTACTACGCCGCCGAAATACTGATTGCTCATGGAAATCGTACGTTTTACCAGATTTCCCAGCACATTTGCCAGCTCTGCATTGATCCGCTCCACCAGCAGCTCCCACGTAATTACTCCGTCGTTTTCAAACGGCATTTCGTGTAACACGAAATAACGTACTGCGTCTACGCCGAACAGAGCGACCAAATCATCCGCATAGATCACATTCCCTTTGGATTTACTCATCTTACCGTCTCCCTGCAGCAGCCACGGATGACCGAATATCTGCTTTGGCAGCGGCAGATCCAGAGCCATCAGGAAAATCGGCCAGTAAATCGTATGAAAGCGGATAATATCCTTTCCAATCAAATGCAGATCGGCAGCCCAATACTTTCCGAACAGCTCTCCATGCTCCCCGTCACAGTCATATCCCAGACCTGTGATATAGTTTGTCAGCGCGTCCAGCCAGACATAGACCACATGTTTCGGATCAAAGTCCACCAGCACGCCCCACTGAAAGCTTGTACGGGATACGCACAGATCCTGCAGCCCCGGCAGTAGAAAATTGTTCATCATCTCATTTTTCCGGGAAACCGGCTGGATAAATTCCGGATGAGCATTGATATGGTCAATCAGTCTATCAGCGTATTTACTCATCTTAAAAAAGTAAGCTTCCTCTTTGGCAGGCTGAACCTCCCTGCCGCAGTCCGGGCATTTGCCGTCTACTAGCTGTGATTCCGTAAAAAAGGATTCGCACGGCGTACAATACAGTCCTTCATAATGCCCCTTATAAATATCGCCTTGATCATAAAGCTTTTTAAAAATCTTCTGTACCTGTTTTTCATGA
>CAJUFW010000036.1:0-3306 GCA_910585655.1 uncultured Lachnospiraceae bacterium
CCAGGGCGTGTTACGGACTTTCACCGATTAGATTGCGCCCATACTGGGCGCACCATGAAAAAGGGAACATCCTTTTCATGAATGTTCCCCTTTTCATAGCTCCACTATTTGCCCTGCATATATGCTATACAGGCTTTTACCGTCTCCTCCACCAGCCTTTGTATCTCTTTATAATCTCCCTGTTCTAACAGCTTACCGGGAACCATATAGCTTCCGCCGCACACTACCACATTCGGCAGCGCCAGATAACTTCCAAGGTTTTCCGGGTTAATACCGCCAGTCGGCATAAAATTCATATCCTGGTAAGGACCTGCCAGCGCGCGCAGCATTTTCACTCCGCCTGCCGCCTCTGCCGGGAAAAATTTTACGGTATGCAGTCCCATCCGTCTGCATGCCTCGATTTCCGTTGGGGTCGCACAGCCTGGAAATACCGGGATTTGCCGTTTTTTACACCAGGCGACTACCTCCGGATTCGTCCCCGGACTGACAATGGCAGACGCTCCGGCTTCTACTGCAAGACGGGCTGTCTCCACATCCAGGACTGTTCCTGCCAAAAGCAAAACCTCCGGCAACTCACGATGAATCGCCCGGATCGCCTCCTCGGCTGCCGCTGTCCGAAACGTAATCTCCGCTACTGGCAGACCTCCGGCAGCCAACGCTTTTGCCAGTGGAACACCCTGCTCCGGATGTTCCAGTTGAATCACCGGTACCACATGAAATTGCCGTAAACGCGTTTCCAGTTCCTTTTGATCTGCCATTTGATTCACCTCGTTATTGCTTTGTTCTGTTTGCTGGCGGGTTAAAAATGCAGCTAGTTCTTCTCTGGTCGGCAGCCCTTCGTTGTCCCCCCGGTGCATCACCTGAAGACAACCAATCGCATTGCCTCGCTGCACCGCCTTTTGAAACTTTTCCAGCCGCCCCTCCGGCAATTCTTCCAATAAACCGCTTAGAACACCTACTGCAAAACCATCTCCCGCTCCTACGGTATCCACCACCCGTTCTGCCAAAAAACCCGGCACATAGCCCGTCTGATAGCGGCTTTGTATGAAATCCCGTCCTTGATCAAGTGAGTAAAAGGCTCCCTCTGCCCCGGTTTTTATAACTACTGCCCTTACACCCAGCGCATGATACGCTTCGGCAATCTCCTCCGGCTTTTCTTTTCCGGTCAGAAGCTGCCCTTCTTTGAGCCCTGGTAGCACAACATCTGCCAAAGCCGCCAGCTCCTGTAGGATTTCCTTCATCTGCTCCTCACTGTCCCAAAGAGACGGGCGCAGGTTCGGGTCGAACGATACCAGACATCCTGCCTCTCTTGCTTTCCTAGCCAATGTGAATACTGCGCTGCGGGTACCTTCGTTTAACGCCGGAAAAATCCCCGTGATATGAAGCGCATCATAGCTTTCTAAATTCCAGTCCTTTACCTGCTCTCCGGACAGAGCAGAAGCCGCCGAGTTTTTACGGAAATAAAAGATATCCGGATCGTCTCCCTCCTCCGCCGCTCTGCCCTTTAACATCATACCGGTCTGCCGCGTTTCATCCCAGGAAATACGCTCGGTAGCGATCTGATTTTCCTTTAGACAGGCAAAGATTTTTTCTCCAAACGGATCCCGCCCCAGCCTGGTCGTATACACAGGCTCATGCCCCAGTCTCGCCAGACCTATCGCCACGTTGTATTCCGCGCCTGCCACACTCATAGAAAATCCCTCTACGTTCGCCAGCGTTCCCGACGTATGAGCCGTCAAAAGCGCCATCGGCTCCCCTACCAATAAAATACGTTTTCCCTGTTTTTTCACGGTGTTCCTCTCCCCTATATATTTTTTATAAATTTTCCCAACGTTCCTTTAAATAAAAAGCGCTTTCCTTCGGCTGGCGTTGTCTGGTAAAAATTCCCTTTTTATTGCCATCTACCCGTTTGATTCCTTCCGTCGTCTGAAAATCCGCAAAATTCCAGACCTGCTCTCCCTGAATAAATTCATAAGAATCAAATATCCTAGAATACATTTCCAAATATTCTTTCTGATATTCCTGACTCCACATCACCGAAGGAAGTTTATGCTCCGACGCATATGTATCCGCGCCATATTCTGTAAATATAAACGGCTTGTTCAAACCTTTTGCAGCCCAGGCATCCATTTCCTTCCGGAACATTGCCTCTGCCTCTTCTATCTCATAACCTCCGGCAACATACCAGCCGTAGTAACGATTTAAGGACAATACATCGCTAAAGGAATAGCAGTGACACCTGTCTGGTAGAGAAGTCATGAGCATCGCAAAGGTTCTAGGGCGTTTCTGCGCATCTAATTCCCTGGCACGTTCAAAGACTTTGGCAAAATAATCTACTGCAGACTCCGACGTTGTTTCCGGTTCATTCATCAGACTCCACATAATAACACAGGCATGATTCTTGTCTCTTTTTATCATTTCCTCCAAAGCATTTAAATGATTGCTCAAAAGCCGCTCGGTTGTTGGCTTGGAAAAAAACGGAACCATTTCTCCCAAGGCTGCAACGTCAAAATTTTGCAGACTTTCCATAAAGCCGACCGCCGGAAGCTCATCAATCACCAGGAAGCCTTCCTGGTCTGCCATCTGGTAAATTTCCTCACTGTATGGATAGTGAGAGGTACGGAAGGAATTGGCGCCGATCCATTTCATCAGCTCAAAATCCCGCTTCATCACTCCTGCAGAAAAGCCCTTGCCAATGATATCGCTGTCCTCATGTTTGCCAAAGCCTTTTAAGTATACAGGCTCTCCATTTAACAAAATCTCACAGCCTTTTACCTCTATGGTACGGATTCCCTGATCCTCCCAATATTCATCCAAAAGCGCGTCCCCTTCATAAAGCTGGAAACAAAAACGGTACAAATACGCGTCCCGCACTTTCCAAAGACGTACCTGAGGAATCCGTACTTCTCCCTTTAGCAACGTTCCGTCTGTCTCTGCCCACTCGGTCTTATTCTCTGCTGTCAGCGTTCCTTGCTCGTCATAAACAGAAAGCTTTACGACCCGTTTCCTGCCCTTTTGTTCCAGGCTCTCGGAACATTCGGTCAGTTCTACTTCATAAGATACCACCGCGTCTGCTCCCTCTAGGCGATAGGATAACGTATAATCCTCAACGGCGTGTTTTGGTACAGATACCAGCCAAACAGAGCGGTGAATTCCTGCATAATTGAAAAAGTCAAAGTACGGCTTGGTCATTTTCCGACCAGACGGCAGCACTTTTGTCTTTCCGGCAGGCAACGTATCGTCTGCCAGTTCATTATTTCCTTTCACAACGACCCTATTTGTTTCATTATAACGGATTTTTTCTGT
>CAJUFW010000036.1:3316-22405 GCA_910585655.1 uncultured Lachnospiraceae bacterium
TATGTCCAAAGAAAATGGTAAAAATCCGCCCTCATGGCTTCCTGCCTTTTTCCCGTTGACATAGACGTCCGCCCGGTGAGTAACAGAGCCAAAACGCAGATATACCCGGGTTCCCTGCCATTCGCCTGGTACAAAAAAGTCTCGTTCATACCAAAAATCCCCTGTAAACTCCCGTTTTTCCTTTTCGGTAAAAAAATCGGCAAAGCTGGCTGGAACCGGAAGCAGATCCACTCCTGCCCCACGTCCCGGCAAGCCGTCTGCCCATCCCTCGCACTCTCCTTTTTCCTGTGGATCAAAACAAAATTTCCACATCCCGTCCAGCTTTTCCTCTCTTCTGGTCGCCGTCATTCTTGGATAGAGCATCGATTCTAATTTTCCCATCTGAAACACCTCATCCTTTCAAAAATTTTTTTGCATTTTCCCCACATACTCCTTTTACCAACTCGGTCAGCCATATCTGTTCTTCTAAAGTCTCGCCCGGATATTCGCCGCGTTCCACCCACTTTCCTATCAGGTTGCAGAAGATTCGGCGGAAATACTCGTGTCTGGTAAAGGAAAGAAAGCTTCTGGAATCCGTCGTCATCCCGATAAAACCAGAAAGCATCGACACACTGGCAAAACACTCCATTTGCTCCTCCATTCCTTTTTTATGGTCGCAGAACCACCAAGCAGGTCCAAGCTGCACCTTGCAGCGCACTCCTGATCCGCCAAAGCTTCCAGCCAATACGGCTAACATCTCATTCATCTGCGGATTCAGACCATACAATACGGTTTTCGGTAATGCTTCTTCCTGATCCAACGCAGATAACAAGGCAGTTAATTCCCTTGCCACACTCCGATCATCCATTCCGTCGCAGCCAATATCCGCGCCCAAACGCTGGTACAGCCGTTCGGACTGGTTGCGCACCGCCCCGATATGAAGCTGCATGACAATTCCCTTTTCGGCGTACATTCTTCCAAGTTCTAACAAAAGCGCGCTCCGATAACCACTGATTTCTTCCTCACTTAACAACTCCCCTGCCAGCCGTCGTTTCCATATCTGTTCCAGTCTCTCCGAGCCGTCTGATACCATTTTGCCATCTTCGGTCAAAGGGGAAAAAATCCATCTCTCCAAGCTATGATCTGCAGCCATACAGCCCAGGCTTCTAAAAAAGCCCAGTCTCTCCTTTAACACTTCCACCAGTCCTGCAAAACCAGTAATCTCTTTTCCTGCTGTCTGCCCTAATTTTGCAATATAGTCTGGAAAATCCGGCTTTTCTATTCCCAATGCCCGATCCGGGCGAAACGTCGGGCAAACCTCTATCGGATATCCTTCTTCCTGCAGCTTCCTGTGCCAATGCAAATCGTCTGCCGGATCGTCAGTCGTCCCCACCAGTTCTACCCGCTGCATCTCTAACAGCTTGCGGGCGGTCAAACCCTGTTCTAACTTCTGCTTCGTCCACTCCCAAATCGCATCCGCATGTTCCGGGCAGACCGTCAAATCACAGTCAAAGTAGCGCTTTAGTTCCAAATGTGTCCAATGATAAAGCGGATTGCCGATCAAATGTGGTACCGTGCTTACCCAGGCGTCAAACCGCTCCCGATCAGAAGCAGATCCGGTGATCCGATCCTCTAAAATCCCCATCGCACGCATCGCACGCCATTTATAATGGTCGCCGTACAGCCAGACTTCCGTGATATTGTGATATTGCTTATCCTCATAAATTTCCTGCGCGCTTAAATGATTGTGAAAATCGAAAATCGGCTGTTCCTTTACCTGTTCAAAAAGCCGTTTTGCCGTCTCTGTTTCCAGCAGAAAATCTTCTGCCATAAATTTATTCAACGTATGCTCCCTCCTTTTTTCTTTTTCTTATCTTTTTATAAATGTAAATAGTTTCCAAGTTCCTGTCTGACTGCCCCCACTCCACTTAACATCCGCGCCAGGCTCTTTATCACCTGTCTAAATAATGGTGTTTCGGTCACATCATAGCCAAAGATATCTTCTCTGGAAAACAAAGGCTTCATACTGTCTGCAAGCTGCTGTTCTTCCTCTCTTGTAAACTCCTCTCCCTGTTGTCCGATTCTAAAAGCAAGCCGTTCCCTTAGCGGAGAAATCACTGGTTCTAACTCTGCCAGCCTTGGATCCGGGCTGACGGTATATTCCGTTCCAGTATCGTCTATTCCTGTCAGATAGCGAACCCATCCGGCATAGACCAACGGAATTGCTTTTAAATCTTCTAACGAACGCTCCTGTTTCTGATAAGCCTTTACAGTTTCGCCAAAACGGACGCCCAGTTTTTGAGAAGTATCTGTGGCAATCCGCCATGGGGAATCCGGCAGAAAGCCATTTGGAAGCCGCTTTTTCAAAACTTCCTCTAAAAAGGTTTCCGGTCTTAAAATCTTTGGATCAGTGACAACTGCCATCCCTTCCGTCCAGCCAATCCGTTCTACCAGTTCTTTTAGCTCTCTATCTTTCATTTCCTCTGCAATTCGTTCATAACCTAACAAACAGCCAAAAACTGCCAATGCCGTATGCAGTGGATTTAAACAGGTTGATACCTTCATCCGCTCTGCCTTTTTAACTGTCTCGCGGTCGGCAAAATAAATCCCCTCTCCGGAAAGCGGAATCCGTCCTGCCGGGAACCAATCTTCCATCACCAGATATTCACATTCTTCTGCGTTCACATAAGGAGCGGAATAGCTGCCGGCAGCGGTAATCACTGGCTCCATCCCCACAAAGCCCTTCTGTGTAAGACATGTTAGTACTTCCTCTGCAGGACGTGGGGTAATCTTATCAATCATCGTCCAAGGAAAGCCTACCTTATTCTTATCCTGCAGCCAGCCTATAAAGCCCTCCTCTGCCGTTCCGTTCGCTGCCCAAGCTGCCGCATACGCCTCAATCGCCTCCTGCAGCCGTTTCCCGTTTTCGGAACAGTTGTCCATACTGACCAGAGCAATCGGGTTTCCCCCAGCCTGATAACGCCCGTATAATAACGCTGCTACCTTTCCCAGATAGCTTTCCAACGGACATTGCTCCGTCATGCTATTCGGTCCTCTCTGAAAATCTCTTTCCACTGCCGGCAGCGGTTTTCCGTCCGCCCCTTTCCAGACATACCCTTTTTCCGTAATCGTAAAACTAAGCGCCCGTACAGAGTTCTTTTTCATTTGCGCTGATAATGCCGCCCAATCGGAACTTCTTTTCTCTGATGGATCTGCAATGTTATAGCATGCCGCGATGCTGCCGCAAAGCTGTTCTTTCATTGTTCCGTCCGCGCAAAGCGTTACCGCTACAAAACGATTCTCATAAGGTCGGTAGACTTTTTCTACCAATTCTCCGTCAAAGCCCTCTACTGCCAGTACGCCCTTTGTCTGCGTTCCCTGTTCGATAGCCTCCTGCAGTACCCTTGCCGGAAACGCCCGGAACAAATTTCCTGCTCCAAAATGAATCCATTCTGGTTCCGCAAGCGTTCTCTTCTGTATTTCCCTCCAAAGCGTCGCTTCTTTGGAAAATGTTCCTGCCGGAAAACGGTCTGTTTGAAGACGCCTCGCCTGATCCGCCTTTTTTATTGCTTCCCAAAGACCGTTCAGATATGTCGCACCTAACGCCCGATCATATAAACCATAGCCCGGCATTGCTACTTCGTCCCAGATCATCCGTCCATGGTCCGGACGAATCGGTCCCTCAAAGCCTGTCTCATACAAAGCGCGCATAATCTCATACATATCAAAGCTTCCGTCCGAAGATAAATGCGCCGCCTCTTCAAAATTTTCCGGGGTATGAAATTTCAGATTGCGAACATGAGCAAAATGAATTCTTCCTTTCAAAGCCCGAATCATATGCGGCAGATCGTTTTCCAGATTTGTCCCATAAGAGCCGGAGCAAAACGTCACGCCATTGTGAACATCATCCACCATCCGCATCATCCGCAAAATATTTTTTTCATTGATAATGATTCGCGGCAGACCAAACACGCTCCATGCCGGATCGTCCGGGTGAATCGCCATTTTGATGTCATATTTTCTGCAAACCGGCATAATCGCTTCCAGAAAATACTTCAAATTTTCAAATAGCTTTTCCTCGTCAATCTCCCGGTACAAATCAAACAATTCTTTTACATGTTCCATTCGCTCCGGTTCCCAGCCCGGCATCACACTTCCGTTCATATCCGAAGAAATCGAAGTAAACATCTTTTCCGGGTCTAAGCCGTCTACCGCCTCCTGTGTATATGCCAATACCGTCGAACCATCCGGACGTACTCTTGCCAGCTCTGTTCTCGTCCAGTCAAATACCGGCATAAAATTATAGCAGACCAGATGGATGTCCTCCTCTCCCAGAGCTTTCAGCGAACGAATATACGTCTTGATATACTGTTCTCGTTCGGCTGTCCCGGCTTTGATCGCATCATGAACGTTGACACTCTCAATACCGGCGATATGCAGTCCGGCTTCCTCCACCTCTGCCTTCAATGCCCGGATTTCTTCCCTCGTCCATTCCTCTCCTGCTGCCTTCCCATACAGAGTGGTAATCACTCCTGTCACTCCCGGGATCTGACGGATTTGCTTTAACGTTACCGTATCATAAGCCGATCCGTACCAGCGTAATGTCATTTCCATTGGTTCTTCCACCTTTCTCTTAACCTATCACTAAGATAGCATAAATCTGTTTCAAATAACATACCAGAAATTGCTTGAAACATTGCAAAAATTGCGGTATACTAAACAAAAAGAAAAATGGGAGGAGTATCGTAATATGACAGCCAAAAAACAGATGGCAGCAAACGACGAACGTCAATATATGTTGGCAGAAGACTATGAAATATACGAAAAGACCGGCGCTCCTGTCGGTGCAACCAGCCTTCATTACCATGATTTTTATGAAATTTTATATATTGCAGGCGGTCGTTTTGATATCTATGTAGAGCCGTCCGTCTACCACCTGGGACAAGGCGACTTTTTGCTTATCGGACGAAATCAAATCCACCATTATCTCTATCAGCCAAAGCAGCACGACACCAGCAGCCGTATCCTTCTTTGGATTACAGACTCCCTTTTAAATCAGCTTTCCCAGGGACGAATCGATCTGTCTCAATGCTTTTCCGAGTCCAAATGCGCCTGGCATTTCCCGACCGTCACCGAGCGTCTGCTCCGCGAATTCCTGCTCCGCCTGGTAGCAGCGGAAAGCGGAAATGAGGAACAACGCCAACTACGCTTTCTGGCGGATCAGTCCTATCTGACGCTGTTTTTTACTACGCTCTACCAGCAGCAAAAACACAAAAAATATCTGGCAGACGTCAAGGAAGATTCTCCTTATCCTCTTGTCCGCCAGATCTCCGACTATATCAGCCAACATTTGACTGACGATCTTTCCCTAGAAACACTTGCCTCCTATGCTCATATGAGCAAATATCATTTTCTGCGCTCTTTTAAAGTGCTGACCGGTCTGACCGTCCATCAGTTTATTTTACAAAAACGCCTGATCCGCGCCTGTGATCTGCTCCGACAAGGCTCTACTCCTGGTGAAGCCGGGCTGCAATGCGGCTTTTCGGATTATTCGTCCTTTTTCCGAAATTTTAAACGAGCCTATGGGATTTCTCCCAGAGAGTATAGTTCTTTGGAACAACTTTCAAGCCATCTCTAATTTCGTTTCGGCATTGCCCTCCCGCTTCCACTCGCAAAGCTGAATGATCGCGTCTACCACACGGAAGCAAAGCTCTACAATATAACGGCAATCCTCCCGGACTGCTTTGATTACCTTCAAATAATTCTCGTGCATCTGCTTGATAAACTCACATATTTCATCTACGGAATAAAAGATTCCATTCTGCTCCCGGATTTTTTGCGCCAGGCGGCTCGCTTCCGATCCCTGCACATATTCCTGGATAGCATCCTTGAGCCGGTTTTCATAAGCGCAATGCTCTCTTAATCCTCCTTCAAAAACCGTATTGTGCGGATACGTAAAGTAATCTGCCAGGTAGTGGGTGATCACCCCTAAATGCCTGCAATAATAACCGTTCATTCCCTTTTCCGGCTCAAAATCCTCAGTAATCTTCCGGATTTCTTTTTTCAGAATCTCAAACGTCGTATCGATCCGATGCTTCCTTGTGAAAAAAGACGGAACGCAATCCGGCAGAATGCTTCCTAAGTAAAAGGCTTTGCGATGCTCCTGTAATTCCTCAATCCCACTGTTACAAAGCAAATATCCAGCCAGAGAAATATGTGATTTTTTCTTCATGATCGTAAGTTTCTCCCTTCTTCTCTATCCATTCCAAGAACCATAGAAGTTTTTCCATTGCCATTCTAACGCTTTTTTGCAAAATAATCAACAGAAATTATTGGCTGATTCTTAAATATTTCCATCTTCCCGTACGGTAACGTGCAAAAATCAGGATTGAACGCAGCATCTGATCCGCTGCCAAAGCTATCCAAGCGCCGTTTAATCCCATATGGAACACCTTAATCAGAATAATCGCCAAGGTAGGACGAACAATCAACATCGTAATAAACGTAACGACTGCCGTCGCCTTCGTATCGCCTGCCCCCCTTAAGGCACCTGCCAAAATAAACTGCATTGCCTGGAACGGCTGTAAAAACGCTACATACCAAAGAATCACCGCTCCTGCTTCAATCACTTCTTTTTCATCGTTGTAAAGCATCACAATCTGTCTGCCGAACAGAAGAAATACAATCGTTAAAAGAAACGCGCAGGCATAGCCAATCCGGCTGGTACGGCTGCTGTAAGCCTCTGCCATATCCGAACGAACGCGCCCTAAACTCTGCCCGACCAGAGAAGTAGCGGAAACAGCGAACGCCTGTCCAATCATAAAGGAAAGCGCCTGAATATTCATACATACCTGATGAGTAGCATAAGCTACTGTCCCCAGACCGGCTACTGTTCTCGCATAAATGATCATACCAGTACGCATTACCATCTGTTCAATCATCGCCGGAATACCAATCTGGAAAATCGACGTTAACGCTCCCTTATCCGGCTTAAAACCTTCTTTTATTTTTAACTGCAAATATTGCTTCCCGTTCATAATTGCATACATTCCTAACAAGAACGCAACAAACTGACCGATGATCGTTGCCAGAGAAGCGCCTGCCACTTCCAAACGAGGGAAGCCGAAATGCCCATAAATCAAAACATAATTCAAAATAACATTGACTACATTGGCTACGACGTTATAGACCATCGCCGTCTTGGAATTTCCTACCCCGCGCAGCGTCGCCGTAATCGTAGAGGTCAGTGCCATAAAAACAAATCCCAACATCTGAATCTGCAAATACACCGTACCACCCTGCAGCGTTACATCATCCGGAGCGCCCATAAACCGAATCAGCGGTCTGGCGGCAAAAAATCCGGTCACAGACATCAGCAGGGACAAAATAAACGTCATCAGAAACGCCTGCCGTAAAATCAAATTGGCTTTTTCCGGCTTTCCAGCCCCCTTGTAACGAGCTACCATCGCCGTAGCGCCGACGTTTAACGACATGAACAACGTCATCAGCAAAAACTTCGGCTGCGTCGTCAGCCCTACCGCTGTCAGTGCCGGAGAACCAAGACGCCCTACCATCATCATATCTACCATAGATGCTAACTGTGTCAGCGTCAGCTCAATCAAGGACGGCCATGCAATATGTACAATATCCTTATACAGCATTTTCGATGTAATATTTTCCGGCAGCGGCACCTTTTTCAGCTTTTTCCGCTCCTCTTCCTCCTCATAGGTACCCGGCGGCACCAGTTCCAGTGCCATTTGCGGCACCGCGTTTTTGCCTATACGGTCCATCTTATCTCTTCCTTTCTTACTGTAAACGATTTCATTTTGTACTAAAAAAATATATCGCAGGCAGACTCTTGATTCTCTTCTCTGTCGATGACTTTCTACCCGACAGTTCTGCACATGCTTTTGACGTATTTAATTAGTATAACATGACTTGATTAAAAATCCTATAGCTTTTTTACCTATTTTTTTAATATTCCTTGTGCAATATTGCACAGATGGGTTTTGGAACCACAAAAGAACTGTGTAAAAGCAAATTTTCTCTCTGCTTCCACACAGTCCTCTTTTTTTTACAGGTACAACCTGCACTTATTTTACAAATACTTCTCAAACCACTCTTCTAACTCTTTCATCCTGGTCATACGGTTCTTAGGCTTGCCACTCCTAGAAAGCTCATGATTCTCCCCATGAAACAATACCAGACGGGTATCTGTCCCCTGACGCTTGACCGCGGAAAACATCTGAACGGCATCTCCCATCCAGCACCGATAATCCTCGTCCGATTGCAGCAATAACAGTGGAGTCTTGGCGTTTGCCGCACCGCTTAGCGGGGACATCGACCATACTTTGTGAAAGTCCTCCCATGGATAAGCGCCCATCTGCAAACGGTTTGCATAATAACCGATATCCGTATACAGACATTTGGTCAGGTAGTTGGAAATAGAACGCTGGGATACGGCTGCCGCATAGCGGTCGGTATGACCAACCATCCAGTTACACATAAAGCCACCGTAAGAACCGCCACAAATACCAATTTTCGTTTCTTCAATCTCCGGATATTTTTTGATTGCCTCGTCGGTAAATTCCAGCAGATCTTCAAAATCATCCTTCCCGAATACCTCTGTAATGTCCGCGTAGGCTTCGCCTCTTCCGTCCGAACCCCGCGGGTTGCTGTAAAGCACGAAATAGCCATCGTTTGCCAGACACTGGTACTCATGAAAGAAAACAGCGCCGGAAGCTGTCTTTGGTCCTCCATGGATTTCCAGAACAGCAGGATATTTTTCCCCCGGTTCATAGCCTACGGGCTTGATGATATAGCCTTCCATTTCATAGCCATTTTTCCCTTGATAGGAAAAGGCTTCTGGAGCGGAAATGAAATGGGACTCTAAATAGTTATCGTTAAATCCCGTAAGTTTTTCTTCCGTTCCACTCTCCGGACACAGCGTATATACTTCTGCCAAATGCTGTCCCCGCATAGCGGTCATGACAATGAGATCTCCCTTTACATCAAAACCACATACGGTTCCTGGCTCTTTGCTTACTGGCTGAATATCTCCTTCTTTATCCATCGCTACAAGCTGGCAGTCTCCCCAGGAAGTTCTTAGAAGGTACAGCACATCCTTCTCCGGGCAATAAGCCATCGCTTTTCCACCGCCGAATTTTGCATCGCTGCCCACTGTATTTCCAATCTGGAAATCATGGAACGGAAGCTGCTTTACCATCTCGGTCGTCAGGTCATATACATAAAAACGCGGATTTTTGCCTACCCGTTCATAGGTTCCTCCGGTATAAAAAATGCGATTTTCTCCCAAAAAACAAACCTGACCGATGTCATAAAGCTCTTCTGAAACCAACTGCTTGCTTTCAGAAGACGCCACATCATATACATACAGCCCGCTTGTCCGCGGCATTAGGCTTTCATAAACCGGACCGGAATAGGCGATTTTACTGCCGTCACCAGAGACATCATACGAAACGGTATCCAGGTATTTTGGCGTAATCCTCGTTATATTTCCTGATTCTTCGTCAAACAAGTACAAGGCTGAACGCTTTCTGCTACGTACTCCTTTGCCGTTAAACCAGAATGGAAGTTCCTCATAAATATAGTAGTCTTCGCCCTCTTTTGCCTGATACTCGTTCTCTTCCTGCGGCTGACTCCCATCGTTTTGGTCGTTTTGCTCCTTTTCATTTACCGTAGCGGCTACCAGCCACTTCTTCCCCAGCTTTTTTAGCTTTTCTACCTTTAACGGAATGGACATCGCTCTTTGCGCTTCGCCGCCGTTTAAAGAAATCTGATAATATTGCGTGTTATCCTTTTTTTCTTCGTCCTTATCTCTTCCGGAAACAAACAAAAGTGTCTCGTTGTCTAACCATAGCGGGCTTTTTGCCTCGCCTCTGGTAGCTAACAATTTGTTTTCTTTTGTGTGTAAATTAACTGCCCAAATGCCGCTGTGATAACAGTTTTCTTCTTTATCTGCCTCGCTTACCACATATGCCACCCATTGTCCGTCAGGGGAAAGAGAAGCTTCCGACAGAAAATGGAATTGAAATAAGTCTTCCCTTGTTACGGGCATTTTCTCTGTCTGTTTCATGATAATTCCTCCTCCCCATCCGTTTTTCTATTTTCTTCTGGCTTTAAATACCGATCCATCCAGTTCAAAATCTCCTTCATCCGTATCATCCGGTTTCTTGGTCTGCCGGAACGGGACAGCTCATGCGTCTCTCCTTTTACCGCCAACATTCTGGTATCCACACCCAATACCTTCAGAGCAGCGAACATCTGCATTCCCTCTGCGATATTGCAGCGGTAATCCTGCTCCGAATGGATAAATAAAGTAGGCGTCTTACAGTTTGCAATGTATCGAATCGGTGAATGAAGCCATAACTTTTCTACATCCTCGCAAGCAAAAACAGACTGTTCGTTTTTCGTAAACGTATGCCCGATATCCGACATATATTCAAAAGAAATCCAGTTAGCAATCGAACGCTGGGAGGCTGCCGCCTTAAACCGATCCGTATGACCGATGATCCAGTTGGTCATAAATCCGCCGTAAGAACCACCTGTCACCCCGACCCGCTCTTTGTCAATATCCGGTTCCTGCGCCAGCACATAGTCGGTAAATTCCATCAGGTTATCATAATCGACCGTCCCATATTTGCCGTTGATATCCCCGAATTCTGTCCCAAAGCCATCGGAACCTCTTGGATTGGTAAAGAACACGAAATATCCTGCGTTCGCCCACACCTGCATTTCATGATGGAATACCGAACCAAATACCGTACGCGGACCGCCGTGGATATGGAAAATTGCCGGGTAGCGCCTTCCAGGTTCATAGCCAATCGGTTTCATCACCCATCCGGTCAGCTCATAGCCGTCCGAGGCAGTAAAGGTCAACGCCTTTGGAGTGGATATTTGCCACTGACTCATATCGTTAAAATGAGTGATCTGTTTTCCGTCTAAGTACAATTCCGCCAGCTTATCCCCATACAGACCGCACACTACCACATGACCATCCCAAATATCAAAGCTGTCACAGGAGCCGCTCTCTGTGACAATTCCGTTTAACGTTCCGTCCTTTTGGATTGTATAGAGATGAGCGTTCTCCCCCCTGGTGGTAACAAAATAGCAAATGCCCTCCTCTGTTTTTACCGTCCTTCCTCCGCCGAGACGAGCATCGCTGCCTACACTTCCGGAACCACTGCTGTAATCATACTCCGTCAGCAGTTTCATTTCACCACTTTCCAGGTTCAAGGTATAAAAATCCATATATTTTCCGTTTCCGTGTGGATTGTCTATGCTGGAAGCAACCACCGCCTCCTGATCCGTCCAAAATCCTATCATCCCTGTCCGCCTGGTATCTTGCTCTAACAAACATGTTGTTTCTCCTGTTTCCAGGTCATACAAATAAATGCCGTCGTACATGTTGTGGACATCCGTCCACTGATATGCTTTGTAAAGGATTTTTGTTCCTCTGACAGAATAAGAGGAGGCATCCGCCGTTTCCTCCGAAACCGGAGTCAGTTCCCCCGTACCAGCATGATAGACATACAGACGGTTCCTTCGCCCGTTGATAAATCCCTTACCATTAAACCAAAACGGGATCTCATCTACTACCTCATAAGCATCGTCCTTGCCCTGCAGATGCTTTTCCAGTTCGGTAACGGCGGTCAGCAGATAGCGTTCCTTATCCACGCGATACATACTGGCAACCTTTAAAGGCACCTCAAAAGCCTTTACCGCCTCTCCTCCGTTTAAAGAAATCTCATAATAAACCGTACTGTCGCTTGATTGCCTTTTTTCACTGCCCTTCTCTTTTTTATCCGCCTGTTTTTTGGCTTCCCGCTTTGCAGAGGGAAACAGCAACGTTCCTTTTTCCGTCCATACATAACTTTTGGCATCCCCTGCTGTCGTCAGCCTAATGACACGATCCGTTTCACAATCATAAAGGTACAAGTCTCCTTTATAATCGTTGTCCTTCAAATCCCCCTGCTGCACCACAAAAGCAATGCTTTTACCATTCGGAGCAAAGGAAGGATTGCTGACAAACTGAAACTGTGTAAAGGTCTCCATTTTAATTGGGTTCATTTCAAACCTTCTTTCTTTTGCTGTATTTCGTACTGTTTTTATTATAGCGAATCTAACTAGGAAGTGCAAGACGGAGTTTTTATCGCCTCTGCCCTCCAATCAGTTCCAATGCCCGGTAAATGTCCAGGGTTCCATATCCCCATTCCCGGTTTGGGTAGATAAGATTCGTCCTAGTCGCTCCTCGTATCAAATATTGCTGGATTTCTCTTCCACTGATACCAGGCGCATATTCCATCAGCAGCGCAGCTACTCCTGCAGTCTGCGCGGCGGACACACTGGTTCCGCTCCGACTGTCATAACCGCCTCCTGCTACCGGTCCGGAAATTCCTACTCCCGGCGCTGCCAAGTCAGGTTTGATGGTGTGGTTCCTAGCATAACCACGAGAAGAATGAAGATAAATGCTTCCGTTCCGATGGTTGTAAGCGGCTGTCGTAATCGTTTCTAACACATTTCCAGGATCGCAGACCAAAATATCTGGATCAGGCTTCATAAAATGCGTATCTTCCGAAAGAAAATTAAACATTGGCATCCAAATATCGTATTCCCCTCCTATTACCTCTTCCCGGTATACCTGCATTTTCCAAAGCCCCGGAGTCGGATTGATAAAACGGATTCCAGTCAGACGTGTTCCAATATTGCGAAAAACAATCCCATATGCCAGTTCCAGGGTCACAGGCTCAAACGTAAAATTTATCCGCTCAATCCGTCCCGGGCGCACAGAAATTTTCCCAGTCGTATAGCCGGTCGGCGTCGTAAAACCAACGGAGTACGTATCTAAAACCTCTCCCCACATCTCCATGCTAAAGCCTTCTTCCCCTTCTCCTACCCGAAATTCCAGCTCCTGCATCGTTTCTGAACCTGACATTTGCCCATGGTAATGATGTCCCCATCCCAGCTCGTTTCCTGCTGCCAGGCAAACACAACGATCGGATGCCTGATGATTTTGGCGGAGCAGGCTTGCCAGATAGGACATTCCATCATGCCCGCCTTGATTCGTTCCAAGCGCCATCAGAATCACCAATGGCTTGCTCTGACGAATAGCCAAATTAGTCAGATAATAAACAGCTAAGATCAAATCAGTTTCCTGATAACAAGGAACATCCTCTGCAATCTGATAATATTCCCGCAAATAGGGCTTTGCTTCCTTCAATTTTACGACTGCCAAATCAGCCAAAGGCGCGATTCCTGAAAAATCATCCTCCTCCATTTCATTCCCTGCTGCTACCCCAGCCAGAAATGTTCCATGCCCGTCAGTATCACGAGACGGTACAATCTCATATGGACTGCTGCTAGCCAAGGCAGTGTTAATCTGCTCCCTGGTATAAACCGTCCCATATGACGGATCAAACTCCCTTTTTCCCTCGGTATAAGGAATGGTCTGATCCCATAGCTCTAAAATACGACTCGTTCCGTCGGCATAGCGAAAAACAGGATGGGTATAGTCAATTCCTGTATCAATTACCCCTACTATCACACCTTGCCCATACAAATCCAAAAAGGGCTGTCGTCTCATCCGTTCCACCCCAGTCGCTTCCAGGTTGGAGGTATCCAACAGCCCATAACATTTTGGAAAAGAGCGATATGCTTCCCATAGCCCCGGAAGATCATTTGTCCGAGGAATATGCACCACTCCTAATAATTCCTTTAAATTTTCATAGCATAAATCTTCATAGATCTCTAGTAAGCCTTGAAGATCTCCTCTTACCTCAATGATATAATCCGCATACTCGTTAGAATAAATAGCAGCCTGGCAATCTGGCATAGCAGCCTCCGAACAGCTCTTGTTATTTCCTACTATATGCGGTTTTTCCAAAAGAGGAACCGGTCTGCTTTATTGATACCACTCCGCCTGCGCCTGATACATCTTCGCATAGTAGCCTCCTGCCTGCATCAGTTCTTTATGACTTCCGTCCTCGATAATCCTTCCGTCCGAAAATACCAGAATCCGGTCTACCAGTGAGGTCACACCAAGGCGATGGGAAATCAGCAACACCGTTCTGTCTCCGGTCAGCGCGTTAAAGTCCTGGTAAAGCTTCGTCTCCGCCATCGGATCCAAAGCCGCGGTCGGTTCGTCCAGAATCATGATACTGCTCTTATCCCGCCACGCTGCTCTGGCAATCGCTAACTTCTGCCACTGACCGCCTGATAAATCATTCCCTTTCAGGCTGTAGCTGCCAAGCCGTTCCGACAGTCCTTCCTTCTGGCTCTCTACAACTTCCAGAGAATCCAGACTTTTTAACAGCTCCCGAATTTTTCCATCTTCTATTTGCCTGCTTCCGTCTGAAATCACGATATTTTCCCGCATTGTATCTTCATAGTGGGCAAAATTTTGAACCGCTACGGTCAAGCCATCCCGAACCTTGGCTGTTTCTGTTTTGATATCTCTGCCGTTGACCAAAATCTCTCCCTTTCCTGCCTCGTATAATCCACAGAGCAGATTGATAAAGGTTGTTTTTCCAGAACCGTTTTCTCCGACAATCGCTATCTTTTCCCCTGGCTTTATGCGTACGGAAATATCGTGCAGCACTTCTCGATCTGTATCCGGATAGGAAAAAGAAACTCCGGAAAATGCGATTTCCCCCAAACCGTTCTTCTGCTCTGCCATAGCCGAGCCTGCCATTTGTCGTCCAGCAGTCGTTTGCTGACTGCCAGCTATTTGCTGTCCGGCTGCCGGCTGCCCGGAGAGCGTCTGCTCCCTTGGCAGCTCCATCAGGGAAAAATATTCCCCCATATACGGCAGATACGAAACCAGGTTCGCCATCCCGGAAAACAAATCGCTGGAAAACTGTAATAGCTGCCTTGTCAAAGTCAGAACAAGCGTAAATACACCAATCCCCAACATCGGATTCTCATAAATCATCCGCGCCGTCCAGACCAGCACCAGCAGACAAACCAGGTTCCGCACGATATCGTTTACCACGTTGATACCTGCATGCTTTCCCATAATACGGTTTTTTCTGCCGATATAACGATCTGCTGTTTCCCGCCACTTCCCTTTGACAACCGAAAACAGACGGAAATGCCGTACCTCCTGCATGAATTCCTGTGTCGCCAAGATCCAGAAATAATGGTTGATCATCGCCGAATCCTGCATCCCGCGCACCTCGTTCTGGAACGTTTCATCCTGATATTTGTAGGTAATATAAGCAGAGGGAATGCTGACCAAAACCGTAATGACCACAAACCATGGATTTACCCGCGCCAAACTGCCCGCTACCAAAAGCAGCATCAAAAATTCTGCCAGATAAAGGCTGATTTCCGACAGTACCTTTGTCACCTGACCTCCGGTAAACTGCATGGCAAACTGTACCCGCTCCTGAAAGTCGTCATGGTTCTCAATATAAGGATAACGAACCGTCGCCTGCAGCTCTAACAGCGACTTTGTTACATGCCGGTTAGCATTTCTTGCATCCTCCTTCTGGCAATAGCTCTTTGCCGACTCTAAGAAAAGCTGGAGTAACAGCAGCAACAAGACAAGCAGAAACGGAAGCCATACCGTTTCCCAGACCACTCCGTCTGAGAGCTTTCCTGTCGCGTCTGCCGCTGCTTGCGCCCCGCTTTGTCCTGTTCCGGCTGCCCCGCCTCCTCCTACTGCCAGCACACCCAGCAGCCCGTCTGTCAGAGCCTGGAATTGTCTGGCAAGCCATACTGGCAGAAAGGCAAACACTACCGAAAGCACCGTTACCACATGAGACATTCTGGATTTGGTCGAAAAGCTTAACGCTGCCGCCCGCTTAAAATTCCGGAAGCTATGCGTCTTCTTTTTCTGTTCCTCCCTTTTTTGCCCACCCCTATTTTCTCCGTCTTTCTTTTTTCCCATCTTAGCCTCTCCCTTCCTTTCAGACCTCTTCCCTGTTGTTTGTCTTTATGTAATCACAATTCCTTCTTCTTTCTATTTTTCCTGCAAGGTATCTTACCTGTATGACTGGCTACCACTTTATGCCGATTCCTGTTCGTACCACTTTGCCTGCTCCTGATAAAATTCAGCATACAAGCCCTTTTTCTTCATCAGCTCCTCATGGTTTCCTTCCTCTGCCAGCTTCCCGTTATTTAGCACCAGAATCCGATCTGCCATTCGGGCGAAAGCTACCCGGTGGCTGATCATAATCACCGTCTTTCCCTGATTTTCCTGGCGAATCCGCTCAAACAGCTCCCGCTCGGCAATCGGATCAAGGGCAGCCGACGGTTCGTCAAAAATCAGGACGTCCCTCTCTCCCATATAGGCTCTGGCAATCGCGATCTTCTGCGCCTCTCCGCCGGAAAGCATCACACCCGATTTATCCACCCGCTTCAGCAGCAGCGTAGACAGACCATTCGGCAGCTTTGCCACCAAGCTGTCCGCTCCGCCCATATGAACCGCCCGCTCGATTTTTTTCGTATCCTCCATATCCTCAATACTTCCGTATCCGATATTTTCTCCTAATGTCACATGAAGCAGAGCGGAATCCTGGAAAAAGATACCGATTTCCTTTGTCAAATCTTCGGTCGGAATCGTCCGGTAATCCTCTCCCTGAAAACGCAGCGTTCCGCCCGTCGGAGCATACATTTTCGTCAGCAGACGGATCAGCGTACTCTTCCCGCTGCCATTACAGCCGACCAGAGCAACGCTCTCTCCCTGACGAATTTGAAAGCTGATATCCGATAAAACTTCTTTTTTATCATCGTAAGAAAACGAAAGATGCTCCGCTTCAAACACACAGCCTGCTTCCGCAATATCGCCGCCCTTTCTTCCAGACAGAACCGAACTCTTAGACTCAGAAGCTGCCCCTGGAACTAAAACTTCTGCGTCAGGTCGTTTCTCCCACTTTCCTTCAAAGAAATTCATCTGGTGCCATACGACATAAAGCGATTGTAATAATGTACTATAGTTTAACACAACTTCCTGAATAGAACCTGAAACGGTCTGTCCCATCGCATAAACCGCTGTAAAAATCCCCAGCTCCATCCGCCCAGCCAGCACCTGTCGGACGGCAAAGCCCAATACTGCGCTGATAAAGAGGAAATACACCAGCTTACTCACCAAGGAAAGCCAGGCGTAGATTTTATCATTGCCCCTTTCAAAGTCCTTAACCTGGTTGTATTCCCTTTCCCATTTTTCCACAATCCGACTACTCGCATCAAACAGGCGAATTTCCTTTGCTACCCCGGTGTTCATCACCATATCCATAAAATAGCCGCTCCGTTGATCCGCCAGCTTGATATCCGCCGTCCGATCCTTGACTTTATTGCCCAGACGGAAATTCACCAGCACGACCAGCAGGATATAGAGAAACGTCACCAAAACAAGCTGCCAGGAATACCGCAGGACAACCAGAGAAACCGAAAGAATGGAAAGCGCTTTGCTGAACAAAAGAAATAACGTAGAAATGATTTCTGTTACCGCGCCGCAACGGGCAATCGCAAAGTAATAATCCTCTTTGAACTTCTGGTCGAGAAACGTTTTGCGGCTGATATCCCGGATCGTTTCCATGACCCGCTCCTCGGTTCCCAGAAAATATTTGTTATAAAGTACCAGCCAGATATAGCCATAATTAAACCGGGAGGCGACCCCCATTGCCGCCAAGAAAATCCCCAGCCCGATAACTGCCGGAAGGACGTCAGACACTGTTCCCTGCCCGGTGAGGATATAATCAGATAGAATGCTGATGGATTCCTTTTGGAAATACAAGACGACCGCAGGTAGCACCGCTACTGCGATGCTAAGAAACGACCATAAAATAAAATAGGTACGGCTTAGATGGAAACAGAACCGCACCGTCCAGAGTAGGGTTTTCCTCCGTTCGTTTTTTTCTTTCATGATGACCTCCCTCGTTATGTAGTTGCTTTTTTCAACACTATTGTTATCTTGCCCTATGCTCCTGCCGGTTTGGAACGATTTCTGCGGCGTTTGGAGCCTTTGTTTTGGATAATTAAATTTACCATAAAAAATTTTTTCTGTCTATTATTTTTCACCTATATCTATCTTTTTTTAATTTTTTTGCATCACAGCCTGTCATTTTCGTGCCGTTTTACCAGTTCTAATAAGTTTTGATAGCTTTGCAGCCGTTTCATATCCATCTCTTCTGCTTCAAACTCAAATCCCAATTGTTCTTCAATCTCGATTATCAGTTCTACCATCAACAACGAATCAAAGCCTAATTCTTCTTTCAGATTACAATCCTTATTCTGTAAAATTTTCTCCTTTTCCTCTTCTGTCAAATCCAACCTGCATAACTCCTTTAAAATCTCCCTTACCTGTTCTTCCATGTTTTTCCATCCTTTCCTAACGCTCTCCTGTTCTACCGGAAGCCCTGCAGCCGTCCACCACGTTATTTCACGGATTTTGCTGTTCATGCAAAGTCCTGGGCTGAACTGTTACAACCTTCTCAGCAGAAATATCCCGCCGCAAGATTTTTCCGGTGCTGGTCTTTTCTATTTGTTCTACAAATTCCATCCTGACCGGAATTTTATAATCCTCTAAATACTCCCGGCAATACGTAATTAACTCTGCTGCCATGATATCTGCGCCTTCCTCCTTCATCAGCCTTGCTACCGGAACCTCTCCCAACACCTCATGTTTCTCCCCTGACACCACCGCTTCCTGAATAGCCGGATGAGAACCAAGCACTTCTTCGATTTCCTCTGGATAAAGATTGATGCCGCCGGAAATCAGCATGTTTTTCTTTCGCCCTTTGATATACAAATACCCTTCCGCATCAAAGGCACCCAAATCTCCAGTATACAGCCAGCCTCCTTGGATTGCCTTTAAGGTTTCTTTTGGATTCTTATAGTATCCTGGCATCACACAGTCACTACAGGTAATGATCTCTCCAATTTCTCCAGCCGACGCCTCTGTTCCATCCTCTTTTACCACCTTCACCTCCACTCCAGGTAACGGACGCCCTACCGATCCAAGCTTTGATAGTGCCTGTTCCGGCAGAAGCTGTGTAATTCTCGGCGCTGCCTCTGTCTGTCCATAAGTATGAACAAAATTCACCTGTGGGAACTTCTCCAAAACCAACCTCAGCTTTTCCTCTGGCA
>CAJUFW010000037.1 GCA_910585655.1 uncultured Lachnospiraceae bacterium
CTTTCCGAAAGCTCAATTCTCCGTAGTCGTCCGCAGCCGGAAAATGCCTGTTCTCCAATTTCCTGCACATGCTCTGCCTGCCGCACTTCTGTCAGCCATTTACATCCTGCAAAGGCACGTCGTCCAATACGCCATACTGTATCGGAAAAGAATATTTCCGTCAGTAAATTCCCATCCTCAAACGCGCCGTCACCAACGGCAGTAATTCCGTCTGCCAGACGAAGTACGGAAATATTTCCCGTACACTCCACCAATACCCCTTTTTCATCCGTTTTAAAACAATTCATACTGTCACAAGCTGCCTGCTTTGCTAAAGGCGGCAAATCTTTTTCCCGGTCAGAAAGCCCGGAAAGCGTTACGCACGTTCCATCCGGCAAATACAGTTGTTCCAAAAAAACACAATTTCGGAACGCATAGTCTCCTACCCGTGTCCGCTCCGACTGGAAACGAATACTGGAAATCTGCAGACCATTGGCGAACGCCCAGCCGCAAACCAGACGGATATCCGCAGGAATCGTCACTTCTTTCTGACAGGTAGAAGCATCTAACAACATATCTTTGACTATAACCATCCCCTTTTGTCTCTTCTGCCGTTCTAACCATTCCGTCCCGTGAAAAGCTCGTGCGCCAATCTCTTTCAGACTCTCCGGAAACGTCACCTCCTGTAGCTGCATACAGTTCCGAAATACCTCTGCCTCTATCTGGCGGATCCCTTCTGGGATATGCAGCACCTTTCCCGCTCCCCGGTAAGCACAAAGCCGCTCCTCTCCCTCTACCTCAAAACAGCTAAACGTACTGTCCCAAATCCGCCGAACCACCTCCGGAACCGCTTCCGATCGGATGTCCTGGTAGCTTGAAAGCGTCCAGCTTTTCCCCTGGCAATTCACCGTCCGCAGGGCAGTACAGCCGGAAAACGCATACTCTCGAAAAACACTCCCTGCAACAAGCGATACGCTGTCTACAGGTGTTTCGTCGGCGGGTAGCAGTTCTATCCGTAAAAGTCTCCCACAATCCCGAAACGCATACTCTTCTAAAAAACTCTCCCTTTGCAGCGTTAGCACCTGCAGGCTGTCACATCCTTCAAAGGCGCGCCTTTTTATAATCCTAAGAACCGCAAACGGAAACTCCTCTAACGCCTGGCACCCGCAAAAGCTGCTTTCCCCTGCTGTTTCTACGTTCTTACAGACACACTTCTTTAGAGCAGCGCAGCCCTCAAAAAGTCTGTCCGAAACTTCCGTTATTCCAGGCAGAAACGCCCGCTGTAAGGCAGTGCAAAAAGAAAAGGCTCCTGTCCCTATCTGCTCTGCCGCAGTTTCTATTTCCTGTAAAGAACTACACTTTTCAAAAGCTCTTGCTCCGATTTTGATTCTGTTTTTCCCTTCGCCTTGCCCGGAATCCGAACATTTCACCCAGGAAAGCCCGCTGCATCCAAAAAAGGCTCCCTCCCCGATCTCCTCCAAAGAAGCCGGAAGCTCTATACCAGTCAGGCTACGGTTTCCTGCAAAGGCATAGGGCGCGATACGTGTTATACCTTCCGGCAGACAAAGATTTCCCTGGCACCCCTCACCGGACACCAGCACTTTCCCTACAAAAATCCGCTCTGACTGTTGTATAGAACCTCGTACCTCCAACGTATCTTTTACATACGGTGTCCCGTCAAAGGCTCGTTCTCCTGCCCACAGCCTGTCATGGACTGCACTCCGCTCCAAAGACTGGCAGCCGGTCAATGCTTCCTTCCCAATGTATGTGGTCTTTTGTAAGGAAAGCTTACGTAATGCCCGGCATTGATAAAAGGCTCTATCTCCCAAAGTCAAATACTCCGGAGCATATTCGGTTCTTGTTCTCCTTTTGACCACAACCTCTTCCAGCTTCACGCAGCCGCTGCAAAGTTCTGGTTCTATCTCGCGAATTCCGGCAGGCATTACCAACCGTCTTAGCTCTGTACACCCTTCAAACGCTGCCCTTCCGATAAAGCGTACGCTCTCCGGCAGACGGATTTCTCTTACCTTTTTATTTCCGTAAAATGCCCCTCCCGCTATGATTTGTACTCCTTCTGCCAGGGCGACTGTCCCCTCCAGCTCCCGTCCGTCCCAAAAAACAGAATCGTTTTCCTGCAGGTTCCGCATTCGTTCTCTTTGTTCTGTCCGCCAGTGTTCTAAAAACGGGCTTTCTTCCAGCACATGCTGCCCGATTGACTGTAATTGTTCCGGCAATATCACCCGCTCCAAAGCCGTACAGCCATAAGCAAGCTTATCTGCTATATGCTGCACACTCTCCTCCAACACCATCGTTTTTAGCTTCGGGCAGCTTCCAAATACATCTCTCCCAAAGGCTTGCCCACTCCCGGCTATCTGTACCCGGCGCACACCACTTTTAGCAAACGCCAGGCTCTGCACCCGTTCTGTTGCCGCCGGCAGACGCACCTCCCTTAAACTATCACAACGGTAAAACGCCAATTCCCCGATTTCTTCCAGCCGCTCCGGAAAAGCCAGCTTTTTTAAAGAGATACAGCCATAAAAAGCTCCCTCGCCGATTTTTCTTAGTCCCTTTGGAAGCGTTACTTCATGCAACACCAGACAGTGCCGAAACGTCCTCTCTTCCACTTGAGAAAGCCCGGAAGGCAGATTGACACGCAACAGCTTTACACAATGCTCAAACGCTCCGGCGCCAATCCGGCAAAGCCCTTCCGGAAACGAAATGCTTTGCAGCAGCAGGCAGTCCCGGAAAGCTTCTGCACCGATTTCCGTCAGACTCTCCGGCAAAATCACCCGGTCTATCGCTTCCTTTCCGGCAAACGCTTCCGCACCAATCCGGGTAATCCCCTCCGGCACTACTACGCGTGATTCCTCTCCTAAATACCGCAGTAAAATCGTTCCGCTCAGACGGAAATTCCCAAGAACCTGCTTTTGAATCCGTAGTACCATATCCGGGATATCTTGTCCATTACCTGACACTTCCGTTACCCCAACCAGCCCTGTCAACTGATATTCCCGTTTCTTCCCCAGACGAATGGTCTTTAAAGACGTGCAATTCCGAAAGGCGTCCTCACGAATTTCCACCTCCCCTCCCTGCATTTCCTCCCCTTGAAATTCTATCTGTTCTAAACTAATGCAGTTGCGGAACGCCCGGCTTTCGATTTCCCGCAGAGAACTTGGCAGCGTAACCGAAACGATTCCCCGCTTATCAAAAAAGCAGCTTTTCGCCAGACTCTCTACTCCTTCCGGAATTTCTACATGCTTTAGGTTAATCAAAAAGCGAACCAACCGCCTGCCCTCTAGCTCCATCATCTTTAAAATATCCGTTACGACCTGACGGGCAATCGGCGGCATATCCTGTCCGCTGGCAGCCGCTTCGACCGCGTTGGCAATCCTTACGTGTTCTCCTCCTGCCAGAATAATCTCCGTAATCCGGCTACAGCCGGTAAACATATCGCAAATACTTTCTGCTTCTAGTTCTGCCGAAAGCTCTACCTTCTGCAAACGCACATCATTTAAAAACATCTGCGCCCCCAGCCGCTTCACCCCTGGCAGCCTGGCTTCCACTAACCTATCGCAATACAAAAAAGCACAGTCCCCTACTTCTTCTACCGAATCTGGCAGACAAATCCGCCGCAGAGCATGACAACGGTGAAACGCATAGCTTCCAATTATTTTTACACCATCCGGAACCTTGATTTCCTCCAGCTTCCGACAGCCCTTAAAGGCATCGTTCCCAATCACTGCCAGCCCTGGCGGCAAGACGACCCGTTTCAAAGAAATACAAGCCTTAAATGCTCCTGTTCCTATCGTATGTACGCCATCTGGAACGACAAGTTCCTCCTCTCTTCCGGTATAGGATTCCAACACGCTGTTCCTGATTTGATAGAATTCTTCCATTTTGAATCCTTCCTTTTTCTATAAACTTTTAAAAGAAATATTTACTCTTCCTCAAATATCTTTAACCTCTTAATAATCTCCTCTGGTTCTGGCAGCATTGCTTTCATCTCTTCTGGCAGTGTATTTCGTAACTGATATGTAGCCACTCCAATCGGTGCATTAATTTGCCTCAAAGCATATTCTACATACGTTTTGTCCTTGCTCTTACAAATAATAATGCCAATAGATGAATTTTCCTCCGGCAATTTGACTTGTTCATCCAATACCGTCAAATACAACTGCATCTTTCCAGCATATTCAGCTTCAAATTCACCTATTTTTAACTCTATGGCTATCAGGCTTCGCAACCTTCTATGAAAAAGCAGTAGATCAATATATAAGTCTCTGCTTCCTGCCATCAAATGATACTGATTTCCAATGAATGTAAAATCACCACCCATTTCAATCAAAAATGACCTAATATTGTTTACTAACTGCATCTCTAGCTCGTGTTCTGAATATTCCATTGATAGTTCAGCAAAATCAAAGGTATATTCATCCTTTACTGCTAATTTTGCCTGTACTCTTCGCTTATCTGATAATGTCAAATCAAAATTAGTCTGATTTAACAAATATTTCTCATATGCTTGTGCCTCAATAAAATTAGTCAGTACACGCTTTGTCCAACCATATCGTTTCGCCATTTGAATATAGAATTCTTTTTGCAAATCGTCTTTGCATTTCTCCATGATAATTATATTATTGCTCCAGCTAATTTCTCGCACCAATGGTGCGAGCTTTTCAGAATTACGATAAGTTAAGTAAAAATTACGCATTCTCCAAAGATTAGCGGCTGAATAACCTTTCGCTCCTGGAAATTCTTTCTGCAATTCTTTTGACAATACTTGTACAATAGATTTTCCCCATCCATTTTGTTCTTGTTGGTTATAAATCTCTCTACCAATTTCCCAATATAAATTAATAGTCTCCGCATTTATCATTTTTAAAACATGATATTGCTTTTTATTTATCAATAGCTTTAAGTCATTAACCAACGGTTCATATCCCACAATTTCACTTTTTTCCATATCCATCTCCATTTCCCCCTCTGGTGTGAGATTTATTAACCATATTATTTTTAAAAAGACATCCTCTTTTCACATTTTCACAAATACATTATACTATGCTTATATCGCTTTCTCAATAAATTTCTATTTTCTCTTCTCAACGTAAAAAGGATTAGCGCTTCTTTGTTAGAATTATGTTATTTGGAAAACCTTCCCATCATACAAAAAATAAGCAATACCCGACTACATAACTCCCATCAGGTATCGCCTATTTTTTTCACTTTCTTTATTTCACCGTTACTTTTACCGCCTCTGCATAACCATTTCTGGAATATACATAAACCGTACACGACCCTTTCCCGACCGCCTTGATTTTTCCTGCCGAAGAAACGGTTGCGATGTTTTTATTGCTGCTCGCATATCGGAATTCTTTTGCATGAGCATTAGAGAGCAGCTTTTTATTTTTATCATCCCGTACAGTACTTGCCGAAATGGTTGCCGTCTCACCGCTCTTTAAGCTGTAAGAATCCTTTTTTAAGACAATTTCACTTGCATTGGTATAGCTTTTGTTTTCTCTGCCGATGCCGTGAGCTGTAATGCTCTTGCCCAGGCTTACTTTCTTTCCGCCTACCAGTTTATAAGCAGCAACATAAATCTTATAATTCTTTTTCAAATCCAGCTTTTTCCCGTCGATTTTGCTTACTGCTACTTTGGCGCGCTCTGTTCCCTTTATCGACTCGGAAGGCTTGGAGGTAAAATCCTTTCCGCAATACTGCACATACACGTCATAGCCGTCTGCGCCGCTTACCCTGCCCCATTCTACATAAATTTTACTTCCAATCTGTCCTACCGTCAGTTTGGTATTCATTGTTACGCCATTCTTTTCCATCGTCGCCTTGGAAACTGTCGTTTCAGAAGGATCCGGATCCTTATCCCCTTCCGGCTTTTCCTCTTCTCCTGACCCCAACTTTGCGATTGCTTCGGTATAGCTTTTTTTACAATAGTTACAGGTGTATGTCCTGACTCCCTGCGTCGTAGCCGTCGGCTGCTTCGTCACCTGGCTGGTATACTGATGTTCCCCAAATTCCTCTATCTCATCCGTATAGCTGGCGCCGCACGGACAGGAATACGTACGAATACCCCGCTCGGTACAGGTCGGTTCTTTCGTTATTTTGGAAGAGAAGAAGTGCTGATGACCTCCTCCGGTTGGGTAGGATGGATTGTTGTCGGAACCCTTTGTAAGTGTAATCGTTATTGTCTCATTTTCATAGTTCCCTGTATCGTCTCCGTTATAAACTGCTCTGGCGATTACTTTTGCTCCCTCTGTTAAAGGAATATTCTTATCTTCCTCTTTCCATTCCCATTTGTCTGGCAGTGATATATCGCCCACCGTATTATCATTCTCTGTGGCATTTATCGTATCGCTTGGTCTGTTTGGAGGGAATGCCGCTTTGTTTACTATCAGTGTTACCTCGCACTCTCCTGGTTCATAATTCATGGCATCGGAATCGTCAGGAGAAAAGACCACGATATACTTCGTCTTTCCACTATCAGATACAGAAGGCTTGATAGAGGCATCTTTCCATTTAAAGTGTCCTCTTATTGCCTGACTGCTAATCGCACTGTCTCCGTCCTGTCCCTTTCCATTGCCATGTTTCACGCTTCCACCTGAAAAACTAGATTGACTCAACGGATCACCATACGTAATGTCACTAACCGCAGGTAGCTCAGTGATATAAGGAATTGCTTTGCTTACCGTAATGTTCACCGTGCCTTCTGCTATTTCATAAGTCGTAGTATCTTTTGGTGTAAATATCCAGGTAGCACTCTGTATGTTTGTCTCTGGCAATTCATTTGGGGTTTTCCATTCAATCGTACCTTCTACTTTCTTATTTTCATCATCAACAAATTCTACTGTTTCTTTAAATTTCAGGTTTGAAAGAGGTTCTCCATACGTAATGGTATCATTCGCCAAAATAGAATCCTCATTTTCTACTAAAGAAACAGGAATTTTCTCTGTCAGCTTCAAATTGACTACAATAGTAAAGTCTTCATAATTCTGTGTTTTTACAGCAATTTCTATCTTTCCTGTTGCTCCTATTCCACCACTGCTTACCGTATAACTTAACATCCCATTATTATTCAACGAAGGTTCTACTTTATAGGTCACAATTCCTGATGTTGTAATCGCTCCATAGGTTACTGTCCCATAATTATTCTTTGGAAGCAATTTGGCAAGGTTAATGCTGTCTGGTGTTTCTTTTGAATACAAATAGCTCTTATTCTGCTCGTTTATGATATCATGTTTAGCCTTTTTTATTTCCACGTTTGTTGGAACAGTAGTTGTTGTTTCTTTTAAAACATAATTACCTGCAGCGGATCCGGTAAGGACTAACCCGGTTAGTTCTACCGTCTCATAGCTTCCGGCATTAGCGCTGCTTAAAGTGCCTTTTACTTTACTAATATCAACAGCGACCTCACCCTTATCACTATCTGCAATTCCTTCTAATTTAACCTCTGTAATTTTTATATCGTCTTTTCCATTATAGGCTCTGCCTTCTGCTGTTGCTTCCTTTACGGTCAGCTCTCTTGCTTCTACCTTCACCTGAAAAGTATATTCTAACGGTACTTTGTCTGCTTCTGTCCCTAGACGGTTCATCCTAACTTTATAACAATGCTCACCTTTACCCAAGGTATCCAGATAACTTGCCTTTAGTGTAAGAGTATTTGTATTTTCCAGCTTATAATGTTCCTTGTTTATAACGGTTCCATCCTTAATCAGTTCCTGAAAGGTATTTCCATTCAAGGTAAGCGTTACAGAGGCATCCGTATTCGCTTTATAGCAATAACTCAAAGCTGCTGGACTGACAGAACCCTCTCCGTAAACCAGGATTTTTTCACTCTTTAAAATAGCTGAATTGCTGGCGTTGTCTACCACCTTTACGTAGATAATGCAGGAACCCGTCGCATTCAATGGAACCGAGTCATTATACTTTTTCCATGTTATATCATTAGTTGTATCTGTGATTTCTTTCTCAGAATCCTCTATACTATAGAAAACCTCCTTCACCCCGCTTCCCGATACATTTTCTGTATCGTCTATAGCCGTAATCTCTACAGATGCGCCAACTTCACAAAATATACTGCCAGAGGTAGTCGCTTCATCATCCAATCCTTTAAACGCTCTCTCCTCTGTACCAATCCGGTATTTTGCTGTAGGGAGAATCGTATCCTTTACCGTAATTGTCACTGAGCCGGAAGTTATATGGTAGTTTTTGTTATCTTCAGGTGTAAACTCCCATATATAAGAATTCTCCCCATAATTTAATTTTGTATCATCGCGTAATTTTAATTCCCCGGAAACTTTTTCTTTATTAGTATAATCTAACGTTACCTTTGATATATCCAAACTGTTCTCTATGGGACTAGCCGTCACTGCGCCAATATCTGGTGTTGCTTTTTCAATAATAAAGGTTCCGCTGACACTACCCGTATACTGAGCAGTATTCTCACTTGCTGTAATAATTGCACTGGCTGTACCAGCATCAACATTATTGGAAAATTCAATCTTACACTCTGTTAAATCAATCGCCGTCCCACTTAATGTAACACTTATCGCAGATGTAGTCGGTTCAATTTTCTCCCCAGTATAGATATAACGATCACTGACCGTTACGTTAGCCCCGGACAAATCTATTTTCTCTACCTTACTGCCATCCCCGCTGCCGCTATCTCCTTCCGCCAACGCAACAGCCCCATTCCCTGGCATCATCCCCAGCACCAGTACCACTATCAGCAAAGCCGCCAGCTTCCGTCTCAAGGCTTCTTTTATTCTCCTAGCTTTCATCTTAAACCTCCCATTTTTTTCACGTTCCGATTTTCATATAGCTTCCTACCATTCATCCTTCCTCCGTCCGCCTTACCAGGCAAAACAGAACAAACAGGAAGTGTCTGGCGGACCTGTCGCCGGTTTATTGCCCTTCTGAACGCAAAAAATGCCAGGCACAGAGAGCATAGCTTCCCTCTCTGCAGCCTGACAGTGCTTTTTTGGTTTATTTAAACACGCATCTTCCTCAAACGTATGGTTTCTCATAGCTTCTGTCAACTCCTTTTTTGGTCATTCGGTCATTCCACTTCTGGAAAAAAGCGGATCATTTTTGTATCTTCTATTATACCTGACCAAAGCAGGAAAAGTCAACCAAAGAACTGATTTTTTTCTCATTCGATTGTCTGTGTCAGACAAGACACGTCTAAGCCTTCGCCCACACAAGAAAGTATGTCATGATGATTTACTCCCATAATCCATTGATATTTTTTCCCAACAATATAATAATCCAACCACCCATTCATGAGGAAAGCCGTCTGCGTCAATACCTCTAATGCCTTTATCAATTCTGGCAGATAGGTTTCAAACACCCAAAACTCTTCCCCAAAATGCCAGTCTCTTCCGCCTTTATCTATCAGAAAATATACCATTGGATTATCTGGTATGATCCGGGGCAGGAGATAAAACCAGGAGGTATAGTCAACCGGATAGCGCCCGATGAAATTTTTCCTGCATTTCGGACTATATCCGTTGGTATTTGCCCAATGCAGACCGTTTTTCCAGCTTTTGGTTTTGTCTGCATAAGCTTCTGCAATATTTTGATATATGACCTCCCAATGGGTACTGTTGACTAAGTGAAAGCGTTCTTTTAACAGATTACATCTTTTGAGGAGTTCCGCTTCTACTTTATATAGCTCGTATGATCTCTTTCTCATATTCCTACCCATGCTTTACTCCTACCCACACTTTGCTCCTGCCCATGCTGCGCCCCATCCCGGGCAGCTCTGATTTTCTTTTATAAAACCTTTTTCCCTGCCGCCTGATAAATCTCATACCAGTCTCCACGGGAAATCTTTACTCCGCTGGCAGTACAAATGTCCCGCAACCGCCCTGCGTTCGTCGTCCCGACAATCACCTGCATCTGAGCCGGATGGCGTAAAATCCATGCTACTGCCAAAGCCGATTTGGAAATTCCGTATTTCCTGCCGATTCGCTCTAACGCCTCATTTAATTCCGGGAACTTCTCGTTGTCTATAAAAATCCCCTCAAAAAATCCATATTGGAACGGAGACCAGGTTTGGATTGTCACCCCACGCAGACGGCAATAATCCAACAACTCTCCGTCCTGGTCAGCCGCCTGCTGAAAGCCGCTGTTCGCATAGAGCGCGTGATCCACCAATCCGCTGTGCATAATGCCAAACTGCATTTGATTGACAAGCAGCTTCTGCTTTATCCCGGACTGCAGCAGTTCTAACTGACGACTGCTGAAATTGCTCACGCCAAAGTGTCTGACCTTTCCTGCCGCCTCTAATTCATCAAAAGCCTCCGCTACTTCCTCTGGCTCCATCAGGGCATCCGGGCGGTGCAGCACCAGCAAGTCCAGATATTCCGTATGCAGCCGCCGCAGGGAAGCATCCACGCTCTCTAAAATATGCTCCTTGGAAAAATCATACCCCTTAGGCTCCCGGCAAATCCCGCATTTGCTCTGTAATAAAATCTCCTCCCGCAGCTCCCGGCGCTTTGCCAGTATTTGACCAAACACTTCCTCGCAAGCGCCATTCCCGTAAATATCCGCATGGTCAAAAAAACGAACACCACACTCTATCGCCGTTTCCAGCAGCTCCTCTAGTGCCTTTTCCTCCAAAGAAGCAATCCTCATACACCCCAAAGCAATCTCCGGAACCATCAGACCGCTTTTTCCTAAATTAAGTTCTTTCATCTTTTCCGCATCCTTTCTTCACTATAAAAAATTTTTTATTATCTGGTAAGATTCTGCGCCCAGGTATATTTCCGGTAATACCACAGCACGACAGGCACCTTGATACACTCGTCCAGATTTAAAACCACATATACCACCAGCACCGGTAGCTGCCAGTAAAAAGCCGCCAATAGGGCAAGCATTTAACTTTTCAATTAACCACTCTGAACATTACAAAAGCTCTTCCGTTCCTTCTCCAAAGATTAGCCCCACCGCTTCCCGTAGCTCCCCAAGGCTCCCGCTTCGGTGAAGCTGCTCCTTATACCGCTTTGTCCCCTTCCGCCCTTTCATCATATAAGAAGCCAGCTTTTTGATATAAGATAGCGTAAATGTCTCCTCATAGTAACGGCTTGTTAAATCAATCTGTTCCATCACTACCTCAAGCGGTGTTTTTTTGCACGGCTTTGCGGTCAGTTCCTGAAAAATAAACGGATGTTCCAGACCGTAACGCGCCACCATCACACCGTCTGCCCCGGTCTGTAAAAGCATCCGCTCTGCATCCGCCGCTGAAAAAATTCCTCCGTTGGCAATCACAGGAATGGAAACTGCCGCTTTTGCCAGCTCGATTTCCCGTTCGTATGGTTTTCCGTCATACATCATACTGCGGCTGCGTCCATGAATGGTGATCATATCCGCTCCTGCATCCTCGCACATCCGCGCAAATTCTGCGGTAAACATCTCGCTTTCCTGGATTCCGGTACGACACTTTACCGTGACAATTTTCCCGCTTTTTTTACAACCCCGGATAATCGCCGCTGCTCGTTTCCAATCCAACATCAGCGCGCTTCCCTCTCCGCTTTTAAACACGTTCGGCACCGGGCAGCCCATATTGATATCCAGAATAGAAAAATTTTCTAACAATTCGCTTGCCGCTATCTGCTCCATCACCGCCGGAATCCCGCCCAATAGCTGTACCGCTTTTACCGGCTCTTCCTCCGTCGTAAACAGCAGCCGCTTCGTCGCCCGATCCTGGTATTTTAAGGCGTTGGCACTGACCATTTCCGTAAAACACAAACCTGCTCCCATCTCATATGCCAGCATCCGAAACGGATAGCAAGTATACCCCGCCAGCGGCGCCATGAAAACATTGGACGGCAGCAGCAAAGATCCTAGGCGAAGTGGTTTTGTCTGCATCGTACCACCTCCATTTTTCTTTTTCCTTTTCTCTTTCTCATTTTATCATAGCGTCTCTTCTTTTTCTACCAGCTTCCATATTACTTCCGGGGTTCCGTCTGCCGCTTTCTTCCATGCTACCTTCACGATACCCTTTGGCGTAACAACTTCCCCTTGGGCGCTCGTATAATAACCGACTTGCGGTTTTACGGAGATTTCCGCATAGCCCGGAGCCGCCGGCTGAACTCCTAATACAACTGCCGGAAGCTCATACAACGCCAGAGAACCCCAGGCATGGCAGTCGCTTCGTCCGTCTGTATCGTTTTCTACACATGTCGTTAAGTTCTGGCGTACCATTTCCCGCCATACCTCCCAGAGCTGTTCCGTCCGTTCGTAAAGACCGACCTTTTCCAAGGCGCGGAACATATAATAAGCCATTGCCACAGAACAGCGCGGATATTCCTTCCCCTTGCCTGTATAAAAGTCCGTTACTTCCGTCAGAAGACGTTTTCCTTCTGCCACGTCTACCGTATCGGTCAGTACCGCAAATACCTGGCAATGCTGACTGTATTCTTCAAAACCAGGTCCATCCTGAAAGAGACCGTTTTCTCCGATACAATACCGGCGAATCGCAGCCTTTACCGATTCCGCCCGGCTCTGATACTCTTCTGCCACGCTTTCCCGTCCCAGGTAGCCCGCTAATTTGGCGGCTGCCTGCAGTCCGTAAGCGTACAAGAAGCTTTCCATAGTGATCGGTCCTGCCTGGATTGCATTTGGCACGCCGATTTTCCACTCGTTTACCCAGTCGATAAACGACCAGTAGCGTTCCGCATACAGATAGCCGCCATTGACCGCTACTAGACCCTGCTCGTTTAAATTCCGGCGGAAATATTCTAAAATCCCGTCTACGGTCGGCATATGATAACGAAGTAATTCTTTATCCCCAAAATACATCATATGGTCATAGAGCATCCAAATATAGTAAATCGAAAATCCTGGAATCACATTCGGCGCATAAGACGGATAGCTGCAGTTTAGCAGCCCGTCATAACGAACAGAACGCTTAAAATCATCCATACATTTTCTCGCCAGTCGATCATCCGCCGCTACCTGATAGGTATAGAGCATCTGTGAACGGGAGTCCATGATATATTGAAGCTGCTCATAAAACGGGCAATCCTCGTATGTTTCGTGCATACAACGTCGCAGCGTCCGTTCGCTGATATCCCATACTGCGTCAAGCGTTTCATCTGATGTCTTGACCCAGGTTTTTACCTCCAACGGATAGCCTGTTTCCCGGTATGTCAGACGTTCTATCGACAACGGCTCTTCCTTGGTCTCTATTTCCAGACGAAGGAATCGGAACGTACGGAACCAGAACGGCTCATATAGCTCCAGCCCGGATGTCGCGCCCGGACACTCGTCAGAATGGTCTTGCCTGCCATAACCTGCTACCGTATAATCGTCCGCATAGCCATACAATTCTCCATTTTTCCAATCCATCCGATCCCGTTTGACCGGCATATTGCCCGGTCCCTGCGGCTTTGTTTTATCCGGCATCTGAGCATAGCTTTCTGCATAGAGGATGTGTAGCTTTGCCCCCGCTCCGCCTGAGAACGCCAGATTCAAATAGCCGGTGGTCAGTTCTCCGGCGTTTATCTCTACGACTTCTCTGCTATGCGCCGGTATCGACAGCGTATGATCTTCCTTTAAAAGCCGATTCCAGGTTTCATTTTTCGATAACCCGCTCTGGCTTTCGCGTATGGTTATCACTTCCTGAAACCGCTCCGGCTTTTGATAGAGCGGCGGAATCGGACGGTTTAGCAAATTGCCGGGGCTGACTGCGCGATGTACTTGCATCTGGCTGTACGACAGAGCAGGAGCCCAGCCGGAAGCGTCAAAGCCCTCTTCCATCCAACCAGCCGTTTCCGCATCCCCTTCTGTCTGCTCAAAGATTTGCAGCGGCGCGAAAAACGGGCTTTCCGATACGATTTTTACCTCTTTGGCTAAATGCGCCGCCCAGCTTTCATCTGCCACAAGTTCTTCCCCTTTTAGATAAAAGCCTGGTATCTCTGTCCGCCAAACGCTGTGATTGCCTTTATTGCTCGGCAGAGGATAGCGCAGCACTATCGCAGCCAGCACGTTTTTCCCAGGATGGAGATAAGCTGCCAAATCCACTGTTTCATAAAACCAGACGTGCCGATCCCCCTTTGCCGGACCTACGGATACCAACGTACCATTGACATAAAATTTATAGCGGGAGTCCGCGGAAAGATGAACCAAAAAATCTTTTGGCATCTTGGTATTCTCTGTTCCAAGTTCTAATTCCTTTCGGAAGTAAACCACCTGTACCTGGCTGCTTAAAGCTCCGTATTTTTCTTCCAGCCAAATCCAGCCGGACGGCGGCATATGATTTCTATCCATGTTCCTGCTCCTTTTCTCTGTTTCTTTTCCCTGCTTCCGCTTTTCTCCTATAGACGGATCAGCTTTCCGGTTTTGGTATCTCTGGCGAATTTCCCGATCTGCTCCCATACCAGTTCCGCATAGCTGGTCGTCGGCCAGTGCAGCATCCCCTCGCAGGAAACGGTACGGAACAGGCACTCTCCCTGATCGTTTAGCGAATCGCCAATAAAATACTTTCGTCCATGGTACTCCCTGACCTCGGTACGTTCAAACTCTGCGCCGATACTTTTTACAACCGGATCGTCATGGTTCTCATAAAATTCCTGTCCCTGAAACGCTTCCGGTTTCGCGCCGCCTACCCGACGCCAGTTGTTCAACGCTTTCTGCTTGTCGGCAGCTCCTAACGGAATCACGCCTCCTCCTCTCCTGCCATTCTCTGCAGGCGCTTCCGGTTCCGGCATCGGCGGTTGATCGCGCCAGAGCGGTTCCAGACAAAGCATTTCATTTTCTCCCATAAAGAGCAAGGCTGGCATCTCTAACTCCTCTGCTTTGGCTAACATTTCTTCTGTCAACTTATATTCCGGGTAATATTGCCCGTCTAACTCATGCTCACAGACGTCCCCGGCAAACAACATCCCGCCCATCCCGGCGCCGGCAAAAATATCCGGTCTTGACAGTACGTTCCGAGACGTCATAAAACCACCGAAACTATAGCCAATGCTGTATACCCGGCTCTCATCAACCGGATAATGCACTTTGGCATATTCCAGCAGCCCTAAAATATGCTCCAGGTTTTCGTTTTCCGGAGCAATGACGATACATTCCTCTCTGGCAGCTACCTGCATCACCCCATAGCTTTCCGTTAATTGAATCGGGTTGTGCGCCCCGTGCAGACAGAAAATCAACGGGAACTTCCTATTTGTACTGCCTGTTTCCATCTCCTCTACAGCCGCCAACGGTAAAAAAGAAGACCATTTACTGTGAACGTTTTCCGGATCGCCATGCAGCTCTTTTTTCAAGCCTTTTTCATACTTTGCCCAAAACTCCATTTCTTCCTCGGAATCCTCGCCCCACGCCATCACTTTCATATTTTCCTGAATCAAACGCCCATCCTCGGAAGCAGCTATTGCTTCTGCGTCGCATTCCTCATTGCCCATTGCCTGAAACAAACCAGCCGGATTTGGCGCACCTTTCTTTACATCCTCACCGCTTAAACCTAGCTTTTTTTCTTCTCTTTTCTCTTCCATGATTCTTTTCCTCGCTTTCTTTTCTCTCACCTCAAACCGGTTTTTTTCATCTACAGCCGGATCAGTTTCCCCGTTTTGATATCTCTGGCATATTTGCCGATATGCTCCCAAATCAGTTCCGGGAAATAGGAGGTCACGCTATGATTCATTTTTTCACAAGATACCGTACGGAACAGACACTCTCCGTCTTCCTTTAGGGAATCTCCGATAAAATATTTTCTTCCCTTTTGTTCCCGTACCTCGGTTCGTTCAAATTCAGCACCGATACTTTTTACAACCGGGTCAGAATGTCCCTCATAATACTCCTTCTCACGAAACTCTATTCTCTCACAGCCTGCCGCCCGTCTCCAATTCTGAAAGGCTTGCTTTTTGTCTTTGCCATCAAGTGGAATCACACCATCCTGGATTTCGCTTTCCGGCTCCCTCCAGAGCGGTTCCAGACAAAGCATCTCGTTTTCCCCCATAAAAAGCAAAACCGGCAGTTCTACTTCTTTCATATGCTCTACCATCTCTTCCGTCAGGTGATAGGCTGGATAAAACTGCCCGTCTAACGTATGCTCTATCACGTCTCCGGCAAACAGCATCCCGCCCATCCCAACTCCGGCAAACAGCTCCGGATGCCTCCAGGCATTTCGGGAGGTCATAAAACCGCCGAAACTATAGCCCATACAATACACCTGGCTTTCATCCAGCGGATAATGCGTTCTGGCATACTCTAACAGCTCCAAAATCTTCTCTTCATTTTCATTTTCCGGAGCAATGACGATACATTCCTCCCTTGCCGCCAGTTGCGTAATTCCATAGGCTTCCGTCATCAGGATCGGATTATGCGCTCCGTGCAGATTAAAAATCAACGGAAACTTCCGTCCTGTACTTTGTTCCATTTCCCTGACGGCAGCCAACGGCAGATAAGACGCCCATTTGGTATGTACATCAGCCGGATCGCCGTGCAGTTCCTTCTTCATACCCTTTCCGCAGGCTCTCCAATATTCCATATCCTCCAGAGTTCCCTCACCTTTCTGCATACAGGTTCCCATTAATTCGGCATGATCCTTTCCATCCTCGCTCGCCAAATACGCCTCTACATCAAACCTTTTATCCCCCATCGCTTTTAACATTTTTGCTTTTTTATTCTTGTCTTCCATCTGCTCTTCCCTTTCCCTTTCTGTTTTTTGGAACCGTTTATCAAAAACCGGAACCAGAAGAGGATGCCGCCCCTTTCCGGAACCAGCATCCCCTTCTACCATGAAAAGCTTAATCTTATCTATTCTGATACCGGTCATAAGCAGCCTGCTTCAAATCAATACATGTTTGCAGACCATACTGGTACAACTGCGCTACATAGTCATCATATTTATCCAAAGATTCTACACCCAGAATACATTTGCTGCTCATTTCGTCTACAAGTGTCGTAATACTGGTATAGATGGTATTGAATTCTTCGGTTTCTTCTCCTGTCATAGTAGCAAACGGAGGATAAATCAAACTGTAATCTGCGTCCCAGGCGGACTGCATATCCAGACACTCGTCTGTTCCTGCCTCATGAGCGGCATAGTCTACTCCTGTCGCCAGGGCGCCTACCCAGTTGCTTAGATGTGCAATTCTCATTTCATGAACATTCAACTCCGGATCTCCTGTCATCATTTCCGAATAGGAAGCCTTTCCGTCGTCTCCTACCGTATAATGAACATTTTCTTCTCCATAAAAATGATAGTACATTGATTCCTTTGTATAATGATAATCCAAGTAGCGGCAAAGCGTTTCCAGACGTTCTCCTGTTACATTGGAATTTACGCAAAGCTGAGCGCTGACCATACTCGGCTGGCTGGCTCCTCTGACCGGATCCGTCTCATTTAACACCGGATTTGGCGCATAAGCCAGAAAATAGTCGTCTGCTACCGGATAGCCCATTCCTTTTACCGTCGTACCACCAAACTGCCACCAAATAGAACACATACCGGTCTTGTCGCCGCCGATATTTTCCAGATCAGTCAGAGCGTACGCATTGTTCGCCGTAAAGTTCTGATCGAGTAAACCTGCGTTATACCATTCTTTCATCTGGGTAAGATATTCTTTATAACCCGGCTCCGCAGGTCCGAATTTTACAGTGTCACCATCCATATAGAAGCCTTCCAGAACACCATAAGCCGACAAGAACGCGCCGCACTGTACTCTCCCATTGTTTCCAATCATCAAAGGAGCTTCTACTCCACGATCTTTAAAAGCGGTCAAAGCCTCTGTCCAGTCTTCTATCGTCACTGGCATCTCAAGACCTGCCTCATCGAGCCAGTCTTTTCTTACTGCCATACCGATAAAATTCAGGTTGGTATCCAGATTCATATTGTCATCCATATAAATGCTGTATAAAGAATACCGTTTTCCATCGTCCGCCGTAACATCTTTTTTCAACTGCTCATTAGAATCCAAAATCGCCTTATAGTTCGGCATATACTGGTCAATCAAATCGGTCATTTCCAAAAACAGACCATCCTTTACCGCCTGAATCGGACCACCTGTATAATAGCTGTTTACTCCGGAATAAACCATATCCGGAATATCGCCGGAAGCAATCATCAAACCAAATTTTTCCTGCGCCTCATTGGCTGTTACCCAGGCTACCTTCAAATGAACGTTTGTCGCTTCCTCCACCAATGCAGCGGTATCTGTTGCCTCGTAACCAGGAGTCATCATACCGTTATCTACTGTCCAAAGAGAAAATTCTGTCTTCTCTTCTAATGGGAAGAATTCTTTATCGCCGCTATCCTCCGGCGTATCACCTTCTTCTCCTTCTACTTGGTTTCCTTCCTCTGGTGTCTTTTGCTCTGTCTGACTATTGTTGTGATTGCTCTCGTTCTTACTGTCTTCGTTCTTCTTACCGCAGGCAGCGAATAAGCTGACTGTCATAGCCAGAATCAAAAACAGGCTGATCCACTTTGCTCCTCTTCCTTTTTTCATTTGGTTATCCTCCATTCGATTTGATGCTACGCCATATCTTGGCTGCTGTGGTCATTGTAGCAAAGAATCCACTGTTTGAAAATAACCACTAATTAAATGGAAAAATGCCTTATTTTTGCGGTATTTCTACGCTGCAAAAATAATACATAGCACCCCGAATCCCTCTATTGCTGGCTTTTTACATATTTCGTCGGCGTCATTCCTACCCGCTCTGTAAAGAGCCGAATCAGTGGACGGCTGCTGTAGTAGCCCACCTGTTCCGCCGTATCCGTCACCGACATTCCCGACAGCAAAAGCTCTTTGGCATGTTCCATCCGCACCTGCCCGATATATTCTAATACTCCACAATCCTTTTCTTTTTTAAAGTTTCGGGAAAGCCAAGGCGTCGATACCTCAAACATTTCGGCAAGAGCGCCGACGGTCAACTGCTTGTCCGCATAATGCCCGTCAATATATTCCTGTACTTTGTCTGCAATACAACGATTCTCCTCCTCCGGCGGCTCCTCCTTTACCCCCAGCCAAAGCTGCATTTCCTCGGACTCCAAGGCTTTTTTATAAACCGCCAGTTCCTTTTCTGCTGCTCCCGCCTGATGCTCCCGCAAAATCAGACAAAGCAAGCGTTCTTTGGCAAACATATTGTAAAATTGCTGAACTAGTTCTTCCTGCCGGAACTCCTCATAGCAAATCACCTGCGGATAACCGGTCAAAAAGCCACGATACTCCGCTAACGCCCTCACCTCATCATATGCCTTCGCTACCCCCGACCAGCCCTCATGCGCTCCACTGATTTCCACAGACACATCTATCCCGCATTGCTCTTTAAAGAAGCGACTGATTCCCTCTATATCCTCTCCGCCAAGAAACGTCTTTCCGTCCTTACGTTCCCCTACCAACAGATAATAACAGCTCCGCAGCTCGCCAAAGACAAATGAAACTTTTCCTTCCAGTTCCTCTGCCAGCACATTTTTTAACATAAAAGCCAGCAGCGTTCCCTCTAACCCGGTTTCCTCTGCGCCCAGAACTCGAAGCTGAACAACCTGCCGAATATCTCCCTCCAAGAAGCTGCAAAACATCTGGTAGGTCGCCTCATCTCCCCGTCCCATCTGCCTGCTGTCCGGTTCAAAAAGCTGATGTATCCCATGGGTAATGATGACTTGCTCCTGCCTACCGACTTCATCCTTTCGACCCTCATAGGCATCGATCAGATGCTGCAAGGACTGTCCTGCCTCTGCCAATTCCTTCCCATTTAGATACCCATGCCGCCGGATAACTGTCAGCAAATCGCCCACCGGTCTGTAATTACGCTTGCTCTGATACCACACCAGTAGAATCCCTACCAGCAGGCAAAGCAACAAATACGCTGCCAAAATCCATCTCATTCCCCTAAGCGTCGCAACATAACCTACATCCGGCTGAATGCTGTAAAGGTTTAAGCCATACCGCTCCATCTCGTTCCGATACAGACAAGTCGTTCCAATCCACTGCATCGGGCTGTTTTCAAAAGATAGGTTAAGCGCTTCTTCTATCGTCACCTGACTGACTTCACCTGCCCGGTAAGAAGCGCTGCTGTAGGCAGCTCCCTTCTGATCTGCCAGGAAAAATTCTACATCTGTCGTATGAAGCAGATAGTCCAGATAATCCTCTGATAAATAAACCAGTACAATCATCGGCTGTTTTAAAAAGTGGATATTTTTCCGAAATACGGAGGTATAGAGAAGCCGTTCCCCCTGGATAATATGATACGTTCCATAAAGTTCTTCCGAAAGCAGCCGAAAAAAGCGATCCTGATCCAAACCGACCGCATGTTCCAACACTTTATCGCTTTCCACAGAAAATGCCAGGTTTGTCCCCAGCACACATTCTTTCCCTGGAAAATATAAAAAAATCTCTTCGATTTCCTCATTGTTGCGTGTATAATCTATCAGGAGCTTTTGTACCTCTCCCATCTGGTAACGATCCTCCCGGCTCCACTCCGCCTTTTTCGCCAACTGGTTCACCGTCTTATCTCCCTGAATCATCACCGTCAAATCACCGATCTGCTCAAAAGCCGACGCCAGCGTTTCTGCCCGATCCGCCAGCATAGTATTTTGTATCGTCTCCGCCTTTTCCTGTACTGCCTTCATCGAATAGCCATACAAAATCCCGCTTAACATCAGCGGAATCAACAGCACCGGCAAATAAGACAACATCCACCGCAAAATCGTCTTCTGCTGGATCTGATGGCTGCTGCTTTGTTTTTCTTGTTTCATAAACCCCTTACTCCTCGTATTGTCCACCTGTTTCCTCGTCTTTATTATACAAAGTGTATCGGAGACTGTCAACGGCATATCAAACATAGGATTATAGAAACATTTGTTCTTTGAAAAATAATCATTGAAAAGAAAAAAATTTATGAAAATAGAACATATTGCACTCTATACGAAACAATTAGAAGAAACCGCTTCCTTTTTTGAAACCTATTTTGAAGGCAAGCGAAATACACTGTATCACAACGCCAATACTGGCTTCTCCTCTTATTTTATTTCTTTTGAGGACGGTACGCGCCTGGAACTGATGAACCTGCCAGAGCTTTCCCAGGCAGATAATTCTACTGCTGTCGGATATGCCCATATTGCTTTTCAGGTAGGCTCAAAAGAAAAAGTAGACAGCTTAACCGCCAGACTGGAACACGATGGCTACGAGGTCAAAAGCTATCCGCGCGTCACAGGGGACGGTTATTATGAAAGCTGTGTTTATGATAAAGAAGGGAATCTGATTGAAATTACCATATAATCTGTCAAACGGTTTCCTCTTTTCCATCCTTCATACTCATCCAGCAAGGAAAATCCGTCAAACGTAAAGCCTTCCTCGTCATGGAAGGAAGCATCGAAAAACTCCAGAGGTTTGGAGGACAGCTCCGGATCCGGGGTACCTGGATCTGGTTTTTGTACATCTTCGTTTTCTTCTTGTTTCCCTTCTTCCTGTATATTTTCTTCCTGCGTATTTCCCACTTGTTCTTTTTCCTTTGTAGCGTCTTTTTCTCTCGTCCCACAGGCAGATAAAACAAACACAAGTACCACAAACAGCAAAAATCTTTTTTTCTTTTGTTCCATCTGCCTAGGTTTCCCATGATTCTACAACCTTATTGGTCATCGCTTTTGTTCCGATCAATTGGATGACCATAGCCAAAAGGTTTTACATACTCCTTTGGAATAAATAAAAAATCTATTATATAAAAATAGCCTGACGCTAATTCCTCTTCCCTCCAATCCATCTCAATCCGATTTCCATCCTCATCCTCATAAGTACGATTTCCAGTATTATTCTGATACTCCCCTCCGCCCCCCGAATCTAATTTATTCAGCTTCTGCAAAACCTCACAGGTTTCCTCCAAAACATTTGCTCTTCCTTCTTCCTCTTCTAAATACATCGTATAAGTCCCCTTCACAAAATCATCTTCTACAAAGAAAGCCTTTACTTCTCCAATACCCTTCTGGTCCTTTATAGCGTTCCGGAACTCCACCAGCCTTTGACCTTCCTCTCTATCATGGTTAATTATTGTATACATGGTTGATCTCTCCGCTTCCAGTCTGCTCTCGAAGCTCTCCCACTTTACTCCATTTATTTCCCAAAAATCATACCCTGTCTGATCTTTTTTCACGAAGCTTGGACTTTCTGCCGTTAGTTCGGATATTCCTGTTTTGTTTGAGTTTTTTTGATTTCCTCTCTTACTTCCATCCGTTCCGCTGAATCGTCCGATTGCAAAACCGCC
>CAJUFW010000038.1:0-5691 GCA_910585655.1 uncultured Lachnospiraceae bacterium
GTTCGCTCTTTTGCGAAAGGAAGCCCCCTCCTCTATAGGCGGGGGAGGATGTCACCTATTTCGTATAATAAGAAAAAACAGACGCTCTATGTTTAAATTTATCTAAGGAGGAACCCAATATGGCAGATTATGTAAAGGTTTTAAAGTATGAAAGCGGAATCACGGTCTGCTTTTACATCGAGGACGACGAAATTTTCGCTATCGGAGAAAAGATGAACGAGCTTTGCGATGAAGCTTATATGAATGGCTACAACTGGGAGGCTTTTCTTTCCCATTATCTAAAGAAAAACGCCCCGGACCTTTTAGAAGGAATGGAACCAGACCCAGAAGCCGGAATGTATGCCGCTTATTATAGCCTGACGCCGGAAAACGAACAAAAGGCGGAACGCTTCGCCGAGTTAATCACATCGCTAATTGAAAACGAAGAAGAGCTTTATCGTATCGTCCAGGAAGAGAGCGAAGAAATCGAATGGGATTAAACCCCTAACGAGGTATTATACATGAACCATGATATCCTACAAAATAAAATCCGCGGCTGCCTTTACGGAGGCGCCGTGGGAGACGCGCTTGGCATTGCCCTTCACTGCAGCCTCCGCCATTCGACACACTTTTCCGCCGGCATGATTGCTGCCATCAATCATAAAGGAGACAGCGATTCTACCGGAGCCATAACCGGCAATATTCTCGGCGCTTTGCTAGGCTATGAGGCTATCGAACAAAAATGGGAAGAACACCTGGAACTATCCGATATTATCCTAACATTGGCAGAAAATATAAAAACTAAACCGAAGGCTGAATGACAAACTCCAATGCCCCCGCCGCTCCATAAGCTGCCTCATATTTTCCTATTACCACCACAACCTGACCATCCTGATTAAAATAGAAATCCGTATCTTCCGAAATCAAATCAATCACTGACAGATCTTCCCATAAAATACTGCGCTCCTCTTCGCTCCAATCGGCTATCGTCGCTTCAATACTATCTGCCACGATTTGCCGATAGCCGGTTCCGAACCAGTCCTTGAGTGTGATAATCGTTCCGCTTTCCAAATCAATATTATAATATCGATCACAGTTATATGCGTCAAACCTGGTTTCATATTGAGATATCACAAACGAAACACACTGTTCCCCGATGTATTTCGTCTCATAATCTATTGTAATTCCTACCGGTATAAATTCCTCTGGTTTCCCTCCTGTATTTACAAAAGCGTCATAATATTCCTTAGCCCTTGCTTCGCCCGCCTCCAGACAATCATAAATTACTTTCTGAATTTCCTGGTTTACCCGAATCTCCCACTCTGTTTTCCCGGTATTTTCAATTTGCGGAATTTTCGCCTCTACATATTTAAACACATCCTCCGAATGATATTCCTGAAATAAAAAGACACGACACAAATTTCCAACTACTGGAAGTTCACAAGCCGTCGCTGCAAACGTTGGTGACAGATTCAGGGCAGAGACAATACAAAGCAACAATACGGCAGCTACTGCTCCCACTCCCTTTATACGCGAATACCAGTTGCCCTTCCGCCGTTCCGACAAGCCTTCTACAATCGCTTCCTGGACAACCATTTCCAGCTCACCCGGAATCTTTATTTTCTCATAACCCGTTTTATCAATCATGCTCCAAAACCTCCATATCTAATTTCAAATACTGCAGCGCCCGGTACAGCCTGGATTTTGTCGTACTTAAATTTGTAGATGTAATCTTTGCTATCGTATCCAGTTTCATATCTTCAAAAAATCGAAGAATGATGACCGTCTTCAAATCGGCTGGCAGCCTGTCAATCGCCGTATATAAATCCAAATAATCCTCTCTGCATAACTCCGAAGACTCTGAATCAGAGGGCATCAAAGACATCGACAAGTCGTCTAAGGATACCACCTTTTTCTTTTTCCTCCCAAAAGAAATACTTTCGTTGATCAAGATCCGATAAAACCACGTCTGCGCATATTCCGGTTTCCGCAGCGTATGATACGATTGCAATGCTTTTACAATCGCATCATGGACAATATCCAACGCATCTTCTCTGTTCTTTACATAGGAATAGGCAACCTTATAAAACCGCTCCTGGTTGCTTTCTATCAACAAAACCAGCTCCTGCGCCGTTTCTATTTTCTTCCTCTTCCTGTCCCCCATAAAAAATCCTCTCGCCTTTTACTGTGTAATCGTATGCAGTTTTAAATACTCCAGCCATTTTCCACAGTATTCTTTTACCAAATGAATCCCGTCTACCGCCGCGTTTTCAGGAAGACTTCCGTTTTTATCCGCTACTGCGCTTTTGGTATCCAAATAATACACCTGCTTTTCTTCTGCCAGGCTCTGCAGCAACTCGTTATATTCCATTATTTTCTTATTTGTAATATAGCTATGTGTCGAGGAAACTTTATCAGAGACCGGCAAAATAGCTTGAATATAAATAATCGCTCTCGGATTGATTTCCCGTATTGTGTCAATCATCTCCCCATACTTTTCCTGAAACATCCTGCTATATACCCATCCGGTTTCATTCACTCCAAACATGATATACACTTTAGAAAAAGTGGTTTCTTTTAACGCATCCATAACCGAAAGCTTTTGCCCGTTTTTATGAATTACCGGCTCGGAAAAAACCGTATCTACCATCAGTCCTTTCTGCACATAAAACGTAGCATTACTTAAACCCGTATTGATCAGTAGCCCTTCTGTCCTGGAATCCCCAATAAAAACCGCGTCGTCAAAATACGCATTCTCCACTACAGCAGAACCCGGCACAGGCTTGGAAAAATCATATTCATCCGAAACTCCTTTGGAAGATTTTAACGGTATAACAAAATCCCCTAATCCATCGCACACGATATCCAAATCCGCTTCCCTGATATCGGCTATCGAAAGAAGTGATTGCCAGGAAACAGGCTCTTCCCTTGAGGCATTGTCTATATTTTTCCAAGAATGCGCCAAAACTTCTTTGCCAAACAAAATGATCGTAGCTGCAGACAGAGAAGCAATGATAGCAGTTCTAATGAAACGCGCTCTCCTGCGCTGCCTTCTTCTACGTCTTCTTCGATATGCGACACTTGATGATGCTCTTCCTATATTCATATCTCTTTTATACCCCATACCATTCATCCTCCTGTAATATTTTTGTCTCCTAACCGGCGTCTCTTACATATAAAATTTTCTGCCTGTATGGTTTCTTTCCTCTATCGTTTCTTGTATCTACCGCATATTGTACTTCTACTTATCGGTTGTTATACTTAATCCTATCCAATATACCATATCAAAACTTGTTCCTTATTCTATTAGACGCATCAGAAATCAAAAAAGTTGACGGAATATAAAAATTATTTTTTTCTTTATAAACGAAAGAAAGAGAGCTGCCGTTGTATACCAGCGTCCCTCTTTCTTCTATATTTTGTCTTATCCTATCTATTCTGCCCTACTATTTATTATTTTGTCCTCTACGACTCTGCTTTTTAATCTGGCTCGGCAAAATCCCTTCACTTCTATTACACAACTTTTATACCGCCTGCATGACAAACAGCCTGTCTTTTCGATTCGCAAAGCGATCCCTGCCGTCATAGCTCCACTCGCCGTTCTCCGGGCGGATAACGTCTGCATAGTCCATCCTCTCCCCGGTTTCCGGATCTACCCAATACGCCTTATATTCGGTAGCTGTCAGCCCACGCAGAGTAAAGCTTCTCATGGAAGTTTCTGTCATATAGCCGACTACCGTCCTCATATTAGCGTCCCCGGTAAAGAAAATCTGCGTCCGGTTGCTGGCTTTCATAAAGAAAGACTTTGTTTCCGCCTGCTCGTCTGTCAGCGGTTTTAACTTACTCCAGTCTACCGACTCATAAAAATCACGGAAAATCGTCAGTTGATCGGCTCCCGGCAGTTCCAAACCATCCCACCATGCCATATCTCCCCAACCGATTCCACCAACGCCGGCTTCCCATTGCAATTCCCAAACACCATTGCAGCCATACGTATAGCCGCATCCGCCGCTCTGCATAATCAGATAAGCCAGACGACGCATCATAGAAGCCGGAATAATACGGGAAGAATACTCGTTAGATGTAGCTCCCTCATACGTTGCTTCACTTTCCAAAATCGGATGTCCCTGATACATCTCGCGGAACTGCCGGTACATCACCTGACCCATATCAAAGTCACCATGTCCTGCCTGGCTCATAGCAAAGTCAAACCATGGCTCATCCTGGTAAATCTGCGGGAATGGTCTGCTGCATGCCAAATGCACCGACTGCAGGTTTTCATAGGCATTCCAACGCTCACATTCCACAGCTACCTCCCCCCAAAGGCGGGTCGTTTCCTCCAGATTGCCGCCATACCCTGGCAATTCGCCTGCCAACGTCCAGACTACCGGATAAGCTCCATACCGGGCAGCCGTATATTTCGCAAATTTCTTGTAACGCTCCAGACCGTTCTTTTCCATATCATAGCCCCAGGCATAGCCAACTGCGTTCAGCAATCCACAATCCGCCAGATATTTCATCTTTTTATCCACATTGTTATGGAATTCCTCCAGGTTTGGCAAAAATCCCTGTTCCGTCTTTTGCATCAGATCGATATCCCGTCCGAAAATACCGCGTCCCTCACCATCCCGGAAATTACTTTGATAAACCGTAAATTTCTGCGCCACACGCTTGTCCACACAGGCACGGAACTGACTTTCATATTTCGGGCAGTTCGACTCGTCCCAACGCTCTTCCGTCACAAACGTCCAGTGCGTATCGCCCAGCCAGAAAAACGGGGTCCCATCAGCATGTTCCAAATAAGTCCTATCCTCCGAAACCTTTAAAAATCCATGCTGGTACATTGCCAGTTCGCCGGTATACGGCACACATGACACACTGCCACTTCCTTGGAAATCCGCATTTTCCGGATCAGTGCTGCTAATCTCATAGCTCCACTCACCCTGCGCCGTCGGCGCAAAACGAATGATCCAAGTGCCGTCTCCATCCCAAAATGCCAAAAGCTTTAGCTTCTGCCCCTCTGGTCCGCTAAATTCCCCAAATACATCCACATCCTCAAACGGGTTCCGGTATTCCTTACTACTTTTTACCGGAATATCCACCGTTCTCCACTGTTCTATCGTCCATCGTTCTGTCTGTTGCATAACCATCCTCCATTTCTCTAAAGCCGCCAGACGCATTCTGATTCTATCAGACGCTTCTATGACTCTGGTATACTTTATACTTCTACTTTATCGGGTTTCGGACAGAAGTGCAATATTAAAATTTTCTTTATATTTCAGCACACTCCTATCCGATAATTACTATGCTTCTTTTCCTATCTCGTACCCTTCTCCTATTCCCTTTAAGATTGTACTAACAAAAGATTGCGCTAAGAAAAACAACATGATATAATGTTGACAGAAAAAAGCGTTCAGCCAGTTTCTGCTTCTATATACGCTAACCCAACAGGAAGCATCGTACAATATTAACATCATTAACTGCTCTATACCAATTTTATTTGTGATTATTACCAGATATTTTTACAAATTAAGTAATTTTTTGTTGACAAAGGTAAAATGATGTCGTATATTATATCTACAAAGAAATCAAGCGCTGGTTTCCTATTCAATCAGAAAGGAGGAACTATGTTAGACAAACAAGATATTGTATTACTAAAAGAAATACTTAACGAAAGCTTGGACACTCGCTTTGACCAGTTTGAGAAAACCA
>CAJUFW010000038.1:5791-6466 GCA_910585655.1 uncultured Lachnospiraceae bacterium
TGGACGACAAACTGGATATCCGCTTTGCTCAGTTTGAAAAAACCATGGACGACAAACTGGATACCCGCTTTGCTCAGTTTGAGAAAACCATGGACGACAAGATGGACGCCCGCTTTGACCAGTTTGAGAAAACCATGGACGACAAACTGGATATCCGCTTTGCTCAGTTTGAAAAAACCATGGACGACAAGCTGGACATCCGTTTTGCCCAATCCGAAAACTTGGTATTAGGTGAGATGGAGCGAATCCGGGTTCTCACCGATCAGAGGATCGATCAGCTCCAAGCTAATTTAGAGGAGCTGAAACAATATTATCGTATCACAAAGCTTGAAAATGACAATACGGCTCTTTTACTACGAATGATAAATGATTTACAAAACCGTGTTGAGCAACTAGAGCGGAAAACAGCCTGAAGCCATTTGATTGCTGTTTCTAAAAAGTACAAAAGAGGATATTCCTGTTCAAACGAACAAGCTTTTACTCTTTAAATGCCACTACAGTAAATTCTCCCGGCAAGCGGCTGTCCGTCCACGCCGGGTGTTCGTCGAACCGTTTTATCACAAATCCTTTTTCTATCACTGCATTAAGGATTTCACTAATCGTATATTTTCGGTAGCTGCATTTTGGCATCTGCTTAGATCGGAAGAGCTCGTGTAGGGAAAGAGTGTGTCAGTA
>CAJUFW010000038.1:6476-12288 GCA_910585655.1 uncultured Lachnospiraceae bacterium
CTTCCGGATTTCTTCTTCAAAAAAACGGGCATGTGCCATTTCACCCTCAAAAATTTCTGTTGAGAAATAGTCCGATAAGACCTTATCTTCCTGGAACGAATCTGTTTTCTGGGGTGAAATTCCAAACTGTAAAATATCTGCAATCTTTGTAAACGGATGAAAGTCGCTGCAAATCAATTTTCCACCTGGTTTGAGCAAAAGATTCATTCTTTGCATAAATTCTTCAATCTCATGAAAATAATGCAGAATCCCGCCTTCCATAAACACCACATCAAAATACCCCTGATAGGTTTCCTGGTCTATCTCCAGTACGTCGCCGACTATGTACTGTATCTCCACCTGTGCTGCTTCTGCCAGCTCCTTTGCATATCTTCGATTTTCCTCTGAAATATCAAAAACTGTTACCTCTGCCCCTAAAACCGCCAACGGCACTGCTTTTTTTCCACAGGAGCCACAAATATTAGCCACCCGAACTCCCTTGTAAGAATCAAAATAGGCGGCATACTTCTTTAACTCTCCAACCGGATTCTCAAGAATTTTTTTCGCCCGCTCCTCCGGAATGCCTACACTTTTTATCCAAAATTCATACGCATTATACTCCCAAGCTTTTTTATTCTGTCTACAATATGCCTCCATTATCTCCTCACTCTTCCTTTAAAATCTGTGCTTACATTTAGCGCCTGGTAATCCTCCTGCATAAACCGATGGTAAATCGTATGTCCCATTTCCATTTTCACACAATAGTAATACTCGTCTACGGAAACATCCTTAAAATAAATCACATAATCAAAGTCTGCTCCCTCCGGCATCTTTTCACAAATATAACCGTCTGGAGCCGCTCTGTCAAAAACCTGGCAAATTTCCTCTAAGCTGCTACGATGGTTATTTTGAAACAATGCTATCAAATCCTGTAAAAACGAAGAAGCCTTTTCCTGCTGATGAATATATTCTGCTCCTTCTGGTGGGATTGTGACTTCAAATCGATCTCCCCGCAGTGATACGCTCATTCCTGCAAACCTGCTATATTTTGTATCGCTTCCTACTATCATCAGCATTTGCCTGATTATTTTTAATAGGGCTTCATGTCCTGCCGTATCATCTGCAAAGTCGGTTCCCAATAACGCATTTAACGAAGAACTCGGATAATACAGCCGTACCGTTTCTCTGGTATACCCCAGCTTGATCTGAAGTTCTTTAACCTGATCCACCATATTTTTATAAAACCGCTCCGTCTGCATTGCTGTCCTTCCTTTCCCAACTGTCTGACCTGTTATCCGGGCATTTTCCTATTCTATATAGACAGCGCTTCCGATAAAGGGCAGGCATTTTGAAACACCTGCCCCGTCCGCTTATCCATACCGGCTTCTACTGAATTCCCAGAACCTTATAATCCTGATCTTCTACTGCTTTCTGCAACACGGTGTTTTCTACCTCGCTGTTCAAAGTAACAACCGCTGTTCCAGCCTCATGGCTAACCTCTGCCTCTGCTACCTCCGGCAAAGCTTCCAGCGCCTTCTTTACCCGCGCTTCACAATGCCCGCACATCATACCTTCAATTTTTAATGTCTTTTCCATCTCATTTTCCTCCATATTCATGTTTTCTCTTGATTTATCTGCAGCCGGTTGTTGTTCCTTTGGGGTTTTCCCAGAAGAATCTTCCGGCACTACAGCCTTTGTTCCTGCTTCTACCTCAAGCCTTGGTATCACTATCCCTTTACGCTTTTTATCTTTTCTCCCATCGTGAATTCGTACCAGATTCAGGCGCAACGCATTGGTAACAACACAAAAACTGGATAAACTCATGGCTGCAGCCCCAAACATCGGGTTTAACTGCCAGCCAAATATCGGTATCCATAACCCTGCCGCCAGCGGAATTCCAATCACGTTATAAAAGAACGCCCAAAATAAGTTTTCATGGATATTCGTCAAAGTCGCCCGACTTAACCGAATCGCCGCCGGAACGTCGCTCAATCTGCTTTTCATCAGTACAATATCCGCCGCGTCGATTGCGATATCCGTCCCCGCGCCAATTGCAATCCCAATATCCGCCCTTGTCAATGCCGGAGCGTCGTTAATCCCATCTCCGACCATTGCTACACGTACATAATTTCCGGAATCTCTCCTATCCTTCGCATACCCGGAAGTATTCTCTGCCGATAGCCCCTGTCGTACCTGCTCTTTTAACTGCCGGATAACGGCTTCTTTGCCATCTGGAAGTACGCCTGCAATCACTTCATCTACACCTGCCTGGCGACCGATTGCCTGCGCGGTTCGTTCATTATCGCCTGTCAGCATAACGACACGAATTCCCATATGCTGCAATTCCTTAATCGCCTGTGGACTGTCCTCTTTCATCACATCTGCTACCGCAATAATTCCAATCAGTTTTTCTCCTTTGGCAAAAAACAACGGCGTTTTCCCTTCTCCTGCAAGTTCCTCCGAACGACGGCGCATCGTTTCCGGAATCGCTGCCCGACCTCCGATAAAGAGCGCATTCCCGCCAGAGAGAACCTCTCCCTTCAAACGAGCCGTCAAACCGTTGCCTGGCAAAGCCGTAAAGTCACTTACCTCTAACTCCGTAGCTCCTTGTTCCCTACCATATTCTAAAACCGCCCCAGCCAGCGGATGCTCGCTCCATTTTTCCAGTGAATATGCCAGAGAAAGCAATTCCTGTTCTGAAACCCCCTCCGCCGGAAGCACATCTGTCACTTTCGGCGTTCCATTGGTAATCGTTCCGGTTTTATCCAATACGACAATTCCGGTCTTCCCGGTTTCCTCCAAAGAAACCGCCGTTTTAAACATAATACCGTTTTTCGCTCCCAGCCCGTTTCCTACCATAATCGCCACCGGAGTAGCCAATCCAAGCGCGCACGGGCAGCTAATCACCAGTACAGAAATCCCCCTCGCCAGAGCAAACCCAATACTTTCTCCAGCCAGTAGCCAAACGACAATCGTTACAAAAGCCACAGCAATCACCGCTGGGACAAATACCCCAGACACCCGGTCTGCTACCTTGGCAATCGGAGCTTTTGTCGCTGCCGCGTCGCTGACCATCTGTATAATCTGGGAAAGCGTAGTATCCTCTCCGACCCTGGACGCCTCGCAGCGCAAAAACCCGGACTGGTTCACTGTCGCCGCGGAAACCATATCTCCCTCTGCCTTATCCACCGGGATACTCTCTCCGGTCAACGCCGATTCGTTGACCGCGCTGCTTCCTTCTAATACAATTCCGTCCACCGGGATATTTTCCCCTGGGCGGACTACAAAAATATCTCCTTTTTTTACCTGCTCTACCGATACCTCCTGCTCTATGCCATCTACAAGAAGTGTCGCAGTTTTCGGAGCCAGCTTCATCAGGCTTTTCAGAGCATCGGTTGTCTTTCCCTTTGAACGAGCCTCTAACATTTTCCCTACGGTAATCAGTGTCACAATCATCGCTGCCGACTCAAAATAAAACTCGTGCATATAAGCCATCACGCCGTCCATGTCACCCCGCACCTGTGCATCCGTCATCGCAAACAGAGCATAAGTACTGTAGACAAACGCCGCTGTAGCTCCTAATGCTACCAGCGTATCCATATTCGGTGCCTTATGCCACAGGCTTTTATAGCCGCTGATAAAAAACTTCTGGTTGATTATCAACACTATCGCCGTCAGCAAAAGCTGTAACAGTCCCATCGCCACATGGTTATGCGCCAGCCAGTCCGGCTGCCACCAGCCCCACATCATCGCTCCCATGGAAAAATACATCAATACAATCAAAAAGCCCAGCGATGCAATCAAACGCTTTTTTAACAGCGGAGTTTCATGGTCCGCCAGAAGTTCCTCTCCGGCAAAACCAGCTCTCCCGCCAGCTCCAGCGTCAGTTCCTGCCCCGGCATGTCCTCCTGCCGTACTGGTTGACCCGCCTCCGCGTACTCTCTTCTCTGCACCATATCCCGCCTCCTGCACTGCATGAATGACCTCCTGTGGAGAGACGGTTCCTTCCACACCCATGGAATTGGTCAGCAAGCTGACGGAACAGGACTCCACGCCTGGCAGCTTGCTGACTGCCTTTTCCACTCTGGCGCTGCAGGCAGCGCAGCTCATCCCCGTTACGGTATATTGCTCCATTTTGCTCCCTCCTCGTATCCTATTGTACCCATTTTATAAAACCCCTTTTAAACCTTTATTTCATCAGCTTCTGCAACGTTGCCAGCAGCTCCTCTATCGTCTCTTCTTTTCCGTCTTTGATGTCCTGAATAACACAGCTTTTGATATGATTTGCCAGCAGCACCCGGTTAAAACTGTTTAGAGCGGCGCCTGCTGCGGCAGACTGTACCAGAATATCCGGACAATACGCCCCTCTTTCTATCATCCCTCGAATCCCACGGATCTGCCCCTCGATTCGGTTCAGACGATGAATCAAATCCTTATATTCCTGCTCTGAACGCTCTTTTTTCCGATGAGTGCAGCAAAGGCACTCTTCCTGCGGTTTTTCACAGTCCTGTTCCTGCCCGCAATCCGGGCGCCTGATTATTTTTTCGCTGTTTGACTGTTTCGATTCTTGTTCCGGCATTTGACAGCCTCCTTATCTGCTTCCTAGTATTTCACTTTTCTGTCCCTATTATATACCCCCTACGGGTATATTGCAAGAGTTTTTTGATTATTTTTCATCTGAAAACTTTCCTATCATACAACAAATACCCCTGGGAAATCACTTTCCCAGGGGTACGAACTGCCGAAATGCTTATCGGTTCATATATCGGTCATATGCCGCCTGCTTGATATTGATAGTTTTCTATCCTGCAATGATGCTTTCTTTTCCCAGCCACAGCCTCTTTATCATAGCTAATCCCTACCAAAAGAATTTCACTCCCATATTCCTGAAATATCTCTGGATATCGTCTATCACGAATCTGTCTGATCGCTCCTTCTGCTGACTGATTCCATTTTAATTCAATCACCAGAATCGGCAATATGGAATCCTTTTTTGGCAAATATACGATATCTGCATAGCCTGCGCCTGCTGGCAATTCCTCAAACATCACATATTCATTTCCATAACTGAAATAAGCCCGTTTGATCACGCTCCGCAAAGCTTGTTCGTTGTGATAATATAACGGAGATTCCTCTTCATGAATCTTTTCTATCTGCCTTGCTACAGCCTCTTCTCTCCCATGGATCGTATCTTCCATAAGCTGTTCACTTTCCCGTACCCGTCTAATGGTATCATCCCGCTTCACCCGTCGGATAGCCCTAGTAAACTCCTGGCGGATTTCCTCGTTTGGGATATGAACCATCTGCGTTGTTTCATCATATGTCAAATATCCTAGATGAATCAGCAAAGTCAGCACATCATCCCTGTCCCGAAAGGTTTCCAAATCATTTGCAAACCCTTTTGTATCCACCTTTTTCCCCACACCACCAATCAGTTCTGAAACCGTTCTCCCTAATCCGTCAAAGTCAAGACTGATATACCCCATCAGACTTTCTGCCGCAGAGGTTTGTGTCCAATAAGAGTCAAAATCACTATTGCGAATTGCCTTTATAACTGAATTTGGATTATAAACAGATGGTAAATCCCGAAAAGAATATCCGTCATACCACTGTTTCATCTTATTAAAATCACTGTCATACTCTCTGCAAAGCCTTTTAACTTCCTTTTCTGTAAAGCCTACGTATTCCTCAAACTGCCGAGGTTTTATCATAGAATATTCCGAAAAATCTGAAATAGCGGACTGGGAACCATCTTTTTTAATCGGCAAGATTCCTGTCATATAAGCTGCTGCAAATATTTTACTTGTCATCCCGCTGTTCTTAAACAGAGAGC
>CAJUFW010000038.1:12298-22104 GCA_910585655.1 uncultured Lachnospiraceae bacterium
CTGACACACTCTTTCCCTACACGACGCTCTTCCGATCTCTCTAAGTATTTCTGTTGTAAGCCAGACCGCCCCTTCGCTTCTCTGATAGGCGCATCCCACTCATCAATAATCATGATAAATTTATTCCCAACCAATTTTGCCGCGTTGGCTAACGTCGCTACGAACCCCTCCACTACCTTCAGCTCTGAATATTGTTCTACCAGTTCCCGCACAATATTTCTCTGAATATAGGATACGATATCTTCCATAACAGTTTCTCCAATCACCCCTGTCATATCCAGATAAATTACATCATATTGATTCAAATGCTTCCGGTACTGCCTGTCGCCGGCAATTATCAGATCGGAAAAAAGCTCTGACGAATCACAGGTTTTGTCGTAATAGGCGCACAGCATCTGCGCTGCAAACGATTTCCCAAAGCGGCGCGGTCTGCTGATACAAGTTAGATGCCTTGGAGTATCAATCGTCTGATTGATTAAGGTGATCAGTCCTGATTTATCCACATAAAGATCGTTCCTGATCTGAGCAAACCCGCTGTTGCCAGGATTTAAATAACTTCCCATTGCATCTTCCTCCCTTCAGGCTTTTGCAACTTCTGATTTTATTATACCCCTATCTCTTCGGTATTACAATAAGATACCAAAAAAGAGCGACTTTTACCGAACCGCCTCCTCCCCCGTCACCAGCTCCCCCAGCCAGTTCGCAAAGCGTTCTGTATAAAAGGAATAATACGAAACTCCCTTTTTCCGCCGATACCGCCTGCAAACTGCCAGGTTCTGCACAATCCCCCATGTTCCCTGTAAAAGAATCAACGCCAGTTCCCAATATTTCATACGCGACTTTACAAAACCTTCTATTTTTATAAAATTCCACACCCAAACTTCCCCCTGTTTTCTTACAGCAAAGAAGCCCAGTAAAGCTTTTAAAGAGCGTTAGATATCGTACTCAAAAAAGATGGAATTTTCCGGAGCTTCCATATAGCTTAACCACTGTTGCGGAATCTCGTCCGCAAAAAGAGAAACCATTCCTCCTACAATGGCGCATATGGTATCCCGATCTCCCAAGGCAGAAACTGCCGTCCACAATGCTTCTTCTATCGAAGTATAGAAATAGGCAGCGCACCAAAGGCAAAGCGGAACCGTATCCTGCGCTGTTAGCCTGATTCCGTTTCCCAGCGCAGAAACGACAAAATCCATTCTGCTTTCTTTTTTAATAGAAGCCGCAGACAGTATCTTATATTTAGTATCACTCTCTGGCAACCGTTCTGCCACATCCTGCAAAAAAGCTTCTCCCTCTCCGAAATAACCGCCGAGCTTTTTCTTTAAAAGCAACGCCGATGCCACCGCAACCGCCATTGCGCCCACGATTCCCTCTATATGTGCATGCGTAACTTCAGCCGATGCCTTGGCATAGTATAGAACCTTATCCAAATCATCGGCAAAATACGCACCTATTGGTGCAACACGCATTGCGCCGCCGTTTCCCATGGAACCCATCCCGTCAAAGGCTCCCAGAGCGACCTCCTGCCAATGCTGTCCTTCCCCAATGCTACGCAAAATGGAATGAGCGGTTCCTCCATATCCCCGGTGCCAATCCAACGTATAATTCTTTGCAAAAACTCTTGCCAACTCATCCTGATTGATAGTTCCATACTTTTCTAAAATACGGTAAATTCCAATCGCCATCACAGTATCATCTGTAAAGTGCCAGGGTTCCTCTAAAATCCCTCTGTTTTTTATCCTTTGACAAGCCGCTTCATCCGGTATGAAAAAACTCTGCCCAAAGCAATCGCCTAGCGCAATTCCATCTAACGCACGTTTTGCGTATTGTATTCTATCCTCTGGTTTCATTTATGATATCTCTCCTGCTTTCCGCAATGCCAGTTTCGTCACCACCGGTCCGATCAGCTCATAGACAATCGTTCCGCATAAAATAATCGCGCGGATTTTAGCGCCGTGATGAGGAACCGCCGCCATAGCGACGCTTGCCAGTCCGATCGCCACACCTGCCTGCGGAATCAGCGTATAACCCAAATATTTCTGTACTACCGGAGCCGCCTTGCTGACCTTTCCGCCAAACCATGCTCCTAACCATTTCCCGGCTATACGGAATAATACATACAGCACGCCGACGATACCGACCTGCGGCAGAATCGTCAAATCCAGCTCCGCTCCGGAAATAAAGAAAAACAACATAAAAACCGGCGGCGTCATTCGATCCAGCTGACTGAATATCATATCGCTTTCCTGGCTGGTATTAACCAGGATACAGCTCATCGCCATACATGCCAGCAAAGAAGAAAATCCTACCAGATCCGAAATCCCTACACAGATAAAAACCATTGCTATCGTAACTGCCAGACGGTTTCCTCTTCCGGTATACCATTTGACCAGAAAACGGAAGATAACGCCTAACACCGCGCCAAACAGCAGCGCGCCGAAAATTTCCACTGCCGGATCTAAAATCGTATTCAAAATATTGACTTGCCCGTGGGATTCTATCGCCTTCGCTACCGCTACCGAAAGACCAAACGCCATCAACGCCACTGCATCGTCGATCGCCACAACCGGAAGAAGTGTTTCTGTCACCGGTCCCTTTGCCTTATACTGACGTACGACCATCAGGGTAGCCGCCGGAGCCGTCGCCGCTGCAATCGCTCCCAGACACAAAGAAAACGGAACATCATTGCCTGTGACAACCAAGATCAGATCGACGACGAATACTGCGCCCAAAGCTTCTGTAAAGGCAATGATAATCGGCGCTTTTCCTACTCTCTTCAAATAAGACAATTTAAATTCTGCCCCAATCGAAAAGGCGATAAAACCTAAAGCTACTTCTGAAATCAGCGACATCCCCTCTACGACATCCTTTGGTACGATTTTCAGGCAGTACGGACCGGCTAACAGCCCCATAATGATGTATCCGGTGACATTCGGCAGCTTCACCTGTTTGACGATTTTCCCTGCAATCAGACACAAAAACAGGCAGACAGCCAGATAAGTTAGCGTATTCCACTCCATTCCTAATCACCAAGCCCTTCTACATAAGTAATCGGAAGCGAAAATAAAATCCCGGTATTTGGTTTGTTCAGATTCCCGGCTACCCGTTTGATAACCGCTCTCGCTTCTGCCGCCTGTTCGTCCTTTATGACAAAAAGCAAGATCTTACTCAATTCCTTTTCTTCATCCGAAAGTACCCGCCGCAGAATCCCGAACATCGGCAGATCTTCCATATTAGCCAAAGTGCTGGCCATTCCGGTGCCGTCTATACTCGTTCCACCATGTACCCCCGCTTCCGCCAGCTCCTTGACCAGTTCGTTGACCAGTTCCACATGCTTTAAAATCAAAACCAATAACTGCATACTCACTCCCTCTTTCCTTTTGCTTTTCTATTCGCGGCTGAATGTTATCTCCATACCCGAATATTAATTTCTGCCTTATCATACGCCTGTAAAAATCATTCGTCAAGTAGGAAATATTAAAGTACTTTTTTGGATACCTGGACATCCTCCTCCATTTGTATTATAATGAAAGATGGTCTGCGATTCTACCATTTTAAGCAAAGGAGAAGGATTTATATGGCGTCAAATCAACAACAAATCAATGTGACAGACGAGTCGCGCAGCGTTACCAAAACCATTCTGCTGCTGGCATGGCCGGTTTTTGTCGAACAGATTTTTACTACGTTAGTCAGCTTTGCCGATACCGCGATGGTTGGCTCTATGGGCGCGGAGGCAACTGCTTCTATCAGCATCAGCAATTCCCCGATTTTCCTTTTAAACGGAATTATCATGGCTCTGGGCGTCGGTATTACGGCTCTGGTGGCACGTGCGGCGGGAGCAGGAGACTTTGACCTGGTAAAAAAGCTTATGCGTCATGCGATGATGGTTATTTTTTACATAGGACTGCCAATTACCATTCTTACAGCCTCCCTTTCGCGGATGATTCCTTTTTGGATGGGGGCAGGAGAAGATATCCTTGATACGGCGACGCAGTACAACCTGATCGTCGCCTTCGGACGTTTCTTCAGTCTGGCAGCTATGGTACTAAATTCCGCTTTCCGTGGTTATGGCGATACAAAAACGCCGATGAAACTGAACCTGATTATGAACGTCATCAATGTCATCGGCAACTTCCTATTGATTTACCCGACCAGAGTAATTTCCGTGCTTGGATTTTCCTTTACGATGCCGGGTGCTGGCTGGGGTGTCAACGGTGCGGGCGCCGCTACGGCATTTAGTATGTTGATTGCCGGAATGATGGCTTTTCGTATTGCCTTTGGTCGTAAAAATCCTTATCGAATGAGCTTTCAGAGCAAAGCGGATATCATCCCGGATAAAATGCTTTCCAAACAGATTTTCCGCATCAGCTTCCCGGCTATGTTAGAACGTATCTTCATGTCCTCCTCTGGTATTTTCGTCACCAGTAGTATTGCTACTCTGGGTACAGTCAGCATCGCCGCCAACAGCTTAAGCCTGGCAGCCGAATCGCTCTCTTATATGCCGGCGTTCGCTTTTCAGACGGCTATCACAACCTTAGTCGGGCAAGCCCTTGGCGCCGAAAAGCCGCATCTGGCTGAAAAATTTGTACGTACTACCATGACAATGGGCGTTATCGTCATGTGCTTTACCGGCGTCGGGCTCTATGTCTTTTCCGAGGGTCTGATCCGTATCTTTACCCCGGATCAGGCGGTTATCAGCATGGCTGCCGCCTGTCTGCGTCTGATGGCTCTGATCCAGCCGATTCAGGTAGCCGCCTGGATTTATTCCGGTGTTTTGCGCGGCGCCGGGGATACCACAATCAATTTTTACATTACCGCGATTACCAACTGGGGCATCCGTACTCTCTTTTCCGTCTTGGCAATCCGCGCGTTCCATCTGGATTTATATGCTACCTATATCGTAATGATGGTAGAAATTGCCGCCCGGCTGCTGCTTTTGTTCCTGCGCTACCGGACGGGCAAATGGAAAACGATTATGACAAAAATCGGCGCTTAGCCTTCCTGATAATTTTCAGCCTGCGCTAAAAACAGCTTGCAATACAGACTGTCGCCTTTTTTCATCAGGTTTTCGTGACTGTCAAAATCAGAAATACGTCCACCGTCAATCACCAGAATCCGATCGCAAAAAACACTGGAAGACATACGGTGAGAAATATAAAGTGCAGTTTTATTTTGTACCATTTGATTAAAATTCTGGTAAATATCGGCCTCTGCCAAAGGATCGAGCGCAGAGGTCGGTTCATCCAGGATTACAAGAGAGGCATCTTTATATAATGCTCTGGCAATCGCCACCTTCTGACTCTGCCCGCCGGACAGCTCCACTCCCTCCTCGTCATAAGCTTTCCCATAGAGGGAATCCAGTCCGTTCGGCAATTCAGCCAGCTTTTCCGCCAGTCCGACCTCACGGACAATCTCCTCCACTCGTTTCGTATCCTCGCCGCCTTTATCCAAAGAAGTGATATTTTCCCGCAAGGTAAAATCAAATAATTTAAAATCCTGAAACACCGCTGCCAGGCTTCCTACATAGCTGTCATACTCATATTCCTGAATATCCCTGCCATTGACCAGAATCCGACCTGTCGTCGGACGGTACAGTCGGCAAAGAAGCTTAATCAACGTCGTTTTTCCTGCGCCGTTTAGCCCGACGATCGAGATCTTCTCTCCCTTTTTAATCGTAAAGTTCAAATCAGAGAGTACCTCCTTCTCACTCCCCGGATACGTAAAGGAAAGCCCCTCAAAACAGATCTCTTCCACTTCCCCGGAAAACGGTACGGTTCCACTCTGTCTAACCTCCGGCAGCTCCATCAGCTCTAAAAATGGCTCTAAATAATCCAGCATCTGCTTTGTCCGCATCAGATCGTTGATCAGCGTACGAAATTCCGTGGTAAACTGAATCGAAGCATTGACGTACATGGTAAAGGAACCAAGTCCCAGCTTTGCTGGTACTCCTCCCACCCCACCAACTCCAAGCACTCGTAAGCTGACATATCCATAAGTAATAGCGGCATGAAGGATCGAGAGAGCTTCTACCAGTCCCATCATCTTTCCTCGTTTCCGGTAAAATACCTTGAATTCTGCCATAAATTCCTTTGTATAATCCAGTACCCGCTCCAACAACATTGGTGACATTCCATATAAGCGCGCGTCTTTTTGCAGTGTATCGTCATTATAACCCAAGTTTAAATAATAACCATACTTCCGGTTGACCGGAATGATCTGCTGAAAAAACCATACCTGATAAGTTGAAAATCTGGACAGCAGAAACAAAATCAATCCAATTGTTACTGCACTGATGATCAGCAGTACCGGTCCCAAGGTCAGCATGACCGAAAGTAGCCCTGCCAATGTTACTACTGACTTTAACACCAGGGAAGCCCCGTCGATCAGGTTGTAGACGGCGTTCTGGTTCGTACAGGCAAAAGCGGCACGTTCCTTTAGATCCAGATAATAGGGATTTTCCAGATGAGAATAATCGACGTGCATCAGCTTAATCCCCAGCGCCTGATTCATTTTTTCGTTCATATATTGGTTTTGAATCTCCATCGTCCGCTTCATCAGCTTTGCCAAAAAGCCAAAAAATAAGTTACAGCCGACTATCGCCAGCCCCCAAACCAACAGCCACTTTGTTTCCTTGCCGCCCGTCAGCTCGTCAATCAAAAATTTCGGCAAGATGACGTTTGCTAAAATCTGCGCTGCGCTGATTAGGGCGTTCGCTGCCACCAGTATGATGTAGATCGGGGAAATACTCCATGCAAGAGTAAAGATTTCCCTCAGCTTTTTCCAGGTACGAGCCTGTTTCTTTGTTGCCTTACGTTCCTGACTCATGCGCTTGCCTCCTCCCGGTAATATTTTCCCTGTACGGTAAACATATGGTAATATGCTCCCTGTTTTGCCATCAGTTCCTCATGGTTCCCATATTCCGCCAGCCCATTGCCGTCAAACAGGGCAATTTTATCGCAAAATTTTGTACTGGAAAGCCGATGAGAAATATAAACAGCCGTTTTCCCGGAAACCAGTTCGTCAAAATTTTGATAAATTTCCGCCTCTGCCAACGCGTCCAATGCCGCTGTCGGCTCATCTAAGATTACCATATTGGCGTCCTTATATAACGCCCGCGCAATCATCAGCTTCTGCGCCTCTCCGCCGGAAAACTGCGTTCCGTTTTCATCAATCACCTTTAAGAGCATCTGATCCGTTCCTTTCTCAAAGCCCCGGATTTTCTCTCCTAACCCGACACGATCCAGACAGTCCCAAAGCCTTACCTGATCGATATTTTTTGCAGTACATGCCACGTTTTCGCCAATGGTAAATGCCACGGGTACGATATCCTGGAACACAACGGAAAACATCTTAAAATACTCCTGACGGTTAAATTCTTTTTGCGGAATTCCATTGACTAAAATCTCCCCCTCCGTCGGTTCAAACAACCCGGTCATCAGCTTCACCAAGGTACTTTTCCCGGCTCCGTTGATCCCGACAATCGCCAGCTTTTCTCCGCTGTGTATCGTAAAATTGAGATTTTCAAAAATATTTTTCTCTGTCCCCGGATACCGGAACGTCACATTTTTAAATTCTATCTCCAAAGTATCCACAAGCGCTTCTTTTTTCCCGCCCGTTATCCCCAAATCCGCGTCCAAAAACCGATAGTATTCACTGACATACTGCCCTTCCTTGTGGATAAAGGCTATACTTTCTGAAAATAGCGCCAGAAGTGCCGCCAGGCTTAACACTGCCGACAGATACATGGAAAAATCCGCAATCGACAATCCATGCAGAACCCCATAAATCAGGCATCCATATGTCAAAAGATCGCTGATAAGTGCCGCGCCCAATGCCAAAAAGCCAAGTACAAACGCCCGGTTCTGAATCAAGCGGATAATATTCACATAACGTCCAATCTCCAGGTTATAATTATCAATCACTCGTTTTTCAAAGCCAAACAGCCTGATTTCCTTTCCAAAGGAAAAATCATAGGTCGTCTTATAATAATAATAGCCACGTCGTTCTGCCTTGCCCATCTCCTCCCGTTTGGAATACTGATAGGCATTGGCACGGTTCTGTACCCATAACCCTACTAAGATATTGCCTGCTAACCCCAGTAAAATCAGCGGATTCGCAATTCCTACCAGTACTGCCAAAATAAGAATCGAAAGTACCTGAGCAGGCAGATCATACAGCTTATGATAAATACCTTCCACACCATTATCATTTGTACTGGTGGCAGTAAACGCCATCTGATATTGGTCTAAAAAATGGGCGTCCTCCCGATATTTATAATCCATCGTCATCAAACGGTCAAACGTCACTGCCAGACAATTCAGACGCAGCATGGACACTGCATTATAGTCCCGATCGTGAATGAATTTCTGCAAAAAAGCAAATAGCCCAGCCGCTAAAAAATAAGCCAGCACAATTCCCCCGATTTGCAACGCCGCGATTTCTGCTCCTGATATTCCCTGACCTGTCTGTCCTGCCGAACGTTCCAGCACCCCAATCAGCAGCTTTGGCAACAGCACTGCAAAAAACGGATAAATCCCTGCTATCACCATATAGCAAAACGACTTCCCAAACAATCCCTTGTTTTCCCTCCAGGCATTGTGAAGCATCCTCTTTAATGTCTCCCCCAACGGGTATTTTTTTTCTTTCATCCTTCCACTTCCTTTTTGATTTTCTCCTTTTTTGTCGCTGTTACACCTCTTCTGCCATCTGTCGGAACGTATCTGCGATTTGCGCTAACTGTCGTTGATTCACCGTATAATGAATGATCTTTTTTTCTGTCTCTCTCACCTCCATCTGCAGCAAATTTGCTTCCATTAGGACAGAAATATGATGGGAAACAGTAGCCGGAGTCAAGCCGATTTCTTTTGATAACTCCTGCAAATACATTTTTCCCTTTTGTAGTGCCAACTCTAAAATCCGGCAACGGCTCCCATCCCCCAAAGCCTTACAAACGGCTTGTATCTCAGTCATAGAAAGCAGCCCCTTTTCCGCTTGACCGGACACTAGCTTTTGAACAAACATTCCGACTTCCATCATAAAAACTTGCCGGTTTTCCTCTCCCTCCCAATCTCCCCAATCATGATAAGAAATTCCATTGTAACGGAAGACAGACAAATGCACCGAAAGCTCCTTTAGTTCCTCTAACGAAAGTTTCAGACCGGAATTTCCCTCTCCGATTAGTCTCTGCAGCCCTTCTCCCTCCGTCCTCTGCCTCATCTCCTCATACAAATCTTTTATCAAATCAAAATACTTTTTTAACAGATCCGCCATCTTTTCTGCCGTTTTCTGAAACTCCCGGTAAAACTCCTCCTGATTCAGATACAAATACACCAGACGGTATTTCCAATCCATCGACACACTAAGTCTTTCCAAAAGTTCCGTCAGCTCCCGAACCGAATTAATTCTTTTTGGAATTGTTGCCGTATTCTCTTCTCCCGCCTGAAGATTTCCCCCTTCTGATAAAAGGAAATTTAATACCCAGCCAATCAGCTTACTTGTTCTGCGTAGCTGTTCCTCCTCCCTTTTTTCCTTCGTCCCCCATTTGACTACTTTCCCGGGACGCTTCTTATCTTCAAATAAAATGGTCGCCCCATGAAAAACAGCATAGCAAAGGTACTTATCCTCCTTATCCCAATAAATACGTAGCGCCTTATTTTCCTGTAAAAGCTTTAAAAGCCCTGGCAGCACTGCGTCCCGATAAGCCCGATATGGAGCAACCAACATCTCTAACTCCTGCTTACTCATCCCGAATTTCTCCGGATGACTCATAATCTGATCCATATCCTGAAGATCGGAAGAGCGTCGTG
>CAJUFW010000039.1 GCA_910585655.1 uncultured Lachnospiraceae bacterium
ACTTATGATATCAATTGCCCGGAAGTGATTGCCGTCCATCTGACCGGAAAGCCGCATCCTGGCGTGGGCCCTCAGGACGTAGCATTAGCCATCATCGGAGCAGTGTTTGAAAAGGGATATGTCAACAATAAAATCATGGAGTTTGTCGGAGAAGGCATCGGGAACCTCAGTGTGGATTACCGGATTGGGATTGATGTAATGACCACCGAGACGACCTGTTTATCTTCGATTTGGGAAACGGATGAGGCGGTACGAAAGTTTTATCAAATCCATGAAAGAAGCGAGGAGTTTAAAGAGCTGCATCCGGCGGACGGCGCTTATTATGACGGCTGTGTCACGGTAGATTTGTCGAAAGTAGAACCGATGATCGCAATGCCATTCCATCCAAGCAATGTTTATACAATTGCCGAACTTCAGGCTAATCCGGGAGATATTTTACGTGAGGTAGAAAAAAAGGCGGAAATCAGCCTGGAAGGGAAAGTGCCGTATTGTTTGACCGATAAAATCAAAAACGGAAAACTATACGTGGAACAAGGGGTCATCGCCGGATGTGGAGGCGGCGGATATGAAAATCTCTGCGCGGCGGCGGATATTTTACGGGGTCATTCGATTGGAGCGGACGAGTTCTCTCTTAGCGTGTATCCGGCGAGCCAGCCGATCTATTTGGAACTGGTACGGAATGGAAGGATCGCAGATCTGATGGCAACGGGAGCGACGATACGGACTGCTTTTTGCGGACCATGTTTTGGGGCGGGAGACGTGCCAGCCAACAACGGTCTTAGCATCCGCCATTCGACCAGAAATTTTCCGAACCGGGAAGGAAGCAAGCTGACCAACGGGCAAATTGCTTCCGTAGCTTTGATGGATGCCAGGTCGATTGCGGCGACGGCAGCAAATCAGGGATATTTGACGGCGGCGACGGAACTGGATGTTGTTTACCATACGCCGGCTTATCGGTTTGACAGCAGTATTTATGCTAATCGGGTATACAATGGCGTAGGAAAAGCAGACCCTTCTGTTCCGGTAAAATTTGGTCCGAATATTGTACCGTGGCCGGAATTAGGAGAGCTGACGGAGGATATTTTATTAAAAGTTGTTTCGGAAATCCACGATCCGGTGACGACGACGGACGAACTGATTCCATCGGGAGAAACCTCTTCGTATCGTTCTAATCCGTTAGGACTGGCAGAATTTACGCTTTCCAGAAAAGATCCGGCATACGTAGGAGAAGCCAAAGCGGTTCGGACACAGGAAGAAAAGCGGAAAGCAGGAGTTTCTATCCAAGGAACGGTGTATCAGGAAGTATTTGATAAAATCAAAAAAGTCTATCCAGAGGTAACACCAGAGGAAACCGAGATTGGCAGCGCCATTTATGCCGTAAAACCAGGGGATGGTTCTGCCAGAGAACAGGCGGCTAGCTGTCAGCGGGTATTAGGCGGGCTGGCAAATATTGCTATGGAATATGCGACCAAGCGTTATCGTTCCAACCTCATCAACTGGGGAATGTTGCCGTTCCTCTATAAAGAGGAGATTCCGTTCCATAAAGGCGATTATTTGTTTGTACGTGGCGTTTGCAGTACGGTAGCAGAGGGAAAGCAGGAGCTAGAAGCTTTGGTAATCCCGGCAGAGGGAGAAGCTTATACAATCCTTTTAGGGCTAGGCGAGATGACCGAAGAGGAGCGTACTATCATTCAAAAGGGATGTCTTATCAATTATAACCGCAGAAAGTAAGATAAGAGGGAGCAGCGATGAAGCAAGAGGAAACCATTTGGGTACGAAATCAGGAGTATCAGATATTAGCAGTAGAAAACCCATCGCCAAAAGAGGAGTCCGAGGAAGCAGAGGCGAATGGCTGTTATGTAATCGAGGATCGGAAACTAAGATGGGAAAGCCGTCAGGCAGACGGTTCCTGCCAGTATGAGGACTGCCTCTACAGCGGCGGTCTGGTAGCCGCCAGAGATCTGAACGCTATTCCGCTTTCCGAGGAACCTCCGGCTTGTTATCACTATGATCTGGTGATTGAACTGATCGTTGAGAACGGAAATATCACTGCCTTGATCGATCACAGCAAGGCTATGAAAAAGGTGGCAAAAAACCTGGAGTATCAACTACGTTCCCTCAAAAAGCGCCGGGATGTTTATGTTATCCGCCGTTTCTTAAAAAAGACCTTTGTCCGTAAATATCCGGTCAAATGGGTGAAAAGAGGTTAAGATTGTGAAAGTATTATTTGTATCGTTGGGCTGTGACAAAAACCTAGCCGACAGCGAGGCTATGTTGGCGTTGCTGACTCGGCAAGGTCATGAGATCACCAACCAGGAAGAAGAAGCAGAGGTTGTAGTGATCAATACGTGTTGTTTTATCCATGATGCCAAAGAAGAAAGCATCCAGACGATTTTGGAGCTGGCGGAACGAAAGGAAACCGGCAGGCTGCAGGGGATTATAGTGGCAGGCTGCCTGGCGGAGCGTTATCAAAAAGAAATCGAAGAAGAGCTGCCGGAGGTAGATGTTTTGGTAGGGACGGCTTCCTGGGAGCATATCGCGGAGGCGGTCGAAGATGTGGCAAACGGACGCCGGGGACGATATTTTGAACCGTTAGAGCATTTGCCGGACAATCAGGGAAAAAGGCGGCGATCCGGTATCGGCTTTTCTTCTTATCTAAAGATTGCAGAAGGGTGTGATAAACACTGTACGTATTGTGTGATTCCTTCTGTCAGAGGACCATATCGGAGTATTCCGATGGAGCGTCTGATCCAGGAGGCAGAGTATCTGGCAAAAGAAGGAGTCAAGGAGCTTCTGATAGTAGCGCAGGAAACGACGTTATACGGCGTGGATTTATACGGAAAGAAGTGTCTGCCGGATTTGTTACGTAAACTATGCCAGATTCCGGAGCTTACCTGGATACGGGTGTTGTATTGCTATCCGGAGGAAATCACGGACGAACTGATTCAGGTGATAAAAGAAGAGGAAAAAGTCTGTCATTATCTGGATATCCCGATTCAACATGCTTCTGATGCCGTGTTAAAACGGATGGGACGGAAAACGACCAAACAAGAGCTGGCGGATCGGATCAGACGGCTGCGGAGTGAAATCCCGGATATTGTCTTGCGTACTACCTTGATTACCGGTTTTCCGGGAGAAACCGAGGAAGAATTCGCAGAGCTGTTTCACTTTGTAGATGAAATGGAATTTGAACATTTAGGGGTATTTCCTTATTCCTTAGAGGAAGGGACGCCGGCTGCCAGTCTGGGCAATCAGGTGCCGGAGGAGATAAAAGAGGAGCGTCGGGATAAGATTATGGCGCTTCAACAGGAGATTACTGCTATGCAGGCAGAGGAGCGGATAGGGGAAGAATACCAGATTTTGATCGAAGGGCTGATACCGGAGGAACAGCAGGAAGGAACTCCGGAGGAAGTAGAACGGCTTTGTGAAGAGGAAGGCGATCTCTATGTCGGCAGAAGTTATCTGGACGCGCCGGAAATCGACGGCTATTTGTTCGTTCGCTCGCGCCGTGCGCTGATGTCCGGTGATTCGGTAGTCGTCCGGGTGATTGGAGCCAGTGAGTATGATTTATACGGAGAGCTGATAGAAGAAACCACAAAACCGGAAGGAGGCGGCAGACTATGAATCTTCCCAATAAAATTACGTTGTTCCGGGCATGTATGATTCCGTTTTTCGTCATATTTTTGTTAGTCGATACGATACCGGGGCATACGTATCTGGCGGCGGCAGTGTTTATCGTGGCATCTCTTTCCGATGCCCTGGATGGATACCTTGCCAGAAAATACCATTTAGTGACGAATTTTGGGAAATTTATGGATCCCTTGGCAGATAAGCTTTTGGTCTGCGCAGCATTGATTTGCTTTGTCGGGTTAGGGCTGATTCCAGCCTGGATCATTATCGTAATCATCAGCCGGGAATTTATCATCAGCGGCTTTCGTCTGATTGCATCGGATAACGGCGTAGTAATTGCGGCAAGCTACTGGGGGAAATTTAAAACAACGGCTCAGATGATCATGTGCGTACTTTTGATTTTACACTTGGAATTTGCTTTTTGGCGTGTGCTGGAGCAAATTTTTATCTGGCTTTCTTTGATCTTAACCGTTGTTTCGTTGCTTGACTATATGATAAAAAACAAAGGTGTTCTGGCAGAGAAGCAGTAGGCAGGACGAACAGGAGGAAAAAAATGATAGTAGAATTGATCAGCGTCGGCACGGAGCTGCTGATGGGAAATATCGTAAACACCAATGCCCAGTATCTGGCGGAGCAATGCGCCGGACTGGGGATTTCCATGTATACGCAGGTGGTGATCGGAGATAATCCAGAACGTTTGGCAGATACGGTGCGCACGGCTCTAAAAAGGAGTGACGTAATTATCCTGACCGGCGGATTAGGACCTACGGAAGACGATTTGACGAAAGCAACCGTAGCAGAAGCGATGGGTGGGCGGATTGTGCGGGATGCGCACAGCGTAGAGCGGATTAAAGCGTATTTTGAAGGTGGCATCTACCGGCACATTACAGAAAACAACTGGAGGCAGGCGGATGTAATAGAAGGCTCCAGGATATTGGATAACGACAACGGACTTGCTCCAGGGATGATTGCCGAGAAAGAGGGGAAAGCAGCGATTTTGCTGCCGGGACCGCCGCAAGAAATGATTCCGATGTTTGAAGCTTATGTAAAGCCTTATTTAAAGGAACAAAGCGGCAGAGTGATCCAATCGGTCATGATGAAATGCTGTGGAATCGGAGAAAGCCAGACAGAGACGACGATTTTAGATATCATCGACCGACAGGACAATCCGACGGTAGCGACCTATGCCAAAACCGGGGAAGTACATGTACGGGTGACGGCAGGAGCAAAGAGCGAAGCAGAGGCAGAAGGTCTGCTGGCTCCGGTAGTAGACCAGATTCGGGAGCGTCTGGGGGAGTATTTGTTTACCTGTGAGGAAAAAGAGACGCTGGAGGAAGTGATTACTGCAATTCTTCTAAAACGGGGAGAAACCGTCGTGACGGCAGAATCATGTACCGGCGGGATGATTGCTGCCAGGCTGGTGAATGTTCCTGGAGTTTCCGAGGTGTTCAAAGAGGGATTTATCACCTATGCCAACGAAGCAAAATGCCGGGAACTTGGAGTGAAGGAGGAGACGATTCGGCAGTTTGGCGTAGTCAGCAGCCAGGTCGTAAAGGAAATGGCAGAAGGAGCCGTCAGACGAACCGGATCCGAACTGGCGTTGGCAGTTTCCGGAATTGCCGGACCGGAAGGCGGAACCGAAGAAAAACCAGTAGGGCTGGTATATATCGGCTGCTGTTATCGTGGGAAAACGATAACAAAACGCTATTTGTTTAAAGGGAATCGGCAGAAGGTACGGGAACAGACGACGCAATATGCGCTGACGGCAGCATGGAGAATGTTGACGGGAAAAGAGGGGTCAGTCATATAAACTATATAATGTTCCTAGTTCATTAAATCTATTGAAGCCAGGCAGCTAAGACGCTCTTGGGCTTTACGCAGATTGCTGCAAGGATATTGCAAGGAACGGTTCACGAGTATAAAGATCTTAGTTTGGAGGAAGTGGAGAATTGTATTCTGGGTGAAAATACCCATGTAGCAACAGAGCCTGTCCATCCAGAGATATACCAGCAAAAAAATCGTACATGTGTGTCTTGGTGGAAAAGAGATAGATAACGAGTTAATAGGATTTCTGAATGTTTTATTTCGCTGGGGTGGTGATCGGGAAGAACGTAAAACTGTATTAAAGGATGAATATGGATTAAAGCTTAGCAGAGAAGTGGAAAAGGAGTGGAATAAAGTGATGACATATGAAGGTGTTTGGACAAAGCAAATAAAAGAAGAAGGAAGAGAAGAAGGAATTATATATGCTACGAATCTTCTTTTAAGTACGGGTATGTCAACATAGTCTGCAATAGAAATGGTTGCGAAGCGGTATAATATTACAATCGGAAAAGTAAGCGAGATATTACAAAAAAGAAAGGATATCGTTGAAGTTTAAGGAAAAACAACAGAATCCTGGAGGAAAGCGCAGGTTATAGACATTGTATGTATAACCTTAAGTAAAGCAGTAAAAAACTCTGGTCAGCTAAGAACTGGCTGGAGTTTTTGTTATGTATACTTCAAAAAGTATTGAACAGTTATTTCACTTCTGTGTTTGTTCTGACAAGGGAACGACACATATTTGACATATCTCCTGGTTATATTGTATGGCGTAGGAAATTTGATACGCCAGGGGAATACCCACAGGCAGAAAGGAAGGCAGGCATGAGCAGAAAAGCATATGGGATATGTCTTTTCCTTCTTGCGGCAGTCCTGGTATTTGCAACAGCCGCCTGCAAAACAAAGAATCCGGAAAAACAGGATTCCAACGGAGCAGAAAAAACTGACCAGGAGATAACAGAGGAGGATACAGACGACAAGCAGTCGGACTTGCCGGAGGGAACAGAGCCGGAAGCCGACGACCTGTTCGGAGATTCGGAGGACAAGCCGGAGAACGGACAGCCAGAGCAGGGAGAACAGACAGAAAAGGACGAAACAGAATCAGGTAATAGGGATCAGGATATCGATTCCGGAAAGGAAGAGGAAAAAGCGCCGACTTCTGCAGAAGCAAAGGACGAGCCAGAGCGAATTGGTATTTATACCATTGACGACGAGACATTGGAGACGGTTTCTCTTACCGCTCTGATCAATACGGCAGGAGGCTTGACGCCGGAGGCAGTCGTCGAAGCGGTGGCATTGGCGCTGGAGGATCATTTGATCGAAATTCAAATAGGCAGTATTACGGTAGAAGGAAAAAAGGTAACAGTAGACATCAAGGCAGAGGATACCAAGCTGCCGTTTGGTAATACCGGTTCTTCTGTGGAAGGGGTTATTTTAGACTGTATTACCTACAGCCTTTTTGACAACTTTAAAGAACTGAGAGAGATTTATTTTACCGTAAACGGCGGAGCTTATGAAAGCGGTCATATTTCCTTGGGGATAGGGGAAGCCTATCAGACCAAATAGCAGTGACCGGGAGGTAGCAGAGTGGAAGAAAAGAAGCGAGTGATCGTCGTAGGGGCAGGAGCCGCCGGAATGCTGGCGGCGATTGCTGCGGCAGGGGGCGCTTCGGGGAAGAAGACCCATGCGGAAGTCGTCGTTTTAGAGAAAAACGAAAAAAGCGGGAAAAAGCTTTATATTACCGGAAAAGGGCGATGTAACCTGACCAATGCGGCGGAACCGGAAGAGTTATTGGGGCAAGTCATCCGTAACCCCAGGTTTTTATATAGTTCCTTTTATGGATTTGACAATCAGGCGACGATGCGTTTTTTTGAAAGTCTGGGGTTGCGGCTGAAGGTCGAACGAGGAAAACGAGTGTTTCCGGAATCGGATAAATCTTCCGATGTTATTAAAGTGCTAAACCGGGAAATGGAACGGCTGGGAGTCGTAGTACGTTATCGGGCAGAGGCAGCGCGTATTTTGACAGAACCTAAAAAAGACGGCGAAGGAGAGCAGGTCTGCGGAGTGTGTTTAAAAAGTGGGGAGACCATAAAAGCTTCTCAGGTAATTGTGGCTACCGGAGGGCTTTCGTACCCCTCTACCGGATCAACCGGAGACGGCTATCGTTTTGCGGAGGAAGCGGGGCATCAGATTGTACCGACCAGACCAAGCCTGGTTCCGTTTTCCTGTACGGAGGACTGGGTAAAGCAGCTTCAAGGGCTGACTTTAAAAAACAGTAAGATTTCTCTGTGGCAGGGCGAAAAAAAGTGTTATGAGGAGTTCGGCGAGTTGCTGTTTACCCATTTTGGGGTCAGCGGTCCGGTGATTTTAAGTGCCAGCAGCGTGGCAGGAGATTGTCTGACAGAAGCTGCACTGGCAAAGCAGCCCGTTCGGCTGACGATAGATTTAAAGCCGGCTCTCTCAGAGGAACAGCTAGAAGGACGGCTGCTGCGGGAGATAGACGCCGGAAGGAACAAGGCAATGAAGCATATTTTAGAAAAGCTGCTTCCGAAAAGTCTGGTTCCGGTCATTCTAAAGCTGTCGGGAATTCCTCCTGAAAAAAAAGGAAATATCTTGACAAAAGAGGAGCGAAAGGCGCTTTGTGCACTCTTAAAAAAACTTCCGCTCCGGGTGGACGGATTGCGTGGTTATGCAGAGGCTGTGATTACAAAAGGCGGGGTATCCGTAAAGGAGATCCAGCCTAAAACTATGGAATCGAAGCTTCTTTTAGGACTTTATCTGGCAGGGGAAGTGCTGGATGTGGATGCCTTGACCGGAGGATTTAATTTACAGATTGCCTGGTCTACCGGATGGGCTGCCGGGTTGGCGTGTTACGAGAAAAATAAAGGACAAAAAATTAGCTAAAATTTTATTTGTCATTTTGTGAAAGATTTGGTATACTAAAGCCTAAAATATAAAATGGAGGATTTCTTATGATGAACAAGATTAGCACAGAAAAAGCGCCTGCTGCTATCGGACCATATTCCCAGGGAATGGTATATGGCGGTCTGGTGTTTACCAGCGGACAGATTCCGGTGGATCCTGCTACCGGTGAAGTAGCTGGCAGCGAGATTGAAGCGCAGGCAGAACAGTCCTGCAAAAATGTCGGAGCAGTTTTAAAGGCAGGAGGTTCTTCCTATGAGCAGGTCATCAAAACCACCTGTTTCCTGGCAGATATGGCAGATTTCCCGAAGTTTAATGCGGTTTATGAAGCCTATTTTACCAGTCTTCCAGCCAGATCCTGTGTAGCCGTTAAGACACTGCCAAAGGGTGTTCTCTGCGAAATAGAAGCGATTGCTTACCGGGCGGACTGATATCTGCTGTTCGGTTAGAAAAACGGATAAAGGGGAGTAGCTATGAATCGGAATATTGCGATTGACGGACCTGCAGGAGCAGGAAAAAGCACCATTGCCAGACAGGTAGCCGCCAGGCTGGGCTTTGTCTACGTAGATACCGGAGCATTGTACCGGGCGATTGGGATTTATATGCTGGATCATGGCGTTGACAAGCAGAATCAGGAGGCTGTGAAACAGGCGTTGGACAACATATCCGTAGAACTGCGTTATGTAGACGGACAGCAGGAAGTTCTTTTAAACGGAAAACCGGTAGGCGACAGGCTTAGAAGTGAGGAGGCTGGAATGGCGGCTTCTGACTTTGCGCCGCTTCCAGTGGTGCGGGAAAAACTCTTAAAGCTGCAGCAGGATCTGGCTGCCCGGATGGATGTGGTAATGGACGGGCGCGATATCGGAACGAAGGTGCTGCCGGACGCAGCATGTAAGATTTATTTGACTGCCGGAAGCCGTGAACGGGCGCTTAGGCGTTTTAAAGAGCTGCAGGAGAAGGGACAGACGGCTGATTTAGAGCAAATCGAGCAGGATATCAAAGCCAGAGATGAACAGGATATGAACCGGGAAGTCTCTCCGCTGCGCCAGGCGGAGGATGCGGTATTGGTCGATACTTCTACGATAGGGATCGAAGAAGTGACAGAGCGGATTTTGGAGATAGCGGCAAATGGAAGTTAGGCTGGCAAAGACAGCAGGCTTTTGTTTTGGCGTAAAAAGAGCCGTCGATATGGTATATGCTCAGATAAAAGAAAGACAGGACAGCACGGTGCCGGTGTATACCTATGGGGAAATTATCCATAACGAATCCGTTATAGACGAATTACAAAAACAGGGCGTCCGGGTGATAAAGGATTTGGCAGAATTAGAAACATTGCCAAAGGGGATGTTGATTCTAAGGGCGCATGGCGTATCAAAGGCAGTTTATACCAAGCTAAAGGAAATGGGTGTCTGTTATCTTGACGCCACCTGTCCGCTGGTAGCCAGAATCCATCGGTTGGTCGAGGAACATTCAGAAGATCCCCAAAAGCAGATCGTCATTTTGGGCGATCGGAACCATCCGGAAGTGCAGGGCATCCGCGGCTGGTGTAAAACGGAACCGGTAATTTTCCATGATCCGGAAGAGATCAGGCAATATCAGGGAAATTCCGGTAAAAAACATATTATTGTATCGCAAACGACATTAAATTATAAGAAAATGAAAGATATGGTTGAAATTCTGGAAAAAAAGCGGTATGATAGAATTGTTATAAATACGATTTGCAGTGCTACGGAACAAAGGCAGGAGGAAGCTGCCAGGCTTGCCGGGGAAGTAGACGCAATGATTGTGATTGGAGGCAAGAACAGCTCCAATACGCAAAAATTATACGAAATTTGTATAAAAAAGTGTGTAGATACTTACTATATACAGACACTTGATGACTTGGATTTGACAAACTTCAAATCCTTCCGTTGCGTAGGTATTACCGCAGGGGCTTCCACCCCAAACAAAATTATTGAGGAGGTTCATTCCACTATGTCAGAGATGAGTTTTGAAGAATTACTAGAAGAAACGCTGGTAACAATACACAATGGAGATGTCGTTGAAGGCACTGTTATTGGCGTAAAGGAGGATGAGATCATCCTAAACATCGGTTATAAGGCAGATGGGATTATTACGAAAAACGAATATTCCAATAACCCGGTGGATCTCACAACCGTTGTACAAGTCGGCGATACGATGGAAGCAAAGGTATTAAAAGTAAACGACGGAGAAGGACAGGTGCTTTTAACCTATAAGAGACTGGCTGCCGAAAAGGGCAACAAGAGGTTAGAAGAGGCTTATAACAGCAAAGAAGTCCTGACCGCAAAGGTAGCGCAGGTATTAAACGGCGGTCTTAGCGTCGTAATTGATGAGGCGAGAGTATTTATTCCGGCTAGCCTGGTTTCCGATGTCTATGAAAAGAATCTGGAAAAATATAAGGATCAGGAGATTGAATTCGTAATCAGCGAGTTCAATCCAAAGAGAAGACGAATCATCGGAGATCGTAAGCAGTTGATGGTAGCCCGGAAGGCAGAAATGCAGAAGGCTCTCTTTGCCCGTATCAGCGTAGGCATGACAGTAGAAGGCACCGTTAAGAACGTAACCGATTTCGGCGCGTTTATTGACCTGGGCGGAGCAGACGGTTTGCTGCATATTTCCGAGATGTCCTGGGGACATGTAGAGAATCCGAAAAAAGTCTTTAAAGTAGGCGATTTGGTAAGAGCCTTTATTAAGGATATCAATGGAGAAAAAATTGCTTTAAGCTTAAAGTTTCCGGAGTTAAATCCATGGACCGGCGCAGCCGAGAAGTATGCGATCGGCACCGAAGTGACCGGACGGGTAGCTAGAATGACTGATTTTGGCGCATTTGTGGAGTTAGAGCCTGGCGTAGACGCGCTGCTGCATGTATCCCAGATAGCCAAGGAGCATATAGATAAGCCAAGCGACGTATTAAAGACCGGACAGCAAGTGACAGCAAAGATTGTAGATTTTAATGAGGACGCCAAAAAGATCAGCCTAAGTATTAAGGCACTGCTTTTGGATACTCCGGCAAATTCTGCCGAAGACGAGGAAGAGGAATATGACGAAGAGGAAGCTGCTTCTGAGGAATAATCCTGGCACTTTGGAGAGAACGGAGCTTGTGAAAGCATAAAAACCGCGAAAGAACCCTGAAAAACAGGGTTCTTTTGTTTCGATATATTTTATGGTTGATTTCTCCGGTAATATCTAGTATATTGATTAGTAGCAAGAAGGCGGCAGGAGATTGGAAAGAGGGTCTTGCCGTTTACAGGACGGTTTTGGTACGTACAGACGGGTCAGGGCAGTTCTGGAGGAAAGGGGGGAACAAAATTGCAGAAGTTAGTCCAGGTAGCCGTAGATGCCATGGGCGGCGATTACGCACCTAAGGAGGTTATAAAGGGCGCCGTAGAAGCAGTCAACGAACGGACAGAGATAAAAATTCTCCTGGTAGGCAGGGAGGATAGTATGAAGCAGGAGCTGGCTGCATATACCTATGACAAAGAACGCATTGAGGTGGTTCATGCAGAGGATGTGATTACGAATGAGGAAGCCCCTGTCATGGCTGTCCGCAGAAAGAAAAATTCTTCGATTGTAGTGGCGATGAACCTGGTGAAGAACGGGGAAGCAGACGCCTTTGTTTCTGCCGGTAGCACAGGAGCCGTTTTGGTAGGAGGACAGTTTATTGTCGGGAGGATTAAGGGAGTAGAGCGTCCTCCGTTAGCGCCGCTAATCCCGACGGCAAAAGGCGTTTCACTGTTGATTGACTGCGGCGCCAATGTCGATGCGCGTCCTTCCCATCTGGTGCAGTTTGCCAGAATGGGCTCTTTATATATGGAGCATGTAGTAGGAGTGAAGAACCCGCGGGTAGCGATTGTCAATATTGGGGCAGAGGAAGAAAAGGGGAATCTGTTAGTAAAAGAAACTTATCCGTTGCTTAAAAACTGCAGTGATATCAACTTTACCGGAAGTATTGAAGCAAGAGATATTCCGGCAGGAGCAGCAGATGTAGTAGTCTGCGAGGCATTTGTCGGAAATGTCATTTTAAAGCTTTATGAAGGTCTGGCAGGTACGCTGATCGACCAGATTAAGGCAGGGATGATGACAAGCTTAAAGAGCAAAATCGGAGCCTTGCTGGTAAAGCCGGCTTTGAAAAAGACACTTAAAAGTTTTGATGCCAGTTGTTACGGAGGCGCGCCGATGCTGGGCTTAAACGGCTTAGTGGTAAAGACGCATGGGAATTCCAAAAGCCTTGAGATAAAAAACTCTGTGATTCAATGTATTACATTTTGCAAACAGGGTATCAATGAAAAGATCAAAGAAAACATTGCGAAAAACGAGTAAGGAAGGATGAACAAGATGGAGTTTGAAAAAATTCAAAAAATTATCAGCGAAGTATTAAACGTAGAGGAAGACGAGATTTCCTTAGAAACAACATTTGTAGATGATCTGGGCGCCGATTCTCTGGATATTTTCCAGATCATTATGGGAATCGAGGAGGAATTCGATATCGAAATCGATAACGAAACGGCAGAGAACATTACGACAGTGGGCGATGCAGTAGAGAAGATTAAAAATGCGCTAAATCAGTAAGATAGGCGCAGGCTTTCGGGCGAGGCACAGAGACGGTGGGGAATACATAGCCCGTTTCTGCGTCCCGCCTCTATCTATGTAGGCAGGAAGGAGAGAATAGAATGGATGAGGAAAAGCTGTCCTCTTTTGAAGGACGAGCCGGCTATTGCTTTACCGATCGACGTCTGCTGCTAAACGCCCTGACACACAGCTCCTATGCCAATGAACGGCATCTGCATAAAAATAACTGTAATGAACGTCTGGAATTTTTAGGAGACGCCGTATTAGAGCTGACGACAAGCGAGTTTTTGTTTTTGACGCATACCAGTATGCAGGAAGGAGAAATGACAAAGCTACGGGCAAGTCTGGTCTGTGAACAGACGTTAGCCTGGTGCGCCAGGGAATTGGCGATAGGCGATTATATCCGGATGGGTCGAGGCGAGGAAGCGACCGGAGGAAGGGAGAGAAACTCCATTCTTTCCGATACGCTAGAGGCGATTATCGGAGCGATTTATTTGGACGGTGGTTTTGCTAGTGCAAAAGAGTTTATCCACAAGTTCATCCTGACAGATCTGGATCGAAAGCAGCTCTTTTATGATAGCAAGACTATCCTGCAGGAAATGATACAGGGGCAGTTCCAGAATCAGGAGACGATCCGCTATGAACTGGTGCGGGAAATGGGACCGGATCACAACAAGCAGTTTGAAATCCGTGTCGTGATTCGGGAACGGGAATATGGAAGGGGAACCGGGCATACCAAAAAAGCGGCAGAGCAGGAAGCCGCCTACAAAGCGATTTTAGAGCTGCAAAAGCGTGCGGAAGAGACGGAGAGTAAAACCATCCGGCTCTAGCAGTCTGACCGGATAGTAAAGCAGGAGAGAGAAATGTATTTAAAAAGCATTGAAGTACATGGCTTTAAGTCCTTTGCCAATAAGCTGGTGTTAGAATTCCATGACGGGATTACCGGGATCGTAGGACCGAACGGAAGCGGCAAAAGTAACGTAGCAGACGCCGTGCGCTGGGTATTGGGAGAACAGAGCGCGAAGCAGCTTCGCGGCGCCAAAATGGAAGATGTCATTTTTTCCGGGACAGAGACGAGAAGACCGTTAGGCTTTGCTTATGTGGCAATCACCCTAGACAACAGCGATCATAAGCTGCCGATTGCTTATGAGGAAGTAACGGTAGCAAGAAGGGTATATCGTTCCGGAGAAAGCGAATATCTAATCAATGGAAGCGCATGCCGTCTGCGGGACGTTCAAGAACTGTTTTTGGATACCGGGATCGGAAAGGAAGGCTATTCCATTATCGGACAAGGACAGATTGATAAGATTTTAAGTGGAAAGCCGGAGGACAGGCGGGAGCTGTTTGACGAGGCGGCAGGGATTACAAAATTTAAAAAAAGAAAAGCGTTGGCAGAGAAAAATTTAGATGCCGAACGGTTGAATCTTTCTCGGATTAGCGATATTCTGACAGAAATTGAAAAGCAGCTTGGACCCTTGGAGCGGCAGTCTGCCGTGGCAAGGGAATACCTTCAGTTAAAGGAAGAGCTAAAGGGGTATGAGATTGCTTCTTTTATTGAAGAATACGAGCAGTCCCAGACAGAGCGGAAGCAGACGGAAGAACATCTGCAGATTGCGTCTGCCCAGATGGAGGAAACATCCAGACAATACGAAGGAATCCGCGTGGAATACGAGCGTTTGGAGCAGGAATTAGAGGAAAAAAACCAAGAGCTAGAAGCGTGTGGCGCGGCTGTAGCAGATACTCGTATTCAAAAGGAGAAGCTGGAAGGTGGAATCGAAGTATTAAAGGAACAAATCCTTGCTGCCAGGCAAAGTGATCGTCATTATCAGGAGCGAATGGAGGCTGTATCAAAGCAGTTAGCAAACCGCAGGAAGGAATATGACGGGCTGGCAGAGCAGGAGGAAGCTGTCAGGAAATCCTTAGAAGAAGCAGCTGCCAGTCAGGAAGAGGCGGTCAGTAGAGCCGATGAAATCCAAAGACAGGCACAAAAGCTTACGGAGCAGACCGAGGCAGCTAGCCAGAGACTTTATGATCTTGGTACAAGAAATACCGAAGCAAGAGCGAATTTAGAAAGCCAGGAACATGCCTTAGAGCAGGAGGGAATTAAACGTACTGCTTTAAACCAGCGTATTTTAAAAAACCGAAGCGAAGAAACGATGTGGGAGGACGCCAGAAAAAGCCACCAAAAGCAGGCAGAGGAGCTAGAAGAACAGACAACGGCGCTCAGACGGCAGATAGAAGAAGTCAAAAAAGAGACCGGACAGTTGTCAGCGCAGGAAAAAGAGCTGGAAGCGGAAGCGTCGGGCGCCAGACAGGAGTATCTAAAGGAACAGTCAAGGCTTGATTCTCTAAAAAATCTGGCGGAGCGCTATGAAGGCTATGGCACAAGTATCCGGCGGATTTTGGAACGGAAGGAGCAAATGCCTGGTATCATCGGTACAGTAGCCGATATTATCCAAGTAAAAAAGGATTATGAAACGGCAATTGAAACTGCTCTGGGTGCAAGCATTCAAAATATTGTTACCGATACCGAGGAAACCGCGAAAAGCCTGATTGCTTATTTAAAAAAGAATCAATATGGGCGCGCGACATTTTTACCGCTGACCGCTATGGATGCAAGACGGAGCCAAATCCGTTCTATGGCAGGCTCAGAGGCGTTAAAAGAGCCTGGTGTCTTAGGGATAGCGTCCGAGCTGGTACAGACAAAGGAGCGCTTTTATGGTTTGACGGCTCATCTGCTGGGAAGAACAATCGTTGTGGATCAGATCGATCATGCGATTGCCCTGGCAAAAAAATATCAATATTCTCTGCGGATTGTCACCTTAGAAGGAGAACAGCTTAATCCTGGCGGCTCTCTTTCCGGTGGCGCGTATAGAAATTCCAGCAACCTGTTAGGAAGAAAGCGGGAGTTAGAGGAATTGCAGATTCGGGTAGCGACCTTAGAGAAAGCGTATCAGAAACTTCAAAAGCAGCGGGCGCTCAAGCAGACGGAACGGGAAACAAAGGAGCAGGCAGCCAAAGAATGTCAGGAGGAGCTTCAGACCTTATTGTTGCAGGAAAATACTCTGCGGCTGGAGTTAAGGCAGGATCAGGAACATTTGGAAGCGGTACAGGCGGACTATGCAGAAATCATCTTAGAGGGAAAGGCGTTGGACGGGCAGCTCCAAGAGCAAAAGGCAAACATTCAAAGCTTGCGGCAGGAGCTATCCAGACGTACCCAGGAGGAAAAAGCGTTGCGGCAGGAATTAGAAGAAAGCCGCAGTCGTAGCGCAAAGCTTTCGGGTCAGAACCAAGAATGGAACGAAACGCTTTCCGCTTTGCGTATGCAGGCGGCTTCTCAGGAACAAAGCCTGCAATATATCCAAGAAGGCAAACAACGTGTGAAAGCTGAGATGGAACAGTTAAACCAGGAACTTGCCGGGTTAGAAGAGAGTCGGATTGGCTCTGTTAAGGCAGTAGAAGAAAAGGAAGCACAGATTCTAACGCAGCAGCGCCAGATCGCAGAGGCAGAGCAGAGCATTCAGGAAACAGAACAGCACCGGGAACAGTTAAACCGGGTTCGCCAGAGGATGAGTGAGAGCCATAAGAGCTTTTTTGCCAGACGAGAGGATTTGTCTGGTCAGATTTCGGGTCTGGATAAAGAAATTTTCCGCTTAAACGCCCGAAAAGATAAGCTTTCTGAACAGCTAGACAGTCTGGTGCATTATATGCGGGAGGAATATGATTTGACTTATTCCGAGGCGAAAGCGTCCTTGCAGGTCAGCGGGGTGCCGGAATCCAGTCCATCTGGTTCTGCTTCCAGAAAGCGTTTGATCGGCGAAGTAAAGGCGAAGATCCGCGCGCTTGGCGACGTCAACGTCAATGCTTTAGAGGATTACCGAAGCTTGAACGAACGCTATACGCTGCTGCATACCCAGCGGGAGGATGTCCTGCGGGCAGAGGAAGTGTTGGTAGGCGTAATTGAGGAGCTGGATACCGAGATGCGTCGGCAGTTTCAGGAAAAATTTGGCGAGATACAAGGGCAGTTCAATACGGTCTTTCGAGAATTATTCGGAGGCGGGAAGGGAACGTTAGAACTGATGGAGGACGCCGATATTTTAGAGGCGGGTATTCGTATCATCGCCCAGCCGCCGGGGAAAAAATTGCAAAATATGATGCAGCTTTCCGGTGGGGAAAAGGCATTGACTGCGATTTCGCTGCTCTTTGCCATTCAAAACCTCAAGCCTTCGCCGTTTTGTCTGTTGGATGAAATTGAAGCGGCTTTGGACGATTCTAACGTCGTCCGTTTCGCCCGCTATTTGCATAAGCTGACAAAACATACCCAGTTTATTGTTATCACGCATAGACGAGGAACGATGAACGCGGCAGATATTCTTTATGGGATTACCATGCAGGAAAAGGGAGTATCTACTCTCGTATCGGTCAGCTTGATTGAAGGAGAATTAAACGGATAAAAAGCCTACGAAATTTAAAATAGGGAGGATCATATGGGAGAGAAAAAGGGATTTTTTGGAAAATTGGTAGCCGGGCTTTCTAAGACAAGAGACAATATCGTATCGGGGATTGATTCGATTTTCAACGGATTTTCCAGTATTGATGACGATTTTTATGAGGAATTAGAAGAAACGCTGATTATGGCGGATCTGGGTATCAATACGACGACGGCGGTCATTGAGGATCTGCAAAAAAAGGTAAAAGAGCAGAAAATCAAACAGCCTGCCGAATGTAAAAAATTGTTGATGGAAAGTCTAAAGGAGCAGATGCGTCTGGACGAGTCCGCTTATGAATTTGAAAACCGTACGTCGGTGGTGTTGGTAATCGGCGTCAACGGTGTTGGAAAGACGACTTCTATCGGCAAGATGGCAGGACTGATGAAGGATCGGGGAAAGCGAGTGCTGCTGGCGGCTGCCGATACTTTCCGGGCGGCTGCTATCGAACAGCTTAGCGAATGGGCGAACCGTTCCGGAGTGGAGATCATTGCCCAACAGGAGGGAAGCGATCCGGCGGCTGTTGTTTACGATGCTGTAATGGCAGCAAAGGCGCGGAAAACAGATGTGCTGCTCTGCGACACGGCGGGACGCCTCCACAATAAAAAGAACCTGATGGAAGAATTAAGAAAGATCAATCGTATTATCGAACGGGAATACCCGGAAGCTTATCTGGAAACCTTGGTGGTAGTAGATGGAACGACCGGGCAGAATGCGCTTGCACAGGCAAAGGAATTCAGCGAAGTAGCGGACGTAGGCGGAATTATTTTAACGAAGTTAGACGGAACGGCAAAGGGCGGAATTGCCATTGCCATCCAGTCAGAGTTAAAAATTCCTGTAAAATACATCGGTATTGGAGAACAGATCGACGATTTGCAGAAATTTGATGCCGATCAATTTGTAGACGCTCTGTTTGACAGTCCGGAAGCGCCATAAAGAAGTCAGGCAAAACACGGGAAAAGGGGAGAAAATGCCATGATAACATTGGAAAAATTTGAGGAAGCGACAGAAGCCGTCAAAAAAGTAATCAACCGAACCAAGCTGATGTACAGCGAATATTTTTCGGAGATTACCGGAAACAAAGTCTATTTGAAACCGGAAAATATGCAGTATACCGGAGCCTATAAAGTGCGGGGCGCTTATTACAAAATCAGCACGCTTTCTGCGCAGGAGCGGAAAAAGGGACTGATTACGGCGTCTGCCGGAAATCATGCTCAGGGAGTTGCCTATGCGGCAAAACTGTATGGAGCAAAAGCGGTGATCGTGATGCCGACGACGACACCGTTAATCAAGGTCAACCGTACCAAATCCTACGGGGCTGAAGTAGTGCTGTATGGGGATGTATACGACGACGCCTGTACCAAGGCGCTGGAGCTGGCAAAAGAGCATGGCTATACGTTTATTCATCCGTTTGACGACGAGGTAGTGGCAACCGGGCAGGGTACGATATCTATGGAAATTTTTAAGGATTTGCCGACGGTGGATATGATTTTAGTACCAATCGGCGGGGGCGGTCTCGCCTGCGGTGTTTCTACCCTGGCGAAAATGCTTAATCCAAACGTACGGGTCATTGGAGTAGAGCCTGCCGGAGCTGCCTGTATGAAGGCTTCTTTTGAGGCTGGAAAGGTTGTTTCCCTGCCGGGAATTGATACGATAGCCGACGGAACAGCAGTAAAAACGCCAGGAACATCGATTTTCCCTTATATCCAAAAAAACATAGATGAAATCATTACCGTAGAGGATCAGGAGCTGACGCTTTGCTTTTTGGATATGATAGAGAACCATAAAATGGTAGTGGAAAATTCCGGGTTATTGACGGTGGCGGCGTTAAAGCATTTAAAGGCAGAAGGAAAAAAGGTAGTAGCCGTATTAAGCGGCGGCAATATGGATGTGATCACGGTTTCCTCGATTGTTCAGCATGGTCTGATTCAGCGTGGAAGAATCTTTACCGTGTCAGTGCTGCTTCCGGATCGTCCGGGCGAGCTGCACCGAGTTTCCGGGCTGATCGCAGATATGCAGGGAAACGTTATCCGCTTAGAGCATAACCAGTTTGTCAGCATCAACCGGAATACGGCGGTGGAGCTGGTAATTACTATGGAAGCGTTTGGGCAGGAGCATAAACAATCTATTATTCAAAAGCTCGAGCAGGAAGGCTACCGTCCTAAGGAGACGCAGGCGAAAGGAGCGTTTTAACAATCGTAACATCTGCACAAAATTTTCAGGAATATTTTTCCAAGAAATTTTGTGCATTCTTTTTTTCGGAAACAGTTGACAGAACGGAGAAAGTAAGGTAAGATAGTAACAGAACGAGAACATAGGTTCGGGAACGGTGGCGTAGTTATCCTGTCTGCCGAAAGCCTGGACGTCCGCCGTATAAAGCGGACGTTGGCATCCCCGATACGTCTGTAGAAATTATCATAGAAAAGGAGAAAGCAACGATGGCGGATAAGACAGATAAGACAAATAAAACAGAAGCAAAGAAGGATGAAAATAAGCTAAAAGCATTGGAAGCGGCACTCGCGCAGATTGAGAAGCAATATGGGAAGGGCTCCGTGATGAAACTGGGAGACAACAACACCCATATGAATATAGAGACGGTGCCGACCGGGTGTCTGAGCTTAGACATTGCCCTGGGGCTAGGCGGTATCCCAAAGGGAAGGATTTTGGAGGTCTATGGACCGGAATCAAGCGGTAAAACGACGGTAGCGCTGCATATGGTAGCAGAGGTACAAAAAAGGAACGGAATCGCAGGCTTTATCGATGCCGAACATGCCCTGGATCCTGTCTATGCAAGAAATATCGGCGTAGACATTGACAACCTTTACATTTCTCAGCCGGACAACGGCGAGCAGGCTTTGGAGATCACTGAGACGATGGTACGAAGCGGAGCGGTGGATATTATTATCGTGGACTCGGTAGCCGCTCTGGTGCCAAAGGCGGAGATCGAGGGCGATATGGGAGACAGCCATGTAGGGTTGCAGGCTCGTCTGATGTCGCAGGCGCTGCGGAAGCTGACTGCCGTTATCAGCAAGTCAAACTGTACGGTTATTTTTATCAATCAGCTTAGGGAAAAAGTCGGTGTGATGTTCGGAAATCCGGAGACGACGACCGGCGGACGCGCCCTGAAATTCTATTCCTCAATTCGTCTGGACGTAAGAAGAATCGAATCCTTAAAGCAGGGAGGAGAGGTAGTCGGTAATCATACCCGGATTAAGGTAGTAAAAAATAAAATAGCTCCGCCGTTTAAAGAGGCTGAATTCGACATTATGTTCGGTCAGGGGATTTCCAGAGAGGGCGACGTGCTGGATTTGGCTGTTCGGGAAAATATCATTATCAAGAGCGGTTCCTGGTTTGCCTATCAGGATGCGAAGATCGGTCAGGGACGTGAAAATGCAAAGCAGTATTTAAAGGATAACCCGGATATTTTTGAAGAAGTAGAGCAAAAAGTCAGAGAAAAGCTCTCAATGACGCCGGGCGGCGAAGAGGGCGAGGAACCAAAGACCGAAGGAAAAAAGGAGTCCAAAAATTCAAAGGGAAACAAAGAGCCAAAAGAAGATCAGGTAGCAGAGACAGCGCCGGAGATGGCTGAGGAAACCCCGGAAGCAGCGCCGGACGAGGCGGCATTTACAGAAGAGGAGTAATCCATGTTGCAAATAGAGCGGATAGAACAGGAAAAAACCTCCGGATATGAGGTAGAGTTGTCAGACGGAACGCGCTGGCATCTGTATAAAAGCGACATAAAGCGTTATGGGCTGGAGGTAGGAAAGGAATTAAGCGAAGCAGAGCAAGCGGAAATTCATCGTGTCTGCGTTACGGTCAGAGCCAGGAAAAAGGTACTGGCGATGTTGGAGAGAATGGATCGTACAGAGCAGGATCTGCGGCATCGTCTGGCGCGGGCAGGTTATCCGGAAGAGGCAGTAGACGATGCGATTGCTTATGCAAAAAAATTCGGCTATATCAACGACGAGCGTTATGCCCGTTCCTATGCCCGTTCCCGCTCTAGGACAAAGAGCCGGAGACAGATTGAGGCAGAGCTTTATCAAAAGGGAATTACAGGAAAAAAAACAGAGGAACTGTTTGAAGATGCGCTTCCGGAGGAAGAAGCTATCCGGAAGCTGATCCGCAGAAAAACCACGGACATAGAGAGCCTGGAACCAGCCAAAAGACAAAAGCTTGCGCTTTCTTTGTACCGGAAGGGATTTCCGCAGGATCTCATCCGAAGGGAATTAAAGCTGTAATAGTGAAAAACAGGGGGAGGTATTCACGGTTGTGAATCCCCCCATTTTTCTCATGTTGGTAATAGGATGAAAGCACCTTTGTTAAGGTCTTTTGAATGCTAGTATTGTAGTAAAGAGAGGAATGGTATGCAATGGCAAGGGTAGTGAATATTGGAGGTCAGAGTTTTGAGCAGATAAGAGTAAAGAATTGCTTTTATGTGGATAAAACAGATTTTATTAAAGAATGGTGGGAAAATCAGGATACCGTGACATTGCTTACCAGACCAAGGAGGTTTGGTAAGACCTTAACAATGGATATGTTGGAAAAGTTTTTCGGAGTACAATA
>CAJUFW010000040.1:0-3519 GCA_910585655.1 uncultured Lachnospiraceae bacterium
TTAGAACAATCGGCAGTCGTCTGAATAGAAATAAAATTTAATGTAGAGGTGAAACTATGAAAAAGCGAACAGTACTAATGGGAGGGACGGGGCTTGCCGCTCTCCTGGCAGGAGGCACCCGTTTGTTTTTTGAGGTTGCTATTCCTAGAAATTCTCGTATTCCGCATTTGAAAAAGAAGGAGAACGAGGAGGGACTGCGCCAGGAGATTGAGCAGCAGATTGGCGCGGCGATAGAATGGCTGAGGGAGCAAAAGACCGAACAACTTACCGTGAGATCTTACGATGGATTAAAGCTAAAGGCGACTCTTTTTCCTGCCGAAGAGGCAGCGGCTACAAAGATCATCTTGGCAGTACATGGCTATCGAAACCGGGGAGAACGTGAATTTGCAGCGATGGCTCCGTTTTTCCATCGGCTGGGTTATCATCTGGTGTTGGTAGATGATCGCGCCCACGGAGAGAGCGAGGGGGACTACATTGGCTATGGATGGCAGGATCATTTTGACTGTGAGACATGGATTGATTATCTGATAGAACGATTTGGCAAGGAGGCAGAGATTGTTTTATACGGGATTTCAATGGGGGCGGCGACTGTGATGATTACGGCAGGAGACCGTCTGCCTGGGCAAGTGAAGGGCGTGATTGCCGATTGTGGTTATACCAGTGCAATGGATCAGTTTCGTTTTGTATTAAAGACGGTTTATCATTTGCCAGCCTTTCCGTTGCTGCCGTTGACCAGGAGGCTGACAAGGCGCAAGGCAGGATATGATTTTGAAGACTGCGACGCCAAAACGGCTCTCGGACGGGCAGAACTGCCGTTTTTATTTATCCATGGCGATAGGGATGATTTTGTGCCGACTTCTATGGGAAAAGAGAACTTTGAAGCTTGTACGAGCAAGGAGAAGGAATTTCTTTTGATTGAGGGAGCAGGACATGCGCAAAGTTATTTTGTAGATACAAAGCGGTACGAGAAGGCTGTAGAAGAGTTTTTGTCAAAGCTAGAGAAATAGGAGAATGACATGATAGAAGCATATCTGGTTTTATATTTGATTTTCATAAATAGTATCACATTCTGCCTGTTTGGGATAGACAAATGGAAAGCCTCCCACCATCGCTACAGAATTCCGGAGAGAGTTTTGTTTGGGGCAGCGATAGTGGGAGGAAGTTTTGGGGCCAGGCTCGGAATGAGCCTCTTTCGCCATAAAACCAGGCATCGTAGCTTTACTATCGGAATACCAATGATTTTTTTGGCGCAATGTATTCTGATATTTACTTGTTATTATGTGTTAGCGAGACTGGGAGGCCAGCCACTCCATTAAAGTGAGTCCATCCTCGTCTACGACATGGTTGTTGTAAACATAGATCCAGGACCAATGCCCGTCATAGGAGATATTGTCTTCTTTTACCTCTGGGAACTCTGTTACCTTTACCGTAGCGTTTGCGTCCTGCAGGGCAGTGACGGAAGGTCTGGTGAATTGATCCGGGGAAACCGTTTTATCATTTGCTGCGTAAATGACCCAAACCGGCAGGTTGGCGTCGGCGATTTTCTGGGCGTCTTCCTTGGTCGGCGCATAGGCAGCGCAGGTTGGGAAGGCAGCCGCAAACAGTTCCGGCTTTTCAAGAATCGTCTGCCAGGTCATATATCCGCCCATTGAGCAGCCGCCGATATAGACACGAGAGGTATCTATGTTGTGTGCTGCGATAACTTCTTCAATGAGGGAAACCATCTTGTCCACATAAGGGGAACGAGCGGTAAAGTTAAAATCCGATGCCCAAAAATCAGGGCATTGCGGTGCGACCACATAGGCTCCGCCAAAGTAGTCTTGATTTTCTTTAGCAGCGAAGTTACATGCTTTGTTGCTGACAATTTGAATTCGGTTGTCACTTCCGCCCTCGCCCATTCCGTGAATCCAAATGATAAGCGGGCGCGCCTCCGTTTCATCTTCCGGGCAATAGAGACGGTAATTTAAGCCGCTTTCCGAGCATTCAAAAGAAAATTCATCTTCCAGCACATTGACAATATTACCTTGAGCGAAATAGAGATCGCCGACTGTGACGGAATAATCCAGCTCTAACGGTTTGTTCATCCAGGTAGTGGAATCAAAAGCGATCGTAGCAGAGCCGTTAAAAAAGCCGTTTAAGTAAGTATGTTCTAGTTCCAGAGTCAGATATTGACCGGATTCTGCCCGGTTGCCGTCTGCATCGGAAGGGTAGGCGTCCGTGATAGAACGTCTTGTATTACAATGGTTTGCCATAACGATGATGTCGTTAGTATCAATGCTTTCGGCAGTAACCTCTTCTTTCCGATCTAAGATAACCTTTGTAACGGCTTGTCCGCCGTCAAACGGTTCTGTGACTATCGTAAAAGTAGAAAAAATCTCTGGTTCTTCTTCGGAAGAATTGGTATCGGACGGATTATTTGTATTTTCTGCCGGATCATTGGATGGTGTATTGGTATCTGCGTTGTCCTCGGACGGAGTATCTGTATCTTCGGAAGGATCGTTTTCAGACGGAGTATTCTCCTGATCGGAGCTGTCGGTATCCGTATCAGAAGAGGTGTTTGTATCGTTTGTAGAAGCCTCTTGTTGCTTGGTATTCTTTTGACAGCCTGCTGCCATACAAAGTGAAAAGCAGGTAAGCAGCAAACATGCCAGTGTGAAAAATCGTTTCATGGTATGCCCATCCTTTCTGTTTCGATATAGTGGTTGTGCCTTAAAAGCAAAAACCAAACCAAATGGCAGAGTATATCCTATCATTAGAAGCAGAGAGCGTCAACGGTTAAAATTTCATACATACCCGCCATATTCCGGACTTTTCCGGCTCTTTTTGAAATCCGGACAAATTTTAGTGAAATTTCAGACAAAGTATGCTACACTGAAGGAGACAGGAGGGATGAGAAAATGGCAGTCTGGGAACGGCTGGTACAATATGTGGAGCAGGAAGGCTTCGAGCGGTTTAAGGGTTTTGAGGGAGTAGGTACAGCCTATTTTCGTGGGGATAGCAGAGGGCTTTATGCGGTATTTCTGCTTTGGGAGCCGGGAGCGTCCGGAATCCAGCAGGAGGATTATCTGCGCTGGAAAAGAGAGACAGAAGAGCAGCTTTATCATCTTTATCAACGGGTTCCGGTATGGCTGACGCTTCTTTGTGCAGCGGATACGGCGTTGTACCGGGATTGGTGTAAAGACGGCAGAGTTTGGTTGATAGAGAACTGGACTGGTCGTGTCATCCGTTATGAAAACCAGACCGGCAGCTTTTTAGGTTGGGAACGTTCCATAGAAAATGCCCTGATGGATAGGAGAAAAGAAGAACCTGTCTATCCTGTAGAATTGTCACGCTATCCTATCGTTACGATTAGTCTTGTTGTGATAAATGTTGTGCTTTTTTGTGTCCTGGAGCTGATACCGCAGGAATTATCTGCGACACTATATTCGGCAGGGGTCATGTATTGGCCCGCAGTATTAGAGGAAGGACAATATTACCGGATGTGTACTTCTATGTTTTTGCATTTTGGCAGTTCCCATT
>CAJUFW010000040.1:3529-21508 GCA_910585655.1 uncultured Lachnospiraceae bacterium
TGATCAACAATATGATGATCCTGTTTTTGATAGGAGGTCGTCTGGAAAAGGTGATCGGAAGGGCAAAATTTGCTGCCATTTATTTTCTGTCGGGAATTCTTGCAGATTTGGCTTCGATGGGGTATACTATGTTGCAAAACCGTGTTGTCGTTTCGGCAGGCGCGTCCGGTGCCGTATTTGGAATTGTCGGAAGTCTGGCGTGGATTGTGATTGCAAACAAAGGCAGGGTAGAGGGGATGGACGGCAAATGGATGGTATTGTTTGTCGCTCTGAGCCTGTATGGCGGCTTTGTGAACCAGGGGACGGACAACGCGGCGCATCTGGGCGGTTTTTTGGCAGGAGTGTTGTCTACGGTATTGCTATACCAGATAGAACACAATAGGAAAAAACGTCGGCAGAGGCGTGGATAAGGCGGCATGGCAGGGAGGTAATGATGAAAGTTCATATTTATTATGGCGGGCGCGGATTGATTGAGGATCCGACGATTTACGTATGTGATAAACTGACTTCGGTGTTAGAGGAGCTTCGGGTAGAGGTTCGCCGGTATAATCTATTTGAAGAAAAGACAGGGATTTCTGCTTTGATCAAGACGTTAAAGGAAGCGGATGGGATTGTGCTGGCAGTAACGGTAGAATGGTTTGGCATGGGAGGACTGATGCAGAGCTTTCTGGACGCCTGCTGGCTATATGCGGACAGGGAACGGCTCTCGAAGCTCTATATGATGCCTGTCGTAACGGCAACGGCATTTGGCGAACAGGAGGTAGAATACGATCTAAAGCGTGCCTGGGAAATATTGGGGGGTCCGCTTTGCGACGGCGTATGCGCTTATGTCGAGGATCATGTAGATTTTGAGCTAAATGGAGGTTATACGAAGCTATTAGAAAAGGCAGCAGAAAATCTTTACCGTACGATAAATCAGAAAATTGCCCGTTTTCCGTCGAGCGAGGCGCTGCTTCGCAGCGAATTGGCGTCGGGAAATGTCATTTCACTGACGCCGCAGGAGAGCGAGCAGCTTTCGGAATATGTCTCAAACGATACGTATGTCAGGAAGCAGAAGGAGGATATCGAGGAGTTGTCCCAGATGTTCCGGGAAATGTTGGGGAATGTAGGGGACGATGCAGAATATATCCGCAGTTTCCGCACGCATTTTCATCCGATTGCCGGTCTTTCTGCTTCCTATGCGATTGAGATGGAGGACGCAGGCAAAACCTTTGTCCTGGAGGTAGACGGCGAAGAACTGAAATGCTACTATGGCGAAAAGGCAGATGTGGATGTCTATGCCAGAACCCGAATGGAAATCCTAAACGGGCTGATAGCAGGCAGATTGACCTTTCAACGGGCTTTTATGTCGGGGGATCTGACTGCAAAAGGTAATTTTAAGACACTACGTACCTTTGATACTTTGTTTCAGTTCCATAAGATTTAATAAAATAGCGAACAGGCTGCTATTTATAAGGAAGAAAAACTGAAAAGGTGGTTCCGGAGGAGCCGCTTTCTACCTCTAAGTAGCCGCCTTGCTGATGAACCAGATTTTCTACGATCGAAAGCCCGATACCAGTGCCGTTCTTTTTGTCGGAGACAAAAGGTGTATATAAGTGCGGCAGAATTTCCTGTGGGATACCGGAGCCATTGTCATGGATGGCAACACGGAGAAAGTGCAGTGTTGCTTTTCCATTGGACAAAGGAACGTGGCGGGTAGAAAGAGAAACCTGGACGGTACGCTGTTCCTGATGGAGCGTGGCTTCCAATGCGTTTTTCATCAGGTTGGTAAAAACCTGCTTGACCGGAACGCGATCGCAGGGAAAGTGAGAGGCGATTTCTCTGGCGTCGATGGTAGAGGAGAGAGAAAGAGAAACCTCCTGCCCGATCGGGTTGCGCAAAAAACTGTCCTGGAGACTTTGCAGCATATGATATAAATTAACCTCTCTTTGCTCCTCATTGGTTTCCACGGTATCCGGAAGACTGGTAAGATTGTCTACCAGATCATTCATGTCCCGGAAATCTTCGTTTAACTGAATCCAATATGTTAGCTCCTTCATTTGAGGAATCTGTGCTTCGATTAACTGGAGCGTGCTGTTAATAAGGGTTAAGGGTGTGCGTAGTTCGTGGGCGATCTTAGAAAGAGTGATACCGTCCATACTTATTCTCCTTTCTGAAATTGGAAATTCTTTACAAGAAGTATATCAGAAGAAAAGAGAAATTTCAACAAGAAAATTGTAAATTTTACCCAGAAAGAAGGTTTTATGATGAAAAAGGATGATTGTATTTTTTGTAAAATTGCCAACGGAGAGATTCCTTCTGCTACAGTTTATGAAGATGAGTTTTTCCGGGGGATTTTGGACATTGCGCCGGCGGCGAAGGGACATGTGATTTTGCTGCCGAAAAATCATGCGGCAGATCTGTTTGAGCTTCCTGAAAAAGAGGCATCAAGCGTTATTCCGGCTGTTCAGAAAATTGCTGCTGCAGTCAAGAAGGCAACCGGATGTGCCGGAGTAAATATTTTACAGAACAATGGCGAATGCGCCGGGCAGACGGTATTTCATTTTCATGTACATGTGATTCCAAGAGAAAAAGAGGATTCGATAAAGATCGGCTGGAAAACCGGAACATACGAAGGAGATGATAGTGAACGGACGGCGGAAAGCATCCGAAAACATCTATAAGCGGTAACATGTCGCTAAAGCGACCCGCCGCAGGCGGACACGGCTGCCAAGCTCATCGGAAAATGAGCCTGGCAGCATCTGCATACAAGAATCTGTTAGCGGGCAGTTTTTGTCAGATCTTTTATCATGTCTAAAATCAGAGAAATCGCATCGCTTTGTTTGCTTGCTGCCATTGCTTTGCGATAGTCTTCACGATGCAGGTAAGTTTCTTTGATAGCGGAAAGCAGAGTTTCCGACGTCATAGTTTCTTCCTCTAACAAATAGCTGAACCCTTGCTTGGCAAAGGACTTGGCGTTAAGAATCTGGTCTCCGCGGCTGGCGTGCGCCGGAAGCGGAATAAGAATATGAGGAATACGCAGAGCCAGAAGCTCGCAGATGGCATTGGCTCCCGCGCGGGATACAATCACATCAGCAGCGGCGAACAGATCGCGTAGTTCCTGTTCGATGTATTCATATTGTACATATCCTTTGGTATCGGAAAGCGAAGGGTCTAACTTCCCCTTGCCGCATAGATGAATCACCTGAAAATCCTTTAAAAGCTGCGGGAGAACAGAGCGTATAGCCTGGTTGACCGCGACGGCGCCTAAGCTTCCGCCAATGATTAACAGCACTGGTTTTTCTGCCGTAAAGCCGCAAAAGCGCAGCCCTTTGTCACGGTTGCCGTAAAACAGTTCTTTACGGATAGGCGTTCCGGTCAGAACCGCCTTTCCTTTGGGAAGAGTCTGAAGGGCTTCCGGAAAATTGGCACATACTTTGGAAGCAAATGGCAGGCAGAGTTTGTTTGCCAGACCAGGCGACATATCGGATTCATGGATAATCGAAGGGATATGTGTCGTTTTGGCAGCATAGACAACCGGTACAGCCACAAAGCCCCCTTTGGAAAATACGACGTCAGGCTTAAGTCTTTTTAACAGCTTGCGGGCTTCGCTGTAGCCCTTGATTACCTTGAGGGGATCGCTGAAATTTTTCGGATCGAAATAACGTCTAAGCTTGCCGGAGGAAATGCCGTAATAAGGGATTCCCAGTTCTTCTATCAGTTTTTTTTCGATACCGTCATAAGAACCGATATAATGAACCTCATATCCGTTCTTTTGCAGCTCTGGGATCAGGGCGATATTCGGCGTAACATGCCCGGCAGTTCCGCCTCCGGTCAATACGATTTTTTTCATAAAAATTAACCCCCTACAGAGTCGGAACCAGCTCCTTTAAGGCGTGTGCAAGCTGATCCGGGCAGGAAGTCCCTTTTTCACCACACTGTACGCCCTCTAAGCGTTCGATTACGTCGGCGATCTTCATACCCTTTACCAACTGGCTGATACCCTTTGTATTGCCATTGCAGCCGCCTACAAACGTAACGGACTGAATCGTGTCGCCGTTTACCTCAATTTCAATGGCGCGGCTACAGGTTCCCTTTGTCTTGTATATCATATGTATCATCCTTTCTGAAATATTCTGGCAGGACTGTTTTACCTGCGTTTTAACTATACTACATTGCCGCGGCTGTGTCAATCGTACAGGAGGGCATTTTAAAAGAGAACGGACCGGAGCATAAAAGGAGACAGAGGAGAGGGAGGAAACGAGCGAGGAAATTTGGGTGGCTAAAATAAGAAGGATATGATAGGATAAAGAAGAATGTACAAAAAGTAAAAATACAGAAAGGCGGTTTTAAAAATGAAAAGGATTGCAATTATCGGGGCGATGGAAGAGGAGGTCAACCAACTCAAGGAACGGATGGAGGTATCTGGTACAGAGCAGATCGCTTCGATGGAATTTGTCAAAGGTCTGTTAGAAGGCAGGGAGGTCGTGGTGGTTCGCTGCGGGATTGGCAAGGTCAATGCGGCTATTTGTACCCAGGTGCTGGCAGATCGCTATCAGGTAGATGGAATCATTAACACAGGAGTGGCAGGCGCGCTCTATCAGGAATTAAACATTGGGGATATTGTACTGTCAACGGATGCGCTGCAGCACGATATGGATGCAACCGGCTTTGGCTATCCGATGGGTGTGATTCCGAGGATGGAAACCTCTGTTTTTGAGGCGGACAAGGAGTTGATAGCGGCAGCGAAAGCGGTCTGCGAAGAGGTCAATCCGGATATCCAGGTATTTACCGGACGGGTCGTCAGCGGAGATCAGTTTATTTCGGATCAGGGGACAAAAGAACGGCTTATCAAGCAGTTTGAGGGATACTGCACGGAAATGGAGGGAGCGGCGATCGCGCAGGCGGCGTGGCTTAACAAGCTTCCGTTTTTGATTATCCGGGCGATTTCGGACAAAGCAGACAACAGTGCCGAGATGGACTACGGGGAGTTTGAAGCCAAAGCGATTGAACATACGGTAAAACTGGTTTGTGCATTGGTACCGCGGCTTTTATAAAGTAGGAGCTACGAAATTTGTCGAACGATTCCTTTCCTCAGGGTATTCCATTTTCTTACATTTTATGGTACAGTAAATAGAAAAAGATGGAAAAAGGGGGACTTTTCATGTATTATTTTATAGGAATTGTGACGTTTATCGGGCTTCTTCTGCCTTTGGTGCTTCATTTTAAGTTAAAAAGGCTGATCCGCGCGGCTGAACATCCTGGCAAAAGCGAGCATCCGTTGATCAAGGTCATGCTCAATAAGTTTACAGCCTGTTATAAAGTAAAAGTGGGTGTGAATAATGTGGATAATTTTGTGGATAAGTATGTATACACCTACAAAATCGGTGGATTTTATTTATTCACATGGGACAAAATATGTGGACAACCTGCCTGGATTTTGCTCTACGGCTGCTTTATTCAAGTGATTGTGGATTATTTTTACTTTAGTGGAAAAGTGACGGACTTATCCACAATCGGAATTGGCGTAGCGGCTTCCGGATTGTTGATGCTTTACAATCATTTGTTTGATCGGATGGACAAGCTGCGGGTATTCGGCAAGGAAATGGCAGACTATCTGGAAAATTCCCTAGGAGCAAAGTTAGAACAGGAATACAGCAATCTGGAACGTTCAAGAGGAGGCGCCAGAGGTCAGGCGGCAGAAGGCGCAGGAGAACAGTCTGACGCCCCGTCAGGAGCGGACGCAGCATATGCCGCCGAGCAAAAACGTGCGGAAAAGCAGTCAAAGCGAAAGGTCGGTCGCCTGGGACAGAAAAAACATGCAGGAGAGCAACAAGAGAGCGTACTGGCGGCGCTTTCGGACCAGGAGATGGAGGCGCTGTTAGGCGAACTGGCGGCTTCGGTTTCCGAACGCGGCGGCTTAGGCAAAGATCAGGAAATTATAGATGAGATTTTAAAAGAATATTTGTCCTAAAAAGAAGATTCTTGCCTGATTACAAATTTCTTCAAATTTTCTAAAAAAAGGATTGAATACCTAGAAAGCTTTTGATAGAATAATGCTAGTGTGCGTTGATGTTTTTTTAGAAAAGGAGTGTTTTGAAATGGCCAAGAAGGTAGCATTTGATTCTTCTACTGCGAGGAAGTTTCTTTCCGGAAACGAACTGCAGATGGTAGAAGCAATCGCGGAAGCAGCAAAGACGACACTGATAACTGGAAGTGGCGCCGGAAATGATTTTTTAGGATGGATCAATCTTCCGGTGGATTATGACAAGGAAGAGTTTTCTCGTATTAAAAAAGCAGCCGAGAAAATTCAAAAGGATTCCGACGTTCTGATTGTGATTGGAATTGGTGGATCCTATCTGGGAGCAAGAGCAGCGATTGAATTTTTACGCCATAGTTTTTACAACAACCTGCCGAAAGAAATCCGAAAGACACCAGAGATTTATTTCTGCGGGAACAACATTAGTTCTACCTATTTGACACATTTGATGGAGATTGTCGGAGAACGGGATTTTTCCGTTAATATCATCAGCAAATCCGGGACGACGACAGAACCGGCGATTGCTTTCCGTATTTTTAAGGAAAAGTTAATTGCGAAATATGGCAAGGAAGAAGCAAACAAGCGTATCTATGCGACGACTGACCGTGCGAAGGGAGCGCTCAAGGATCTGGCAAATGAAGAGGGATATGAGAGCTTTGTTGTGCCGGATGATGTGGGCGGGCGTTATTCCGTTTTAACGGCGGTAGGTCTTTTGCCGATTGCCGTCAGCGGTGCGAATATCGACGAGCTGATGGCAGGCGCCGCCGAGATGCGGGAGCAGTGCCTGAATGCTTCTTTTGAAGAAAACGATGCGGTTCGGTATGCGGCAGTTCGTAATATTTTGCTGCGGAAAGGGAAATCCATTGAGATTTTATCTAATTATGAGCCGTCTTTCCATTATGTAGGCGAATGGTGGAAGCAGCTTTATGGCGAGAGTGAAGGCAAGGATCAGAAAGGTATTTTCCCGGCTGCTGTGGATTTGACTACAGATCTGCACTCTATGGGACAGTTTATCCAGGATGGGCAAAGGACGATGTTTGAGACGGTAGTCAACATTGAAACACCAGCCTGCGAGCTGACTATGGGAGAGGAAGCAGTCAATACAGACGGCTTGAATTACCTGGCTGGAAAGACCATTGACTTTGTGAATAAGAGCGCGATGAAGGGAACCTTGCTGGCTCATATTGACGGTGGTGTGCCGAATCTGGTAGTAACCGTACCGGAAAAGAGCGAGCGCTGCTTAGGACAGTTGTTCTATTTCTTTGAGTTTGCCTGTGGTGTGAGCGGCTATATATTGGGCGTTAACCCATTTGACCAGCCGGGAGTGGAAAGCTACAAGAAAAATATGTTTGCTCTGCTTGGTAAGCCAGGCTATGAAGAGCGGCAGGCAGATCTGTTAAAACGGCTAGAGGAGATGCAGTAAAGCCAAAAAGATAATTTTGCGAACCAAAGCCCCGGTAGGAATGGAAACAGCCTGCCAGGGCTTTGATTATAATGACGGCAGAAACGTATGATAAAAAATAAATAAAACAGAATAAAGCAGAATAAAGCAGGATAAAACAGGAGCATAAAAGATGAAAGAAAATGCAAAACGGGTAGCGGATTCCCTTACCGAGCAGGTACACATTTTGATGTATTCGGATATCAACGGTCAGAATCGTCTGTTTGGCGGGCAACTGTTAAAATGGATTGACGAAGTAGCAGGAGTCACCGCCAGAAGGCATTGCGGACGGAACGTAACGACCGCTTCGATCGATCAGCTTTCCTTTAAAGACGGGGCGTATTTAAACGAAACAGTGGTGTTAGTCGGACGTGTAACGTATGTCGGGCGTACCTCCATGGAAGTGAGGGTAGATACTTACCGGGAGGATGGAGACGGGATGCGTTATGCGATAAATCGTGCCTATTTTGTAATGGTATCTATGGGAGAGGATGGGCGTCCGACTCCGGTTCCGGAGTTGATCGTAGAGAGCGAGGGCGAAAAGATAGAATGGGAAAACGGAAAGAAGCGCCGGGAGCTACGGATGATAAGGCGGAAGGAAGGGTATTAGGGCAAATGCCTTTTGTAAAAAAGTTGAAAATTGGCAAGAATCTACTAGACAGAATCCTTCTGTCCGTGCTATAATGAGAATATTAAAGTTCAGTGACTAAACTATATAAAAGGAATGGAGGATCTGTTATGGAGGGCTATAAAAATAAGGAGCTGTCCTTTCAGGAGCGGGCAGTTGATCTGGTATCCCGGATGAGCTTAGAAGAAAAGGTAAGCCAGGTGGGAAATGTGGCTTCGGCGATTCCAAGGCTGGAGGTTCCGGCTTATAATTATTGGAGCGAAGCGTCGCATGGCATTACCGGGATTTTTAAGACGCACAAAATGGATGTGACAATTTTTCCGGTCTGCCTGGCAATGAGCAATACCTGGGACAGAGAACGGATCGAGGAGGTAGCGGAAACGATTTCCGATGAAATCCGGGCGTATCATAATTTAGAGGGAGACGAGCTACATTTCTGGTGTCCGACAATCAATCTTACGAGAGATCCGAGGTGGGGAAGGAACGATGAAAGCTTTGGAGAGGATCCTTTCTTAGCCGGTAAACTTTCTGCCCATTATATTCGGGGAATTCAGAATTTTCCAGCAACCCAGGGCGTTCAGGAGACAAACGGGGAATCCTATTTAAAGGCAGTCGCTACCCCAAAGCATTATGCCTTAAACAACAGCGAATGCAACCGTCATACCGGCTCCTCTGATGTAGACGAGGCGACGCTGCGGGAATATTATTGTAAGGTGTTTGAATATGCGGTACGGGAAGGTTTTGCCCAGTCGATTATGACCTCTTATAACCGAGTAAACGGAGTTCCGTCTTCGGTCAATACACAGATGCTTCAGACCCTGCTACGGGAGGAATGGGGATTTGACGGCTTTGTAGTATCCGACTGCGGGGCAGTGGCGGACGTCTATGCCAATTCTAACTTTAACGGTGGAAAAGCCGGGCATTTTTATGCCAAGAGCATGGAGGAGGCTTCGGCAATGTCGCTTACCGCGGGAACGGATATGTCCTGCGGCAGAGAACATAAAATGGCTTTGCTTTCTGCGGTAGAACAAGGATTGATTACAGAGGATGTGATCGATCGGGCGCTGGTGCATATCTTTACGGTTCGCTTCCGCTTAGGTTTGTTTGAAGGCGAAGGACAGGAGCCATACGCTTCCTTAGGGACTGCCGACACCAGTGAAAATCTAAAGCATCAAAAATTGGCAGAGCGTTTGGCAGAAGAGTCAATTGTTCTTTTAAAGAATGAGAATCAGTTGCTGCCGCTGTCTGCCGAGAAAACAAAACGAATTTTGGTAGTAGGACCAAACGCAGTTTACCGTCAGCTAGGCGGCTACAGCGCAGGGGAAAGCGGAATGATTGATTCCACGGTAAATATTCTGCCTCTTTCCGGGATTCGGGAGAGCGCCGAAAAGCTGGGGATTCAGGTAGAATATGCCAAGGGATGGAATAAGAGTAAAAAAGGCAATCCGTTCGGACAGGGCAGCGACGAGGAAGAGGGATTGCAGCCGCTTCCGGGCGCAGAGAACGGGGAGGAAGAAGGCTTACAGCCGCTTCCAGGCGCAGAGACAGGAGAGATCGATTTATCCGCGATTCCGGGGATGGAAGAGGCGACGATGGACATTTCTCCGTTTATGAAGAGTGCGATGGCTGCGAAGCAGTTTAAAAAGCGTTTTCCGGTGGAAGACGAAGAAAAAGGAATAGGCGATGAAGAATTGTGGAGCCGGGCAAAAAAACTGGCAGCAGAGGTAGATACGGTTGTAGTAATCGCCGGAACCGATCCAAGCGTGGCGAGCGAGGAAAGCGATCGTGCCGATATGAGTCTTCCATATGGGCAGGATGAAAAGATTCAGGAGCTGTTGGCAATCAATCCGAATACGGTAGTATTTTGTATGACACTGGGTCCGGTGACAGGCGCTTTTATCGAAAAAACTCCGGCATTGGCAGCGGCTTATTTTGGAGGTCAGGCGCAGGGACGCGGAATCGCGCACGTCTTGTTCGGCGAGTACAATCCGTCCGGAAGGCTGACCGAGACTTGGTATTTGTCGGATAAGGACTTGCCGCCGATCTCTCAGTACGGCATCCGCCCGAAGGATACCGATACCGGAAAAGGTCGGACCTATCAGTATTTTACCGATCCGGTACAATTCCCGTTTGGGCATGGGCTTTCGTATACCAGGTTCGGCTACCGGAATTTTGCCCTGGATAAAACGGACTACGATGCAAATGATACCATCCGTGTTCAGGTAGAAGTGACAAACGAGGGTAGCAGCTTTGGCGGAGAGGTAGTACAGCTTTATGTGCAAAAGCAGATACCGGAGAAAATGGCTGATAACAAGCCGCTGCGTCAGCTCAAGGGCTTTAGCAAGCTGTTTTTGGAGCCAGGGGAAACCAAGACGGTTACGATAGAAGTACCATGGAAGGAAATAACGTTCTGGAATAATCATTTGAGCCGTTACACTGTGGAGCCTGGAAGCTACCGTTTCTGGCTGGGCAGAAGTGCGGCGGAAGCAGATATCATCGCAGAGACTATCGTAACGGTAGCAGGGGAATGGAACGCTCCTTTGACTACGGTGACGGCAGAGGCAGAACGCTATGTGCTGTCTGCCGGAGAGCAGACCAAGGTTCTTACGACTGCTACTATGGAGGATAGCGTGCAGGTATGCCTGTATAGTCACAAGCCAGTCTTTACCAGCAGCAACGAGGCAGTGGCGAGCGTGGATCAGCAAGGTATTGTTACCGGAAAGAGCGCAGGCGCGGTGAAGATTACAGCCAGTGTAACGGTAGAGGGTGTGACAAAGAGTGCCTGCGTGCCGATTGCGGTAAAGTAAAAGTGATCAAAGTGGAAATAGAATCTTTTGTGAAATACTGCCAGTCAGAGGATGGGAAAAGAGGGCTGGCAGTTGATAAAGAAGGGTATTTGTGGAGAGGCGGAAAGCAGGAAGGCTCCGATCAGGAGGCGTTCTGGCAGTGGGAGCAATTTGACTTTAACAAAGAATATCAGGGTTATTATCCACCTTGTAGCTTTACCGCCGTCGCCTGGACGGAGGGCGGATTTCTGGCAGCAGGAATGGAAACGGAGTCTGCCCGGAGCCGTCCGGCGGCATATTCTTCTTTGCGGGGCAGTGTGTGGCAGCCGGAGAATCTAAAGGCTCTTACTGCAGACGGAGTGCTTACGCCGACGGAACCGATTTTGGATATCTGCCCGGATAAGTCTTCCGGTCAAATCTTTTTGTTAGGCGGCAGAGGACAGGTGATTACTCTGACAGGCTGCCCGAATTGTGTTAAGATTAGCCATTTTACGGATCAGGATATCCTAAAGGGAGAAATCGCAGGGGAGTTTTTACGACTGACCCTGGCAGACGGGACATTAAAAGACATCCATCTTCATGCTGCCCTGCAGCTTCACCTGTCCAGAGAGGCAGCAAAGGAAAAGCAGCGTCAGGGCGGGATTTTGGTATATGTAGGAACGGGAGAAGGTGTGTTTGAGGACTTTCCGGAGGTATTGGTCTGCCCGCTGCCAAGACTTAACGCATTTTTACAGACTTGCCCCAAGGAACAAATATTGGTATTTCTGTGTGAATCCGGAGTAAAAGCGGAGGCGGCAGCAAAGAGCGCCAGAGCGCAGGGATATGAACAGGCATATTATATAGGGAAAAATATCATTAGTGCAGAAGGGAGAGGATAAGATGACAAAATGGAATGATTTGGATACCGGAAAATACGAAGGAATGCTTGCACAGACCATAGTGATTCCAGGGCATGGAGACAAGCCTCTTTGGGCGTATGACTGTCGTCCTCTGGGAGTGGAGAAGGTTCCTGGGGTTGTGCTGATTCCGCATATGCCAGGCTGGGATGAATTTTACCGGGAGACTGCCAGACGTTTTGCAGCGCATGGTTATCATGTAGTATGCCCGGATATTTTCCGGGATTTCGGTACGGGAAATCCAGCCGAGGTAGCGACTGCCGCCAGAGAAGCCGGGGGGACGCCGGATGAAACTGTGATGGCAGACTGTAAAGCTTCGCTTCAGTTTTTAAATATCCAGCCGGATTCCAATGGTAAGGTAGGCGTGATTGGTACTTGCTCCGGCGGACGTCATGCGTTTTTGGCTGCCTGTACGGTAGAAGGATTTTCTGCGGCAGTTGACTGCTGGGGCGGCGGTGTAGTAGCAGCACCGGAAGAGGCGACGGCAGCTCGTCCGGTAGCGCCGATCGAATATGCAGAAAAGCTAAGTTGCCCGCTTTTGGGCATTTTTGGAAATGACGATCGGAATCCAACAAAAGAGGCGGTAGACGAGTTGGAAGCCAAGTTGAAAGAGCTGCATAAGGAATATCAATTCTTCCGCTATGACGGCGCCGGACATGGTTTTTGGTATTACCATAGCCCGATGTACCGCCAGGAACAGGCGATGGATTCCTGGGAAAAGGTTCTGACATTTTTTGAGGAGCAGTTAAAGGACGAAGGAACAAAAAAGGAACTTACGGAGTAGAAATGGAACAAAGAGAATTTGTAGTGATGGTAAAGCCGATTGGCTCCCTGTGCAATATGCGCTGTAGTTATTGCTATTATTTGCAGGCAGACAATGGCAGAGCGCCGATGCAATGTATGGAGGAGGATATATTAGAAGCCTTTATCCGTAACTATTGCCAGAGCGCTGCCGGAGAAGTAATTTCCTTTACCTGGCATGGGGGCGAGCCTACGTTAGCAGGCTTGCCCTTTTACCAAAAGGCGGTGGCATTGGAGAAACGCTATTGCCCGCCGGGAAAGCAGGTTTGGAACAGTTTACAGACAAACGGCTTGCTGCTAGACGAAGAATGGGCTGATTTTCTGGCAAAGGAGCAGTTCGATGTAGGAATCAGTATAGACGGCGCGGAGTGGCTTCATGATCTCCACCGTAGGGACGGCGCCGGAGCAGGAACCTATCAGAAGACGGCAGAGGCGATTAGATGTCTGCAGGAGCGGGGAATCCAGCCGGATTTGCTCTGCACGGTGACAGAAGAGACTGCCCAAAACGGGGTAGAAACCTATCAGGCGTTAAAGGAGTTTGGAACAGGCTGGATACAGTTTATTCCGATTGTAATACAGACGGCAGAAGAAAAGTCAGTCGGTTCTGCCTCCTATGGCGAGTTTTTAAAGGACGTATTTGCACAATGGTTTTTTCATGATATGGGCAGGCAGCATGTGCAGCTATTTGACGAGGTAGCGTTGGCTTTGGCGGGCGGAGAGCCGCGTCTTTGTAACCTCCAGGAAATATGCGGCAATGTATTGGTAGTAGAACGGGACGGGGGTGTTTATTCCTGCGATCATTTTGTGGATCAGGCTCATTTGATTGGTAATATAAAAAATGAACGACTGGCTGATCTGCTTCAGTCCAAAAGACAGACAGAGTTTGCCAGGGGAAAAAAGGAAGGACTTACACAGGAATGTCTGGCTTGCCCATGGCTGCGGATTTGCAGGGGAGGATGCCCAAAGGATCGTTTTGTAACAAGCGGCGAGGGAGAGAAGGGGCATTTTTATCTTTGTGAGGGTATTCGTTCTTTTCTTTCGTATGCCGAGCCACGGTTAAAAAGAGCGATGGAATTTTCCAGACAGGGCGTTGCCGGAGAGGAAATAATGCGCAGGATGGCAGAGGAGGAACGGCAGAGCTTTCGCAAAATTAACCGTAACAGTTTATGCCCGTGTGGCAGCGGCAGGAAAGCGAAAAACTGCTGTTTAAAACGGCTGCCGTAAGCAGAGTCCCTTAATAAGTATTTAAAATTAGTACAACGTTGTATTGACAATTTTGCCTGTCTGGGTTATGATAGATGACAGATAAAACAAGAGCGGGATAAGCCTTGTAGGGGCTAGCCAGGAAAGGAGTATCATAGAATGAGCAGGAAGATTGTATTGGCAGGGGCATGTCGTACTGCGATAGGAAGCATGGGAGGAACGTTAAGCGCCGTTCCGGCGGCAGAGCTGGGAACGATTGTGATCCGGGAAGCTTTAAAACGGGCAGGCGTAGCGCCGGAGCAGGTGGATCAAGTCTATATGGGCTGCGTACTTCAGGCAGGTCAGGGTCAGAATGTAGCAAGGCAGGCGTCGGTTCGGGCAGGGATTCCGATTGAGGTTCCGGCAGTGACCTTAAACGTCGTATGCGGCTCCGGATTGGAAAGCGTCAATACGGCAGCTCGGCTGATACTGACCGGAGAGGCGGAAGTAGTAGTGGCAGGCGGAATGGAAAATATGTCGATGGCGCCTTATGTGCTGAAACAGGCGCGCTATGGGTATCGGATGGGCAATGCGCCGATGGTTGATTCCATGGTCAACGATGCCCTTTGGGATGCGTTTGGGGATTATCATATGGGGATTACGGCAGAAAACGTAGCTGAACGCTGGGGGCTTACCCGTGAAGAGCTGGATGCTTTTGCTGCCGAAAGCCAGCAGAAAGCGTGCGCTGCCAGAGAAGCCGGACGTTTTCAGGAAGAGATTGTGGCAGTAGAGGTAAAGCAGAAAAAGGAGACCGTGATATTTGATACAGACGAGGGTCCGCGTCCGGGGACGACAGCAGAGGGAATTGCCCGGCTGCGTCCTGCATTTAAACCGGACGGAATCGTGACAGCCGCTAATTCCTCCAGTATCAACGATGGAGCGGCTGCGTTGGTGGTGATGAGCGAGGAAAAGGCAAAAGAATTGGGCGCAACACCGCTTGCCTATTGGGAAGCCGGAGCATTGGCTGGCGTCGATCCGTCTGTGATGGGCGTGGGACCGGTAGCGGCTACCAGGAAAGTAATGGAAAAAACAGGAATGACGATAGAAGAGTTTGACTTGATTGAGGCAAACGAAGCCTTTGCCGCACAATCTCTGGCAGTGGCAAGAGAGCTGGGAATTGATGGTGCGAAGCTGAATGTCAACGGCGGCGCGATTGCATTGGGGCATCCGGTAGGTGCTTCTGGCTGTCGGATTCTGGTGACTTTGCTCTATGAAATGAAGCGAAGAGAAGCAAAAACCGGACTGGCGACGCTTTGCATCGGCGGTGGAATGGGTTGCGCGACAGTAGTAAAAAGAGCATAATAAAAAAATAGAAAATAATAGAAAAAACAGTTGCGATAAGATATAAAATGTTGTATGATAGCAAAGGCAAAAGGATCATCCGAACCACCAGGTATGTGTAGAAAAAAAGCATTAGGAGGATTGGGGAACGATGAAAAAGGTAACATCTGCTTATGCAAACAAGCTTTTGAAGCAGTTAAATGAGGAAAAAAGCTACTGGTTGCAGTTGGAGTCAGAATGTTGTACTTATGTGGTAGCAAATGGTGAGGAAGCAGTCATACCGGAATATGATTACCAGACGGTAGCAAAGACGATAGAAGGGCTTGACAGGAAGATTGCTACGATCAAGCATGCGATAAACTGTTATAATGTGACCACCTTCCTGACATTAGAGGACGGGCAAAGCATGACGATTGACCAGGCATTGGTAGTGATGGCACAGCTCAATCGGCGGAAGCAGCAGTTGGACTATATGCGGAAGTTGCAGCCAAAGCAGCGGAAGGAGAACTCCTATATGCGTTCTAACAACCTGATAGAGTATATGTATGTCAACTATGATCTGAATCTGGTCAAGCAGGAATTTGAACATATTTCAGAGGAAATTATGGAAATCCAGATGAAGCTGGATCAGCTCAATCAGACGATAGAGTTTGGAATAGAAATTTAAAAAGAGATACAACAGAGAGTCCCGTACAGGATTTTAAGCCTAAGCAATCCGGAAGTTTTGGTTTATGGTTGTTTTGCCCCGGAAAAGTTATTCGTTATTGGTTATCCGATAATGTTTAGTGTTGAGGCTGGGAAAATCGTAGATTTTTTTGACCTGCCGAAAGCTTATTCTGGCAGCTATGCGGCTGCCAGAGATAGCGGCATGGAAGTGAGGGTTATAAGTGTCGTATTTGAGGAAAAAACAGGCGTTCTTTGACTGTATCAGTTCAGAAAATTCTTCTTTTAAATCATTTGGCGTATGGCTGTCCCAAAGCTGGGCTGCCAGGCTGGCAACCAGTTCTAAATCATATGGTTTTGCTTGCTTTACCATGTCGGCTCCTTTCTGAAAATTTATTTATCCCTGAAAACGATTATAGTACAAGTCGAATTTGATAGCAAGGATTGGATATCAAACACAAAAAAAATCCCTTTCTTTCCACGGAAAGTTTTGCTAAAATAAAACAAAGAACAAAAGAATGGAGGAGCATTATGCCAACAGTAAAAACAACAAAAGGTCTGATAGAGGGAATTCAGGAGGCAGGTTATCAGGTTTATAAAGGAATTCCCTACGCTAAACCACCAGTAGGAGATCTGCGCTTTCACGCGCCAGTGGAGCCAGAACCTTGGGAGGGCGTAAAGGAAGCGAAGACGTTTCCAAATATGTGTCCGCAAAGAGGACACGAACCAGGGGAGATGTATACGATTGAATTTTACGAGAACCCGGATTTCATGCCGGGACAAAGTGAGGACTGTCTGTACTTAAATGTATGGACGCCGGATCCGAGTGCATCGCCATCGGTTCCAGTCGCATCGCCACCGTACCCGGTCGCACCGCCACCGTACCCGGTGGCGGTATGGATTCATGGCGGGGCTTTTATGGGTGGTTTTGGTTCGGAACTGGAATTTGACGGAGAGGCTTATGCAAAGCGTGGTGTGATTCTTGTAACGATAAACTACCGATTGGGTGTATTTGGCTTTTTGAATCATCCTTGGCTGGCAGAGGAGGACGAAGGAGGTCATTGCGGTAACTATGGTATTTTAGATCAGATTGCTGCTTTAAAGTGGGTACAGGAAAACATTGCCGCCTTTGGTGGCGATCCGGAGCGGGTGACGGTGTTCGGTCAGTCCGCCGGCGCAATGAGTACTCAGACGCGGCTTTCCTCTCCATTGACAAAGGGAATGATTCAGCGAGCGATTTTACAAAGCGGCGGCGGTTACGATAATGGACTGAACCGGGATATGAGCGTGGAAGAGGCGATGGAGGTCGGAAAGGGCTTTGTCACGCATACTGGAGCGTCAAGCCTAAAAGAGCTGCGGGCAAAATCCCTGGAGGAAATCAATGAGGCGTTTGGCAAGACGATGATGGAGTGCTTCCAGTCCGGTAAGGGACTGGTGTTTGTACCGACGATAGACGGTTATGTACTGCCAAAGGGCTACAATGCTATCCTGGAAGAAGGTCTTCATCCGGATATCCCGTATATGTTAGGCAGCACGGCAAATGATATTTTTGTGCCAAAGGAGGACGGTGGGCAACCGGAAAAGAGTAACCTGCACAAGGGCTGTCTTGCCTGGTCAAAGAAGGGGCAGGAGCTGGGGCGTAAGCCATCCTATGTCTACTATTTTACCAGACAGCTTCCAGGAGACGACAACGGAGCCTTCCATTCTGCCGAGTTGTGGTATATGATGGGAACCGTAAAGCGTTGCTGGAGACCGATGGAAGAACGGGACTATGCCCTCAGCGAGAAAATGATGGCGTACTGGACGAATTTTATGAAAACCGGAGATCCAAACAAAGACGGGGAAAAGGAAGAGACGCTGTTAGCGGACGGAACGGCTTTGCCGGAGTGGAAGCCATGCACGGCAGAAGGAGAGGAATACTTGGTGTTTAGTTAAACAAGAAGTAAGTTTTTGTATGTTTTTTACAGAAATCAACAATTTTGTGTATTATTTATATGTTGACAGATTTATGGTTTTTTCATATACTTATACCAAGAACAGTAATGTTTTTAATGTGCAAGCATTTTAAGTTGTAGACAATTGGAAGTCGGTAAAAATCCAAATCCGATTTTGTATTGCTATAGGCAGTACATGGCTGACAACCAGCAGTGAAACTTGCATTTTAGAGCAGGAGGGCTTTTGTTCTCCTGCTTTTTCATATGATAGGAAAGTTCTCCGAACTT
>CAJUFW010000041.1:0-5372 GCA_910585655.1 uncultured Lachnospiraceae bacterium
ACTTAAAAGAAGTAAAATTCTATAAATGAGCAAATTTAAAAAACTGCACAATGCGCCTATGCTACTAAAGCTAGGACTTCCTCAAAAAGGACGTGCCTTGCCCCACACGGGTAAATGAAACGGAGCCCTTCTTCCTGGATATGGCTATACATACAGTGTTGCCTCCGCTGACACATCCGGGAAGGTCTGGAACTACTACGGCATAAGACCCCTCTTGTTCTTCATCAGGATAAAAACAAGCAGGATAAGTTAATTGCATAAGAACCTCCTTTATTTGGACGGCTACTATCATACTGCCTATGAGTTGCAAAAGGGTTTTCAGATAGGCTGGGATATTGCAGGGATAGACCAGAGTCAGGTAGAAAAGGTGATCAGCAAGCCTTGGGCAGTGGATGGAAAGAATTTTTCAGAACGGATTTGGGGAAATAAGCAGAAGCTGATTGCGGAGGTTCATAAGGAGTTGACGCAGAACATCCTGCTGGGAGCAGACCCACAAAAAGCGATTGACACGATTGCCAAGAAGATGAACAATTCCAAGCATAACGCCGGACGGTTGGTGATGACGGAGGAGGCTTATTTCAGTTCTGCTGCCCAGAAGGATTGTTTTCAGGATTTGGATGTGGAGCAGTACCAAATCCTGGCAACCTTGGATTCTCATACATCGGAGATTTGTCAGGAAATGGACGGAAAGGTAAAACAAAATGAGTAAAAACAAGAAAGCAACCGGGAACGGCTCCATTAAGACAGCGAATACCTACCAAAAAACGGGGGTCATGCCAAGATTTGAAATTCAGGTAAGCAATGAAGATCCAAAGTCTACCTTGGGACGCCAAATGATTATCCATCAAGGGTGTCTGTGCGATAAGTTTACATTGGCGAAGTTTAAAGCAGGTGAGGAACTGTTAGATAAGGAGCTTTCCGGCACGTTTGATAGTTGGGATTTGCCAGAGAAGTTCCAGCAGATGGACGGGGTGGTTGCGAACTGAAAAAATGCTTGAAAAATGGGACAAGTATGTTAGAATAAATATGGGAGAAATCCCGCTGGGAAAACCAGGGAGCCAGGCGGCTTACCCTCCATCTTCGGAGGGCGATACAATGTATGTTACATATGCGGAGTTATTCCAATTTTGTATCCTCATTGTTGCCCTTGTAGGTCTTTGCTATGAGATTTTCGATATAAAAGAAAATAGCCGCCACTACTGCGAATAGTGACGGCTGACCGCCTTTAGCGGTAGCAACACACTGTTTGAGGGTAGGCCGCTTCTCTGGCTTTCCCTTTTTCATATTCAATATAACATAAGTTTGGTGGAAAAGCAACGAGTTTTTTATTCTGGGTTCAAAGTTTCCTTGTCAAAAAAACATCTACATATTGACGCCCCTATATTTTTATGATATAATAGCCCCGCAAAATCTGTGCGGAAAGTACGTAAAGAAGGCAGCCGACCTACTGAAAGTAGAACGGCTGCCTTTATACACGGAAAGTACGCATACAGACAAAACGTATGTGTAAAGGAGCGTGTATCACATGAGTGAAAAAGGAAAGAAAAGTTCGATTGATATGACGCAGGGGAATCCATTTCAGCTCTTGCTGTCGTTTACCCTGCCAATGTTGTTAGGAAATATTTTCCAGCAATTTTACAGTATGGTGGATTCGATTGTAGTCGGAAGGTTTGTAGGGGTAGACGCGTTTGCGGCAATCGGCGCCACGGGAGCCGTGTTGTTTTTGATGATATCGGTTATTATTGGGTTTACAGTGGGGATTTCGGTAGTGACGGCGCAGTTTTTCGGTGGAAAGCAGGAAGAGATGTTAAAAAAGACGGCAGCTACAGCCTCGGTGCTTTCTGTGCTGATGGCGGCGATTTTGGGTGTGATTGGAATCGCTCTTTCCCGTCCGGTGCTGGTGCTTTTACATACTCCGGAAAATATTATGAAGGATGCCGCATTGTATTTGACCTTTAATTTTGCGACGTGCCTGGCGCCGATTTCCTACAATATGGCTTCTAATATGCTGCGTTCCTGTGGGGACAGCAAAACGCCGCTTTATGCGCTGATTATTTCCTCCCTGATTAATATTGTTTTGGATTTGGTATTTGTGATTGTATTTGATATGGGAGTTATGGGCGTAGCTCTGGCAACTGCGATTGCACAGGCGCTTTCGACGATATTTTGTGTTATACGAATTTACCAGGGATTTCCATATATGCGCTATTCGCGGAAGGAATTGCGGCTTTATGGTACGATCGTAAAAAATGTCCTGCGGATTGGGATTCCAATGTCAATTCAAAATATTTTTACGTCTTTTGGGATGATGGCAGTACAGAGTATTATCAATCCGTTTGGTTCTTCCGTGGTGGCAGGATATGCCGCCGCCAATAAGGTGGATCAGATAGGGATGCAGCCGATGATGGCGATTGGAAACGCTATGTCCACATATGCCGGTCAGAACTTTGGAGCGGGAAAGACAGAGCGTATTCAAGAGGGCGTAAAGAAAGCATCGCTGCTTGGGTTTTTGGTGTGTGGATTGATTGGATTGCTGTTGATCGTTGGAGGGCGGTTTATTGTACAGTTGATGGTATCGGACGCAGAAGCGGAAGTAATTGGGATAGCCAGCGAATATTTGAAAATCGTAGCAGCCTTTTATATACTCGGCAGCCTGGTTTATATTTATACCAATACTTTGCGTGGAATGGGGATTGTGGCGATCCCTATGGCAGCTAGTTTTTTAGAACTGGGGGTTAAGGTGGCGGCTGCATTCTTCCTTGCCCGTCTTTCCGGTTATCATGCAATCTGGTTTGCCTGGCCGATGGCATGGGCGGCTTCGGCGCTTTTGCAGCTTGGATATTATTATATGGGAAACTGGAAAAAGAAACTGTTAAAATCCTCCTGAAGACCCTAAAAATAAGGGGCTGTCGCAATAAGGATTGAATATTTTTCTTAAAGCGACAGCCCCTTCTTTAGAAATTTTATAAGGTGGAGAGATTATTAGATGATAACTTAGTCATCCAAATCCTTTTCAAACTTTAAAATAGAACCGTCGAAAGCGTCGATTTCGTACTCATACTCATATTTGCCGGATTCAAATTCTACTTCATAAAAGGTCTGACCATCGTCATGCTCCAGCTCGCATTTCAGCTTCCGGAGCTTACTTTTGGATACGCCGGCATGGGAGAGGGCAGCAGTGGTAGCTTTTGTCTCTCCGATGTAGGAATTACCTTGAGTAGAAGGCGTTTTTTTGATTTTTTCCTTTTCATGCTTGAGGATGGATCCGTCAATCGAATCAATCTCGTATTCATATTCATAGTTGCCGCAGATAAAGTCGATTTCGTACTGGGAATAACCATCGTCGTAGTCTAACTTACAGCGGTAGCTTTTGATGTTTTTCTCCTTTACTCCTGCATGGGAAAGAGCGGCGGATTTTGCCTTTTCTTCCCCAATATAAGTGCCGGACTGGTTGGAAACGGCGTCGGTAATCATTTCCTTTTTGGACTTTAATACGGAGCCGTCTAAAGCATCGATTTCATAATCATATTCATAGCCTCTGCAGTCAAAGTCGATTTCATAGACAGGATAACCGTCTTCGTAATCCAGTTTGCAACGATAGTTTTGAACATTTTTAGCAGTTACGCCGGCATGGGTAAAAGCGGCAGTCTGAGCCTTTTTCTTACCGATACGAGAGGTACTCTCATCGGCAGAATGGGACGGGGATACCGCCAGCTTTTCCTTTTTGGATTTCAGCACGGAGCCGTCTAAAGCATCGATTTCGTATTCATATTCATAGCCTTTGCTGTCAAAATCAATTTCGTAAACGGCAGCGCCGTCGTCGTAGTCCAATTTACAGCGGTAATGCTGGATATTTTTTTCTTTGACACCAGCATGATTAAGAGCAGCCGTTTTAGCAGCCGATTTTTTAATATAAGTCTTTGACTGGCTGGAGGAAATCTTGGAAATTTTCTCTTTTTCAGACTTGATAACAGAGCCGTCAAGAGAATCAATTTCATATTCGTATTCGTAACCCTGGCAGTCAAAGTCGATGTCGTAATGGGTGTAACCGTCGTCATAATCAAGCCGACAGCGGTAGCTGGTAATATTTGCCTCTTTAACGCCGGCATGGGAAAGAGCGGCAGCTTTTGCCTTGGCTTCTCCGATATAAGAAGCCTCTGCTGCCAAAACATGCTGAGTCTGGTAAAAATGCCCGCAGGTCATACTGGAGGCTAGAAGGAAGGCTGCTGCCGCGATCTTTACAGGCTTTCTTTTCCAAAGTTGTTTTTGCTGCGTCTTGATGGTTGTTCTTATCATAGTCATCATTCCTTTCTGTGTTAGGTTGGAAGCGTCCGTTTAGATAGATTCATATAGTTAATCCAGTTGAGACTGATTTTATTGCATGGATTTTAAAAAAATTTGTATTTAGTCGTCCCATTCTTTTTCAAACTTTAAAATAGAACCGTCAAAGGCATCAATCTCGTATTCATATTCATACCCGTTGCTTTTAAATTCAATTTCATAATACGTATATCCGTCGTCGTGATCCAACTCCCATTCCAGCTTGTAGATTTCATCTTCGGCTACTCCGGCATGAGAAAGAGCAGCAGAGAGAGCAGCCTCGTTTCCGATATAGGAGGAACTGTGGACAGGATTGGAATTTTCGTTAGGATCGTGAACGTTATCTCCCCAGTCGTGGTCGTTGGAATCGTCGTCTGCTTCCTGGCTGAAATTGATGATAGTTCCGCTAAGAGCATCGACATCATAGTCGTATTCATAACCTTGGCAGTCAAAATCAATGTCATATACCATAAGACCATGTTCGTATTCCAGTTCTATGGAAAGATTGGTTAGATCATATTCGTTCAGCCCGGCATGGGCAAGAACCGCTGAAAGGGCGTTGTTTTCTCCGATATAGGCTTTGTCGCTGGCGGTTCCCACAGAGTTGACATTGTCTAAATTCATTTGAGAAGACTTGGTTAAAAGGTTTAGTTCATTGATAGAAAGAGGAACCAAATCTTCAAATTGATACAGACGGTTGGCAGAGGTAATCTGCTGGATCAACTGTGCTTTGCCGGCAGTGATGCCATAGGTATCCGCCAGAGCCTGCAGCTCTTTGTCCGGGGAAAAAGTTTGGCTTAAAACTGCGCCGCTAAAGGTTTCCGTCTGCAAGAGCCCATCGATTTCCTTTGTGAGTTTTTCCTGGAGCTTGGCACCCTCGACCGGATCGTTGTCGTCTACGCTGACCAGAATCGAGTTAGTGGTTTCGTTCAGATATCCCTTTCGGAGCATGGAGCCAATGAGGGCATTGATCGTAACATCCAGGGAATTTCCGGTAAAGTTCATATCGCCGATCACGTTTCGGGCTAGATCGGAAGAGCGTCGTGTAGGGA
>CAJUFW010000041.1:5395-21292 GCA_910585655.1 uncultured Lachnospiraceae bacterium
CGTTTCGGGCTTCTTCATTGCGAGCGGTGACAGACAATACCTTTTCCTTGGGGTTGACCTTGATTTCAATGCTCGGATTGACGTCGAGTGAAATCGTAGCGGCTACCGCCTGCCCTCTTGGAAGAAGCTGACCGCAGGTAATTCCAAACAGGAACAAAAGCAGGGCAGCCGCTATCCCAACAGACCATTTGAATGAATGGCGAGCAGGTGATTTTTGCGGCAGAAAGAGGATCGTTTGCTCTTGCTGTTTGCAATCGGAGAGTATGGAGTCGAGAACATCCGGAGTAGCTTTAAGAAAAGCCCGCCGTATAGCTTGGTTGATTTCTTTTTCCTTCATACAATACCTTCCTCTCTAAGATAGTGCTGCAGCTTTTTGATAGCGCGGTGATATTTGGATAGAACTGTGGACAGAGGCAGGGACAGCAGGGAAGCAATTTCCCGGTGGCGGAAGCCGGAGACTGCGTGCAGGACAACAATCTGCTGCTCTTGTTCGCTTAGCCTGGAAAGGCAGCTTTGAAGCAGGATACGCTCCTCTGTTCCGAGTTGTTCGGGAGCTGGCAGGGAAGAGAGCCAGTCCTCTTCCGGCAAATCGGAGGAATGTGTTTGCTCCCGTAGCTTCTTTCGGCATAGATTTTTCGCAATCGTCAAAATCCATGCCAGAGGTTTTCCAAAGGATTGATAGGATTCTGCCGCCAGATAAACCTGGACGTAGCAATCATGCAAAACATCTTCGGCGTCTTGCGCGTTTTTTAATATCGAAAGGGAAAAGCTGTATACAGATGCCTTGGTCTGACGATAAAGATCCGCCAGCGCCTCCTGATTACCGGTTGCAATTTCTGCCAGATAATGATCCAGCAGAGAGGGATCGGGAGTAGGAACGGCTGGCGTTACTGCCGCCAAAGAGAGTATTAACATAAATGGTCTGCCCCTTTCTATTTTATTAATCCTTTCAAGAGGGATTTTATTGCATGATAGTAAAAATTTATTTCTGATTATACAATGTCTTTTTTACTATATCGGAAGAAAGCGGCAAAAATTCCAGTGGCAGCGAGGAAAATACCTATGGTCAGATAAGAAGGATTTAAGGTGTTGTTTGCAATGATATCCGATCCTTCTGCGTAACCAAAGGGAGTGAGGTATTTTAAAAAGGACGCCTGCTCAGTCAGGTTGGCAATCAGATTTAAAACGTAAAAAATAGCGGCTATTCCTAATCCCAAGCCAACGCCTCCACGACGCAAAAAGGCAGAGAGACCAAAGCAGATGGCAGCGGTTTCAAGCTGCAGGAGGAAATAGGCGAAAAATAATAAAGCCATCGTAGAAAGCTTTGGGGTTTCTTCAACCAGCCAGGTAGAAAGGGCAGTGATTACGACAGCAAACAGGTTCAAAAGAAAAATCTGTGTACCGACGGCAGCCAGTTTTTCAGCGATAATCCGAAACCGGCTGATCGGATGTGTGAGTAAAAATTCGGCAGTATGTTCTTTTTCCTCTTTTGCCAAGGCAGATATTCCGATCAGGGCTGCATATAAGGCGCCGCCCAGTCCCAAAATATTGCCGCATTCTACGCCGAAAAATCCAATGAATTCTCCGAAATTGATCTGATCCATGCCGAATGCCTGAGAAAAACCGCCCATTTGAGAAAAGGTTTCGCCGATTTCTTCCATTTGCCCTGCCATTTCCGGGTAAATCAAAATACAAACAGACAAGAGAACAGCAATCGCTGCTGCCCAGATAAGAAGGGAGAGTCCTCCTGTCTTTAGTTCATGCTTCCATATTGTCATGGTGTGACCTCCTATCAGAGATGGTTAGATGTTAGATTGAGTTGTCGATGTATCATCATAATAATGAAGGAATATTTCCTCCAGATCCGGTTCTGTAATCGTAATGTCGGTAAAAGGCAGGGAGGACAAGGCGGATAAAAGCGTTTTCGGGCTGCCGCTGTATAGGAAGCTGACGGAGTTTGTCTCCGGCTGGTTTTTTGCAGCGATAGGCTGCGTTATGCCTTCTAGTGGAGGCAGCGAGGAAATACCATAAAGTGTCACACGTTTGGCGTCGGTATGACCAAGCTGTTCGACCGTACTTGTCACAAGCAGACGTCCCTCCCGGATAATAGCGGCGTGCCTGCAATAACGTTGTATTTCAGAAAGTATATGGGAGGAGAGGAAAATGGTGGCGCCATCCTGGTTGCGTTCCTTTAAAATCGTATAAAATTCCCGCTGCATCAACGGATCTAGACCGCTGGTTGGTTCATCAAGGATATACAAACGAGGATGATGCTGCAAGGCGCAAACGATTCCGACTTTTTTTCGATTTCCCAAAGAAAGTTCATCGATCCGGCGGGAGGCATCAAGCTCGAGCCGTTCACAAAGGCGAGCTGCTTCCGCGCGGCAGTCCTGCCTGCGAAGATCGGCAGAAAGCTGTAATATATCACGTACCCGAAGACCGGAATAAAAATTGGTTTCGGAAGGCAAATAGCCGATTTCAGACAGAATGCCCTGTTTGTGGGCAAGAATATTTTTCCCTAACAGTTCCGCCGAACCGTCGGAAGGGGCGATGAGCCCAAGCAAAATACGGATGGTCGTACTCTTGCCCGCGCCGTTCGGGCCGATAAAGCCGAAAAAATCTCCTTCTGGTACGGACAGGGTAACGTCCAGAATACCACGGCTTTTTTTGCGTCCAGAGCCATAGTATTTGGTTAGGTTGGTAGTAGAAATAGCGTTCATAATAAAACCTCCATGACAGCGTTTGCTGCAGTTTTTAGGATAGGCTTAGCCTTGCAGAAAAATTTGTTTCCAAAAGGAAAGCATGTTTTGAAAGTCTCTTTCAAACTGAATGACATCCAACGGCTGGTCTTTTTGGATGAATTTCCAGATATAGCCTTCCGAGGCATAGAGCATTTCCCGATACATCATTTCCAGGTCAAGACCGTCGCAAAAGTCGGTCGGATCGAGTGAGGCAAGAATCCCCATAGCTTCGCCGTTAAGGAAATTCTGGTAGCTTGCCTGAATATCTCTGGATACTTCCGAGTCGGTTTCGTAGTAGGCGCGGATAGCAAAGGCAGCCATCTCCGGATTCTCTTTCATAAGTTGAATTTTGGCGCGCATACCGCATTCTAGCATATCAAAGAACGGCTGCGGCTGGTAACAGCCGTATTGCGTCAGGAATTGAAGCGTGCGTTTGGCTGCTTCTTCCCATAAAAACAGATAAAATTCTTTTTTGTTATGAAAATAATGAAATAAAAGGGATTTACTTATGTGGGCGATAGAAGCGACCTCGCCAACTGGGCATTTTCGGTAACAGTTTCGCGAAAAAACAAAAAATCCTGCCTGTATGATTGCCTGCTGTTTTTCGGATGGAAGCTGATAAAATTTATGGTTCATGAAAAGCCCTCCCTTTTTTCTTTTGGTGATTTTTATTATACTTCCGTTGACCATTTTTGGGAAGGGGGAAAAAATAAGTCTTGTTGCGCTTCTGGATTTGTATTATAATAGGGAAACAAAAGCGGTAAATAGAGGATTGAGCATTGGAATAGGGGAGGAATTTGTTATGGGATTAGCGTATGCCATGATAGCGGTAATGCTGGTTGGTTCAGCCGTGATAGGGATTCTTTTGCTGAAAGTTGCCTGGGATCTTTGGCGGGTAAGGCAGAAAAAACTGCTGCCTGCTTTGTTTCTGATTCCAGCCGGATTTTGTATTGTGGTTGCGGTTTCTCTGGCGGTATTGGTATGGAAGGAGCCTCCGTGGAGATTTCGTTTTTGAGAGTTTCGGCAGACGGACGTCATAGGAGAGGAGTATTTAGACGGGGAAAGATAAAAAACAGTTGCAAGAAGCCAAAAGATATGGTATCGTAATAGTAGCCCATAAGGAAATCGGGTGATTTTTGTACACGAAAGGAGAGATGTTTTATGAAAAATCAAACACAGGTGAGGAAAATCAAACAATGACGGTGCGTTCCGTCCGTAACCTTTCGTGAAGTGTATGGCAAAATAAAAAGTAGTTGGTAATTTGTGAAGCACGCTCATGGAGGCACACTCTGGAGAGGGTGTTTTTTTCGTGCAAAAAAAGATAAATTTGTCATACCGAGGGAGCCCTAACAGCCGGGCTTCCTGATTGCCGGCGTTTGCCGAGAAAGTGGTAGATAGCCTGAGAATTCGGGCATACCAGAAAGTGAGAATACGTGAAGCAAAATAAATGGAAAGAAGCAAATACAAAAGAAGAGAATGTTATACAGGCAAGGGTAGTTGAGGTACAGAAGGAATTGTTTGTAGTGTGCTATGAATGGGAAGGGATTTTTCAGAGAAGACCTGCCCGTTTGAAGGCGTCGGCTTTTTACTATAACCAGAAAGCGACGGCAAACGACTATCCTGTGATAGGAGACGACGTTCGGGTATGGCGTAACGAACAGGGAGAGGATCGAATCGAAGAGGTACTGCCAAGACGTTCCTGGCTGTCACGTCCGAACCCGGCGACGTCCGGGCAGACCGAACAGGGAATCGCAGCTAATTTTGACGTCATTTTATTGATTCAATCGCTTAACCAAAACCTCAATCCTAGGCGGATGGAACGTTATCTGACGGTTGCCTGGAATAGCGGCGCGACGCCGGTCGTCGTTTTGACGAAGGCAGATTTATTAGAGGAAGAAGAGGAACTAAAGGCGTGCGTCGATCAGATAGAGCAGGTTGCCGTAGGGGTGTCCGTGCTGGCAGTGAGCGCGTTGACCGGAGAGGGAATGGAAGCAGTAGAAGCTCTGCTGGAACCAGGGAAAACTTTTCTGCTGGTAGGCTCTTCTGGTATCGGGAAGTCTACCCTGGTCAATGCCCTGGCAGGTCGGGAAGTAATGGCAACCTCAGAAATTCGTGAGGAGGACGGAAGAGGGAGACACACGACAACACACCGCCAGATGATTACTCTGTCAAACGGAGCGTGCTTGATTGATACGCCGGGGATGAGAGAACTGGGAATATGGAATGCCGAGGATGGAGTGGAAGGCGCTTTTTCGGATGTGGAGGAATTGGCAGTTTGGTGTCGTTTCCGGGACTGCCGCCATGATCGGGAACCAGGCTGTGCGGTCAAACTGGCTATCCAGGAGGGACGACTGACGGAAAAGCGCTTTCAATCATGGAAAAAACTCCAGCGGGAGGCTGCCCATCAGGCGAGAAAATTAGCGCGGAAAGAAGCTGTCCGGCGGAAGTGATTTTGCTTGTGAAAAAAAGTGGCTTATGATAAAATAATAGCATTATAGTTTAGCTATCAGGAAGGGATGTGAATAGGATGACGCTTCAGCAGCAGGCGGCGAACGTGATAGAACAGTTACCAGATGAGAAAATACTTCAGGTAATCCAATTTGCAAGATTTTTGTCAACAGGTTCTGATTTTAAAACTTCTACAGAACAGAGAATAGCGGATGAAGATGGTTATATCAGGAAGCCTGGCATATTAAAACGAAATATGATTATGTCGGAGGACTTTGATGAAATCCCAGAATGTTTTAAGGAGTATATGTGATGTATTTATTGGATACGTGTGCTTTTTTGTGGTTTTTGGATGATAGCCCAAGCTTATCTAAAAAAGCGAGAGATGTGATAGGAAAGAGCAATGATTTATATTTAAGTGTTGTATCTTTGTGGGAGATTGCAATTAAAAAGACGATCCATAAGTTAGATATGGAAGAGAGTATCTCGGAGCTAGAAACGATTTGTAATCAGTATGGAATTATAATTTTACCAATAAAGGTTTCGTATTTGGAACGGATTGGGCAGCTTCCTATGATTCATGGAGATCCGTTCGATAGGTTGATTATGGCTACGGCGTTAGAAGAACAACTTACCCTGATTACCCATGATATCAATATAAGAAAATACGAGATCGAATTATGTTGGTAAGAAGGCATGGAATAAGGGAATAGAAAGTGATTATTTTGTGCAAATAAGGACACAGTTTCCCGCAAAAACAGTCCTGTACCTTCTAGGAAACCTATGGTACAATAGAACTTAGCAATAAAACTGTTCGGAAAAATAATAACTTTTATACGAGGAGGAACAGGATATGTTTTTCGTGGAGCATTTAAAGACGGAGTACACGGATCATTTGCTGGGAACGGACTGTGTAAAGCCGCGTTTTTTCTGGCAGCTTACATCGGATGTACGGGGGTGCAGACAGAGCGCTTACCAGATTTTGGTAGAGAGGTTGGATGCTTTTGGCAATCCAGCAGAAACGGTCTGGGAGAGCGGACGGGTAGAAGCTGCGGACGGAATCGGAATCCCTTATGAGGGAAAGGCTTTGATTCCGGAGACGGAATATCGCTTCCGGGTGACGGTTTGGAATGAGGCGGGCGAGCAGGCAGAGGCTTCTTCGATTTTTGAAACCGGTCTGATGGACGAAAAGGGAGAAAAGGCATGGGACGGCGCCGTGTGGATCGGCGGCGCAAAGGAGGATATGACGTGGTTTCCGCATTATCTGTCTGTGTTTAAGGCTTCCTATGATTTGCAGATTCCAGAGGGCAGCGCAAAGGCAGGTTTTGTCTTTGGAGCAAATGACGGCCGTCTGCAGAACCGCTATCTGAATTTGTATGATATCGAGTGCAGTAAGGATGAAAGCTATATTTATGTGGAGACGGATTTATCCGGCTTGTATGCAGAAGAGACAGGCGCAGAGGAAGCGAATGCGGCTGGTGCGAGCGGGAAGGCAATGCTGCATGTCTACCGGGTAGGCTACCATCCGGACGATCGGGCGGACGTGCCGTTAAAGTCGATGGAGATCGAAGGGCTGACCAGGGAAAACTGCCATCAGACACATACGTATCATTTATGGGCAGAGTACGGGATTTTTGACTTTTTCCTAGATGGTACAGCGGCAGAGAATCAGTTGAATAAAATCGATCCGAATGATCCGAGACCGCCGAGATTTCGCAGTGCGGGCGTCAATTTAAACCCAGTAGGTGTAGGCAACAATTTCATCAGTTTTCCGCTCGTCTGTGATTTGGGCGTGAAGGTTCCGGCTGGTCAGAAGGCTGCGCTTTCTCATGTGACAGTGCGGAATTTCCGGACGCCATGTACGGCTTTGTATGAGGAGACGGAAGCGGCAGTAATGTGCGACGGTGGTGCAGAAGGGTATTTTGCGGTAAAGGATACCTCTAAAAATGGCGTGCCGATGCTGCGTACGGAGTTTGAAGCGGAAAAGGAAGTGCAGAAAGCCAGACTGTATATTACAGCCAGAGGGGTATACGAGGCATATTTGAACGGGGAACGGATTGGCGACGATTGGTTTAATCCAGGGCTGACCCAGTATAACAAAACTCATATGTATCAGACCTACGATGTGACCAGGCAGGTGAAAAAGGGCGCCAATGCGTTTGGTGTGATGTTAGGAGAAGGCTGGTGGAGCGGTTCGATTTCCTTTACCGGATCGAACTGGAACTTCTTTGGCGATCGAAGCTCTTTCCTGGCAAAGCTGGTTGTCACTTATACCGACGGGAGCAGCCGAACCGTGACTACTGAACCGGAACACTGGAAGCTGACGACAGACGGTCCGATTCGTTTTAGCGGCTTTTTCCAGGGCGAAGTCTGTGATACGACAAAGGACACTCTGGTAGAGGGCTGGACGGAGCCAGGCTTTGACGATAGCGCCTGGAAGCAGGCGGCGGAAGTAACGTTAAGCCCGGATAACGCTTATATGGGAACGAAGGTGCGTCATACGCCGTTTGGGGATGATGTGGAAAAAGTGGAGTATGACGAATGGAAGTTGATCGGACAGGTTGGTCCATGCGTCAAGACCAGTACCGTGCTGACGGCGCGTTCGATTTCGGAGGTGCGTCCGGGTGTGTTCCTTTATGATATGGGGCAAAACCTGGCTGGCGTGCCGCGTATCCGTATTGCAGACGGGAAGCCGGGGCAGCGTGTGACACTCCGATTTGGGGAAATCACCTATCCGGATATGGAAGAATACAAAGGTCATGAGGGAATGTTGATGTTGGAAAATATCCGTGGCGCTCTGGCGCAGGATCAGGTTATCCTCAAAGGCGGCGAGCAGGTAATTGAGCCGAAATTTACCTTCCATGGATATCAATATATTGAGATTACCGGAATCGAACAGGCGCTTCCGTTAGAAGCGGTTGAAGGTGTGGCAATCAGTTCCGTACCGGAGCTGTCCGCGTCCTATCGTTGCTCGAACGAGGAAGTCAACCAGCTTTGGAGTAATGTTAGCTGGTCGCTACGGGATAATTATATTTCGATTCCAACGGATTGCCCGCAGAGAAACGAGCGGATGGGCTGGTCAGGAGACTTGTCCGTATTTTCCAGAACGGCGGTTTATATGGCAGACAGCGCAGGATTTTTGCAAAGGCATATGATAGCGCTGCGGGATACGCAGGCAGAGAACGGACGGTTTGCCGATATCGCTCCTTTAGGCGGCGGCTTTGGCGGCGTGCTTTGGGGAAGCGTCGGAATTACCGTACCGTGGGAAGCATATCTGCAATACCGTGATTTAGATATGCTGCAGGCGCAGTATCCGGCGATGAAGCAATATCTGGCATTTTTGGATACCCGGATTGATCCGGAAACCGGGATTTTAAACGAAGGACCGTTGGGAGACTGGTTAGGACCGGAATACTCCAACAACGAGCCGGCTTTTCTTTGGAGCGTGTACCATGCCTATGACCTATGGGTAATGGCTCAGACGGCACAGGTATTGGGCTATCCGGAGGATGAGGCTTACTACAGAGAAAAATACAACGAACGTAAGGCATTTTTTAACAAAACGTATGTCGATCCGCAAACCCACCGCACGACTTTTTCCAGTGAAGCAGCGATGTTAGGCAACCGAGTAGCGCCGATGATGGCTCCGGCAGCCAGTCCGAATCCGAAGCAGCTTCCAAGCGGACGCTATCAGATGGATACGCAGACGTCGTATGCCGTTCCTTTGGCGCTTGGTATTTTTGCGGAAGAGGTCGTGGAAGATGCGGTGCGCTATTTGACAGAAGCCTGCGCCCGTGAAAACATTGACAACGATGGCGTGACAAGACCGCCGTATTCTCTGATGACCGGATTTATCGGAACGGCGTGGATCAGTCAGGCGCTTTCTGCCTATGGTAAGGATGCAGAGAGCTATCGTCTGCTGCAGGCAGGGGACTATCCGTCCTGGATCTATTCCATTCGCCAGGGCGCGACTACGATTTGGGAACGGCTGAATTCCTATACGAAGGACAATGGTTTTGGTGGCAACAACAGTATGAATTCCTTTAATCATTATTCATTCGGAGCGGTTGCGTCCTGGATGTGTATGTATTCGCTGGGAATCAAGAGAGAAGAGACGGCGCCGGGCTTTACGCATTTTACGATGTGTCCGACTCCGGACCCGGACGGAACGATGACTTGGGCAGAGGGCTTTTGTGATACAGTCAGCGGCAGGGTAGAAAGCCGCTGGGAAAAATGCGGGGAAGGCTACCGCTATCAAATGACGATTCCGGCAGGAACGACTGCCAGTCTGCGTCTGCCTGCAAAAGCAGAATCAGTGATTTTAGAGGGCGGACAGCCGGTCGGAGAGGCAGAAGGTATCCGGGAAACCGTCGCTCAGCCGGGGCGCAGATGCTTTGAAATCGGTTCCGGAAGCTATGAATTTTTTGTAAAATAACTAGATGCCTGGAAGGAGTGTGAGGCAGATGAGATTGCCATGGAGGAAGGAGAGCATCCGGGTGCAGTGGCTGATTTCTTATCTTGCCTTGCTGCTCCTTCCTTTTTTGTTTGGAATTTTAATTTATGTTTTTTCTATCAATGTGATTCAGAAAAAGGTAGGAGAGGTCTGGGCGCAGTCCATGGAGCGGACAGAGGCAGTGATGGAAGGAACCTTTGATACCATCGGCAAGATGGGAAATTCTATCTTAAACAGCAGTGGAGCGAAAGCCTTGTTCCATGAAAATCTGGCAGGCAGCTATGATTTAAACCAACGTGTCAATTTAAGCCAGTTAAAAGATGCCGTTTCCAATGCGCTGATTTCCAATGATATGATTGATGAACTGTATGTGTATTTTCCGCAGACGGGACATATTTTAAATAATAAAAGTGTGTTTTTTGCAGAGGACGAGGGGATGTTTCAATATTGGTTCCACAGCAGTAAGGAACAGCTTTTTGGGGAACTGGGTGACTCTCTTTATCAGACCGTGCATCTTGTAAAGCGGGGAAAAAGTAGCCGCTTGGTTTTTACAACGTGTACGGCGCCGACCGCTTCCCTAGAGGAACAAGAGGCTGTGATACTGGTCTATCTGTATGCGCCAAAATTGCGGGGAATGTTAGAGGCGGATGGAATTTGGACCATGCTTTGGCAGGAAGGGGATTACCTGTCGTATGGAGAAGAGCAAAAGGATTTGGAAGACTGGGAAGAGACTTGGGAGAGCTACCGGGAGAACAATGCGCCGACAGGGACGGAGCAAGTTCTACAGGTCTACAATAACCAAAATAACGGCAGCTATATGTTAGAACTTCCAATGCAGCGGTATCATCTGTCTATTTTTCAGGTGATTCCAAAGGAACAGTATTTAAGCGATATAAAACGGGTTCTCTGGCTTCTGGCAGGATATGTGCTGATTTGCCTTGTGGCAGGCATCGGGCTGGCTTTTTATTTTTTAAAGAGAAATTACGCACCGGTCAAAGAGCTTTTAAGTCTGACCCGGAAGATGAACCGACGGGGAGAAGAGGGGGCGGAGTTCGTTCAGATCCGCAAGTTGGTGGAAACGTTGTTAGAGCGGTATTTCGAGGGGCAGCAGGAGAGCATGGAGCAGCTTAGCACGCAAAAAAGCATTTGCTTTTACCGGTTGCTGCATGGAAAAAATAAATACAGTTCGATCAGCGAGGAGGATTGGCAGACGATCCAGGAACATGTGCCAGGCGGGCAATATCTGCTGTATTCCATCAATTTGGAACAGGTGAAGGGGGACTGGGAACACAGTGAAAGTGAAATGATTCCGGAGGAGGTAAGGAAGCTTTTATATTTTGTAGTAGAAAACGTAGCGGAGGAATTGCTTTCTGAAAACTGGCATTTTTACGGGGCAGCAGTATTGGAGTCCTATGTTTTTTTGCTGAATGGAGGGGATAAGAAAGGCTATGAAAACCTGAAAAACATTTCCAGACAGATCGATCGTTTTTTGCAGCAGCATTACGAGGTAGTGATGTCTTTTTCCATCAGCAGCGTCCATACAGGTCGCGAAGGGATTCAGGTATGCTGGCAGGAAATCGTGGCGTTAAACCAGTACCGGGAAAAAACAGGAGAACCTGTTTCTGTTTTATTCTATGGGAATGGGAGAAGGAAGAGAGAAAACGGCAGAAGGTCGAGTCGGAGAAAAAAGAGGCGCCGCAAAAGAGTCTGGCAGAGCAGGTAGCGGCATATATTGAGGAGCATTATACCGATAAACTTTTATCAGGCGGAATGCTGGCGGACAAGTTTGGTCTAAGCCAATCAAACCTGACGCAGAAGTTTAAGAGAAAAAAGGATATCGGTGTTATGGAATATATTGATTATGTACGATTGGAAAATGCTAAAAAGCTTTTGGAAGAAGGTTATACGGTGAATGAGACGGCGGATAAGGTAGGCTATTATAATACGCGTCCGTTGATTCGTATTTTCCGGGATATCGAAGGGGTTACTCCGGCAGAATATCGTTCGATGATAGCAGGGAAAGGCGGCAGAGAGTAAATACGGATTTTTAACGTTTTTTTGGTTCTTTGCTGGGAAAATGCCGGGAACAGGGCGTTTTTACGCTGCTTTTATAAAGCATAAAAAATCAAACATAGTAAAATTTCTTCTTACGTGATAGGCTGAAAGCGTCAAGCGGAGAAGCGTTCCTTGGGAGGAGCGTTTGTGTTCCGCGGGACAGGAGGATTCCAGTAAAAAAGAAAAGAGAAAAGGAGAGAGAAAAATGAAAAAGACAAAATGGTTGGCGTTGCTGCTTTGCTTGGTGATGGTATGCTCACTGGTTGCCTGTGGTTCTAAGGAAAACAAGAACGACAGTAAGACACCTACAAATACGAATGATAGTGAAACCAACCAGGACAGCGAAAAAGACAAAACAGACGATGTTGAAGACAGTGATAATCAGGGGGATGCTTCTGATACCGGCAATGAAAATGCGAACGGGCTGCCACTTGCTGAGACAGTAGAAGAACTGAGCTTTTGGATTTCCAGAGATTATCAGTATCTGGACGATATCAACGATATGTCGTCGATTCAGGAGCTGGAGAAGAGAACGAATGTCCATATTAACTGGAATATTGTCAGTTCTAATGAAGCCAGTGAGAAATTTGGTCTGATGCTGGCGTCAGGTTCCATTCCGGATATGGTAAGAATGAATAACGTAACTTATCCGGGTGGTTTGGAAAAGAGCGTGGACGACGGCTTGTTTCTGGATGTCACCGATTTGGTGGATCAGTATATGCCAGCCTATAAAGGATGGTTAAACAGCGATCCGACTCTGGCAAAAGGAACAAAGACCGACTCCGGTCGTCTGGTCGGTATTTATACTTTAAACGGTGATAACGACGGTATGGGCAAGGAAATGGCATGGGACGGTATTCTGGTGCGGAAAGACTGGCTGGATCAGATGAATATGGAAGTACCGGAAACGATTGAAGAATGGCACGCGGCTCTCAAAGGCTTTAAGGAGCAGTTTGGCGCGGAGGCTCCGTTGATGATCGGATCCGACGGTACAATGCTGTTTGGCGCGTTTATGACAGCATATGGAATCTTGCCGGAGTTTTTCCAGGTAGACGGAACGGTAAAATTCGGACCGGCAGAGCCAGGCTATAAAGACTATGTGCAGATGATGCGGGATTGGTATGCAGAAGGGTTAATCGATCCGAACTTTATGACCAATGATGCAAAGATAGCTGCTTCTAATGATTATATGGGGACAGGCAAGGCTGGCGCCGGAGCTTCTTTATGGGGTTATGCGGCGGATCTGCTTAATACCGATTATCATTTTAACGACGATGAGAATTTTTATCTGATTGGGGCAAAGAATCCTGTCCTGAATAAAGGTGATAAATCCTACTCCGGCTACAATGGAAGCGCGATTGGTTCTCCGATTATTATTTCTGCAACCTCTAAAAATCCGGAGCTGGCATGTCGCTGGCTGGATTACCTCTATACCGAGGAAGGTATGATTTTGAACCAATACGGAATAGAAGGAGTTACTTATACCGAGGATGAAAACGGATATCATTTTACAGACTGGATTTTAAAGGGCGATAATGAGGTTGGAATCGTTGGTTCTGACGCTTATCATTACCATATGTTGGGAACTGCTTCCTTTGGCTGGTATAACTGGGGTCGTTTCTTCTCTATGTTTGAAGGAAACGATGAGGCGATGATGTGCAGCCAGCCGGTATGGGATCAGGATTCTACGGAATGGGTGATTCCGGCGCAGGTATCTATGACCGAGTTAGAAGGAAACGAGTACAACTCTTTGTATACAGCGATTGGAACTCTGGTAGACGAACAGACCGTCCGTTATATTATGGGCTCTGAATCAATGGATACTTGGGACAAGTTTATGGCAGATCTGGAAAGCTATGACCTGCAAAGATGTATTGATATTCAGCAGGCGGCATTGGATCGCTATAATGCAAGGTAATACACAATAGAATCATTTTGCCGGACAGTTTTATTGCATAGCCGTCAGGTCGTGGTTTGCGACCTGACGGTTTTTCTTGACACATCTGTCAATCTGCTTTATACTAAACACAAATGAGAGAAAGGGTCATACAGAGAATAGCTGTATGTACGGTGAGGGTCATGTTGATTTGATAGCTTTTGGCAATAAATAGCAGGAGGAATTTACCGTGGAAGCTTTATGCGGTATATTCTGTGCGCCAAGCTATCTGAACAACGAGCTTTGCCTACATGAGGCTTTATTAGGGTATTCTGTGTATGGCTTTTTTGCGTGGAGCATAAAAGGCTGATTGCTGGCGGACAGAATCAGGAACCCTCCTGCTGAAAAACGGAACTTATTTGAAAAAACAGGGAGGGATTTTATGCTGTTATTGCGTGCGGAAAATCTAAAAAAAATATATGGCGATCGGACGGTGTTAGAAGTCAGGGAGCTGACCGTCTATACCGGGAACCGGATCGGGGTAGTAGGAGCGAACGGAGCGGGAAAGAGTACGTTGTTTCAAATCCTTGCAGGAGAGTTAGAGCCGGAGGAGGGATTGGTGCAGCGATATGGCGGAATTGCTTATTGCAGGCAGTTTGAAGAATCGTCATCAGACGATGCAGAATGCTTTTTAAGCGGCGGCGAGGAGATGCGACGGAAGCTGGCAGAAGTCTTTGCAAAAGAGCGGCATGTGCTGTTGCTAGACGAGCCGACAGCCAATTTGGACAGCGAAGGAATCAGACGTCTGCTTCAGCAGTTAGGACAGGTAGAGACTTTTTTGTGTATCAGTCATGATCGGGATCTGCTGACGAAGGTATGCACCCATATTTTGGAAGTGACAGAAGGAAAGCTGCATTTGTACCCGGGAAATTATAAGGATTATGAGCAGCAAAAGAGAGAGGAACGGGACAAGGCAGAACGGGATTATGAAGCTTATATAGAAGAAAAGAGCCGTCTGCAGGCGGTCTACCGGCAAAAGCGGGAATCGGCAGAACGGATGGTAAAAATCCCTAAAAATATGACGCCTCGAGAGGCAAGGCTGCGGGATTTTCTGACCTTTTCCGGGCGGAACAGCAGTGGAAAGCAAAAAAATATGAATCGGGCGGCAGACAATATCAAAAAGCGGATCGAGCATATGGAAGTCAAAGAAAAGCCAAAGCAGGAGGCGCTCATGCGGCTGGCGTTTGAACGAACCGATCCACCGGAGAGCAAACGGGTATTAGAGCTAAAAGATTTGACGTTTGCTTATGGGGAGCGGGTCTTGTTTGAACAGACTGGTTTTTCTATGAGCAACCGCAAACGAACGGCGCTTTTAGGAGAAAACGGGAGTGGGAAAACGACGCTGTTACGGTTGTTAGAGGAAGCATATGAAAGGGATAGGGCGGAGGCGGATACGCTCTGCCGGAAGGTGTCAGGATCGGAGACGACGCAGACAGAGTATGCTTTGCGATTTGTGCCAAAGGCAAGACTGGGAGTGTTAAAGCAGGATTTTTCCCAAATAGATCCTAAAAAAACCGTTCTGGAAAATGCAATGGCTGACAGCGTACAGCTTCCGGCAGCCGTCAAGTCAGTGCTGGCAGGGCTTTTGTTTGATCCGGATAGCTGGGGGAAGAAAGCGGCTGTTTTAAGCGGCGGGGAACGGATGAGACTGGCGTTTGCCATGCTGCTCGTTTCTCCGGCAAATGTGCTGTTTTTGGATGAACCTACCAATTATCTGGATTTGCAGTCGATCGAGGCGTTAGAGCGTCAGCTCGTCGGATATGGAGGAGCTGTCTTGTTTGTCTCGCATGATCGGGAGTTTGTACGTCATACCGCGCAGGAGCTTGTGATGATTGAGGAAAAACGTCTGGTAAAATTCGCCGGGACGCTGACAGAGTATGAAAAAGAGCAGGAGAGGAAGGCGGAGCGCAAGAAGCGGGAAGGAAACCAGAGCCTGGAAGGCAGCGAAAATGGGCAAACCGCACAAAAACGGGAAGAGGAACGGCTCTGCCTGGAGCTGCGTCAGGCGAAACTTTCCGGGATGTTGGGACACGCGCCTTCCCTGGAAGAAAAGGAGCGGCTGGAAGCAGAGTTTTGGGAGATTACAAAAAGGCTTCGGGAGAATGAATCTGGAAGATAGAGAAAAAGATTTGAAAAAATTAGAAATAACAGACGTGTGACCACTTTTTTCAAAACATAGGCAAAGCCAGTGTGTATGCGGGTTTGGAGGGACACGGTAAACGCACGATTTTATGTCTATCCGCCAAAGAAAAAATCTGATATAT
>CAJUFW010000042.1 GCA_910585655.1 uncultured Lachnospiraceae bacterium
CGAGATCGAGTAATGTGACTGGAGTTCAGACGTGTGCTCTTCCGATCTCTTCTTGTTTTTACCATTTCTGGTATCAGATGCTTTGGGCAAAATAAAAAGGCGACGTCTTCCCGGGTATCGCCGTAGGCTCCGTGATATAGTTCCCATAAAGGAGAAGAAAACGGGACAGGCTGTAAACGCTCACGGAGTGTTTGCAATTCGCTTAAAGTCTGTTCGATTGCTTTTTTCCACATATCGGATTTTTCTAAATCTGTCATAGTATCCCTCCATTTTGAAGTATTTGTATGCTTTTACATATTCAAGAACGCCTCCAGCGTTCTTGTGGCGGCGTGCAAGCCCATCTGAAGATAGTTTACTACAACTTTCGGAAAAAGGAAAGCTAAAATGTGAAAGAATGATGAACAAATGGACAAATTCCGGAAAATATGTTAGCATAGTAGATGTTGCTGTAAGGAGGACTGCGGCTTTTAGGGCTGCGGCGGAAAGGAACATAGAACATGAGATGTTTTATTCAACGGGTAAAGAAAGCTTGTGTAACGGTGGAAGGGAATACCATCGGGCAAATCGGAAAAGGGCTTTTGATTTTTTTTGGAGCAGGAATTGGGGATACGGAGGAACTGGCAAAAAAATATGCGGAAAAAATCGTCAAGCTGCGGATCTTTGAGGATGAAAACGGGAAAACCAATCGTTCCCTAAAGGATGTAGGCGGAGAGTTGCTGGTAGTATCCCAGTTTACGTTGTATGCAGACTGTCGGAAAGGGAATCGACCAAATTTTTTAAACGCAGCGCCGCCGGAAGAGGCAGAACAGCTATATGAGTATTTTGTCAGCTGCTGTCGGGAGCTGGCGGGGCAGGTGGAAACCGGCTCTTTTGGAGCGCTGATGGAAGTGGAGCTGTGTAACGACGGTCCATTTACTATTTTATTGGACAGTAAGGAATAATCTTAAAAAAGAGAAAGGAAGATGGAGAAATGATATCAAATAAAACAAAGGTGGCAGCAGTGGCGCTTACGTTGCTGCTGTCTGGCGGCAGTTTGCTGTTATCCGGCTGCAGCGGTAAGGAACCGGATAGTCAGAAAGACAATCCTGTATCCCAGGAGGAAACAGATCGTTTTTCCTATGTGACATTGGGACAGTACAAGGGCTTAGAGTATACAAAGGCAGATACCGAGATCAGTGAGGAAGAATTAAAGGACGCGATTGACCGCTATATAGAAGCGAATGCCAAAAAAGAGGTGACAGATCGGGCGGTAGAAAACGGAGATACGATTAATCTGGATTTTATAGGCTATCAGGAAGGGGAAGCATTTGAGGGAGGAACCTCGGAGGGCTACGAGCTTGTGATTGGTTCTGGTTCCATGATTCCTGGCTTTGAAGAAGGTATTGTCGGTATGATGCCAGGAGAAACCAAGTCGATTGACGCGACGTTTCCGGAAGCATATCGGGAGGAGGGAATGCCGGGTTCGGAGTTAAACGGGAAGCAGGTGGTGTTTGATATTACAGTTAATTATATCATAGAGCCGTTGGAGTTAACGTATAACCAGAAGTTTATTGAAGAATATACAGAATTTGATACCAGAGAGGAGTTTGAGGCGGATCTAAAGAGCAGTTTGCAGGCAGAAAAGGAGGAAGAAGCAGAGGAAAGCCGGATGGATGAGCTGTTTGACAAGCTGGTGGAGAATACTGAAATCCATGAGCTGCCGGAGGAGGAACTGAAAAAATATCATGATAACCTGATCAAAAGTTATCAGTCGATGGCGGACAGTGTTGAGATGGAGTTGGCAGACTTCTTGGAGTTATACTATGGAGTGACGGAGGAGGACTTAGAGTCTTATGCCAATGAGTATGCAGAACTGATGACAACGCAGGCAGTGATTTTCCAGTCGATTGCCGAAGCAGAGAATATTACTGTCTCGGAGGAGGAATACCAGAACGGAATGGACAGCTACTATGAAATGATGGGAAACACCTATGAAAGCCGCGAAGCTTTTGAAGCAGAGATGGCAGAACTGCTGAGAGAGGCGCTTCTGTATGAAAAGGTGGAGCAGTTTCTTGTAGAACATGCCGTTGCCGTATAGGAAGAGCAGGTAAATTTGTGGCATAGTCGGCTGCTTTGGGGTATATGGTTATAAGAAAGGGAACGGGAGGAAACAAAGGCAATGAATCTGGTGAAGGAAATTTTAAGAGGCGTGATGATTGGAGTGGCAAATATCATTCCTGGCGTCAGTGGCGGGACGATGGCGGTGTCAATGGGTATCTATGACAAAATGATTTATGCAGTCAATCATCTGCGGACGGAATTTAAAAAAAGTATTCTTACATTACTGCCGTATCTGGTAGGAATGGTTTTGGGAATCGCTGTACTTTCCTTTGTAATCGGATTTTTATTTCAGGAATATCCTTACCAGACGAGTATGGGATTTATCGGTCTGATTCTGGGCGGAGTTCCGGCTATTATGAGCGGAATGAAAGGAGAACGGCGCGGCGCGGCGCACTATCTGATTTTGCTGGTATTTTTTGCCGGGATTATTTTGCTGGAAGTATTCGGAGGTGGCGAGGAGCAGGCGAGAGTGTTAGAGCCAGGAGTAGGAATGGCAATCAAGCTATTTTTGATTGGGATTTTAGCTAGCGCGACTATGGTAATTCCTGGCGTCAGCGGTTCGATGATTCTGATGTTGTTAGGCGTCTATACACCGATTTTAGAGCAGATTCAGGCGTTTATCAAGGCAGGAATGGCGGTTGATATCCAAGCGCTTCTTTCCGGGACGGCGATTCTGGCGCCTTTTGGAATCGGCGTGGCAGTAGGGATTGTGCTGATTGCCAAGCTGATCGGCTATTTGTTGGAGCATTTCCGTTCGTATACGTATATGGGAATCCTTGGTCTGGTATTTGCTTCCCCGGTAGTGGTATTTTTGCAGATGGAAGCTTTGCCGGGCGGGATTTTGGCTGGCATTATCGGTGTTCTTTGTCTGATGTTAGGAATATTGGTAGCGAATCGGATGTCCGATCGGGGTGAGAAGGAAGCGTAGGTGACGGAAGAGCTATAAGGAGCCAGAAGGAGGCAAAAACAAATGAATCTGGAACGTTTTTTTCAGGAACATACAAAAGTAGCGTTGGGGTTTTCCGGGGGAGTGGATTCGGCTTATTTGTTGTATGCAGGAATCCACTATGGAGCGGATGTCCGGGCTTATTATGTCAAGACGGCTTTTCAGCCTCAGTTTGAGTTAGAGGATGCCAGGCGTTTGGCAAAGGAGCTTGGAGCAGATTTGCGCCTGTTGGAATTAGAGGTGCTGCAGTCCGAGACGATAGCGGCGAATCCTGCGGATCGCTGCTATCATTGTAAAAACCAGATTTTTGGAAGGATTTGTGAGGAAGCAAGGAAAGACGGCTATCCGCTGATATTAGACGGAACAAATGCTTCCGATCAGGTAGCGGATCGTCCTGGGATGCGTGCCTTGGCAGAGCTGCAGGTACGTTCTCCGTTGCGGGAGTGTGGGCTGACAAAACAGGAAATCCGCCGTCTTTCTAAAGAAGCCGGATTGTTTACCTGGGACAAGCCCGCTTATGCCTGTCTGGCTACGCGAGTGCCTACGGGAATGAACCTTGAAGCCGGGCTGCTAAATCAGGTAGAGCAGGCAGAAACTGCTTTAACGAAGCTGGGTTTTTCTGATTTCCGGGTACGGGTAACAAGGGAAAAAGCTGCCAGAATACAGGTACCGGAGGGGCAGCTTGCCCGATTGATAGAAGAACGGCAGAGGGTACTAGAGGCGATGGAGCCGTGGTTTGAGACAGTTTTATTGGACATTAAAAATTGCAGATAACAGGGCAGTGGATAAGGAGATGAAGGAGGTACGATATGACGCAAAGGGATGTAAGGGAACTGTTAGAGCTGGTAGCGGATGGGATGATGAGCATAGAAGAGGCGGAATTGAAATTAAAGATGGCTCCGTATGAGGATCTGGAATTTGCCAAAATCGATCATCACCGAGGGCTGCGCCAGGGGGCGGCGGAGGTCATTTACGGAGCTGGTAAAACGCCGGAACAAATACAAAAAATTGCCTCTGCCATGCGTAGACAGGGAGAAGCTGCCGTGCTGATTACCCGTATGGGAAAGGAAGCGGCAGAGGTAGTCGGGGCAGAGCTTCCGCTGCGGTATGATGCGTTAAGTCGTATTGGAATCGTAGGGGAAATACCTGCTCCGGACGGTGCCGGGCAGATTGTGGTGGCAACAGGTGGGACAAGCGATATGCCGGTGGCGGAGGAAGCGGCGCTGACTGCGGAATTTTTGGGTAACAAAGTAGTACGGCTCTATGATGTGGGAGTAGCCGGTCTGCATCGTCTTCTTTCTCACCGGGAGGAAATCATGGAAGCCAGCGTTATCATTGCGATCGCCGGAATGGAGGGCGCCCTGGCAAGTGTAATCGCCGGTCTGGCAGACTGCCCGGTGATCGCCGTACCGACCAGCGTCGGCTATGGAGCCGCCTTTCATGGGCTTTCTGCATTGCTTTCTATGCTCAACTCCTGTGCCAGCGGCGTAAGCGTAGTCAATATCGACAATGGATTCGGAGCCGCTTATCAGGCAAGTATGATCAATCATATCGCGGTAAAATAAAAGAGGCTTGAAACAAAAAGGTAGGAGGAATGATCAGGATGAAAACGCTATATTTGGACTGTGGAATGGGAGCTGCCGGGGATATGCTGATGGCAGCTTTATTAGAACTTTGTACAGAGCAGGAAAAAGAGAAGTTTTTGGAGACAATGAACCATCGGTTGGGATTGCCCGGTGTAACAGTAGAGGCGGAACCGGCTGTTAAATGTGGAATTACCGGGACGCATATGACTGTAAAGGTACATGGAGAAGAAGAGGGAAGCCATGATCATGGTCATACCGATCATCACAGTCATACTCATGATCACGATGATGTTCATAGCCATGATGACAGCCATAGTCATGAACATACTCATAATCATGATACTAGCCACGGTCATGAGCATACTCATAGTCATGATGACAGTCACGGTCATGAACATGCTCACAGTCATGATGAGAGTCATGGTCATGAACATACTCACAGTCATAGTCACAGTCGTCTGCATGATATTGAGCATATCATCAGCCATATGGAGGTCTCCGAGCAGGTAAAGGCGGATGTATTGGCAGTCTATAAGCTGATTGCAGAGGCAGAGAGCCATGCGCATGGCGTTCCGGTGGAGGAAATTCATTTTCATGAGGTAGGGACGATGGATGCGGTAGCGGATGTAACGGGAGTCTGTCTGCTGATGGAGCAGTTGGAAATTGGTCAGGTGATCGCATCGCCGGTACATGTAGGGAGTGGTCAGGTGCGTTGCGCCCATGGAATTTTGCCGGTTCCGGCTCCGGCAACGGCGTATATGTTACAGGATGTACCGATTTACGGCGGCAGCATTCAGGGCGAGTTATGTACTCCGACCGGCGCGGCGTTGCTAAAGCATTTTGTCAGCCGTTTTGGGGCAATGCCGGTGATGAAAGTAGCGGCGATTGGTTATGGCTGCGGTAAAAAGGATTTTGAAGCTGCCAACTGTGTTCGAGCCAGCCTGGGCGAGACGTTAGAGGGGGCAGATGAAGTAGTAGAGCTGTGTTGCAATCTGGATGATATGACGCCGGAAGCGTTAGGCTTTGCCCAGGAGGAGCTGCTGGCGGCGGGAGCGTTGGACGTATATACCACCGCGATTGGTATGAAAAAGTGCCGTCCTGGTGTGATGTTAACTTGTATGTGCCGCAGGGAACAGGCAGATCAGATGAAGGAACTGCTGTTCCGACATACGACAACGCTTGGTATCCGCGAATATGTATGCAGCCGGACGACATTACAGCGTACGATAAAGGAATTGGATACGGAATTCGGTACGCTGCACCGGAAGGAAGTATCCGGCTGGGGTGTGCAGAGAGGAAAACTGGAATATGAAGAACTGGCAGAAATTGCCAGAGAAAAAGGGATGTCGTTAGAAGAGGTACGGCAGCGGATAGAGAGCCGTTAGAAAAGAGAAAAATAGATAGTGACTTTTTATGGGGATTCAGGTATAATTTTACTGATAGGTAAGTATGGAAAAAAGTCCGGTTTTAACGGGCTTATAACAGGATGTCAAGGGAGGTAATCAAAATGGCGTCAAAAGTTTATTTTTCAAAGGAAATTTCCCCGGAAAAGGTAGTAGAGATGTACAAGCTTTTGGGAAAGGAGCTGCCGGGAAAAGTAGCAGTGAAGCTTCATTCCGGAGAAGAGGGCAACAAAAACTTTTTAGGACCGGAATTTTGCAGACCGATCATTGAGCATGTGCAGGGGACGGCGGTTGAGTGCAATACGGCGTACGAGGGTTCCCGTAATACGACGGAAAAGCATAAAGTATTGCTGACCAAGCATGGCTGGGACAAATATTTTCCGGTGGATTTGTTGGATGCAGAAGGACCGGATTTAGAGCTGTCCATTCCAAAGGGAAAGCGTATCCAGAAAAATTATGTCGGCAAAGATATTGCTGCCTATGATTCTATGCTGGTGCTTTCTCATTTTAAAGGGCATGCGATGGGCGGTTACGGCGGAGCTTTAAAGCAGCTTTCGATCGGAGTGGCTTCCGGTTACGGTAAAGCCTATATCCATGGCGCCGGAAACGTCAAGGAAATATGGTCGTCTGATCACGATTCTTTCCTGGAGTCTATGGCAGATGCCGCGATGTCTGTCATAGAATATTTTAAAGGAAATATTCTCTATATCAATGTGATGAAAAATATTTCCGTAGACTGTGATTGCGACGGCAGGGCAAAGCCGCCGTGTATGGCTGATATCGGAATCCTTGCGTCGCTTGATCCGGTAGCGATAGATACGGCGTGTGTGGATCTGGTAAAGCAGTCTGAGGATCCGGGACGCGACGAGCTGCTAGAGCGTATCAACTCCCGCAACGGAGAGTATACGATTGAGGTAGCCGCCGGGCATGGGATCGGATCAAAGGAGTATGAGCTGATCGAAGTATAATCAGAGCAATAGAAAGGAACTGGCAGGTATGGGAAGACAGAGAGTGATGATTTTAGAGGATGATGAGGATTTGGCAGAGGGTCTCTGTCTGTCCCTGCAGTCGGACGGGCTGGAATTTGTCTGCTGCGGTACGGCAACGGAAGCAAGAGAGCGGATAGAAAAGGAATGCTTTGACTTATTTGTATTGGATATCAACCTGCCGGACGGAAGCGGACTCGAATTGTGCCGGGAAATTCGTCGGCAGAGCAATCATACACCGATTGCCCTGCTGACGGCAAAAGATTTGGAGCTAGATATCGTAACAGGGCTTGAAGGCGGAGCGGACGACTACATTACCAAACCATTTAGTCTGATGGTGCTTCGTGCCAGAGTCCGCGCACTGCTTCGCCGTCATATGCCAGAACAGAAATCGGAGTACCAGGATCGGGTATTCCGATTTTCTTTTGATACGATGGAGTTTTATAAAAATGGAACTTTAGTGGAACTAAGTAAAACCGAGCAGCGTCTGCTGCACCTTTTAACGGCGAATACCGGGCAGCTTTTGACTAGAGAACGTCTGCTTGAATGGGTGTGGCCGGAGGGAACGGAGTATGTAGAGGATAATGCGCTTTCCGTAGTGATCCGCCGCCTGCGGGATAAGCTAGAGGACGTGCCGTCTAAGCCGGAGCATATCAGGACGGTGTACGGAAAAGGATATATCTGGGAAAAAGCGTAATAGGACGGGCAGAAAAATCAGAAAGAGGTTTTTATTTCCAAGTTTTTATGTTATACTGGATATGGCATAAATCATTATGGAGGAAACCTACATGAAACAAATGGAACTTTTACGGGAAATAAAGAGTGTCTTACATACTATTTCCGAGAAAATGTCTGCTCTAGAAAAAGAACTAGACAGTTTATCTTCTTACCTTCAGAAAAAAGAATGGATCTCAGAGGATTTATCAAGCCAAGTCATCGGCTATTTAGAAGATCTCAATTCACTTCAGATACACTGTCAGAGCCTGTACCAAGAACTGGGTTTCGGTATGACAATGCCGGATAGCCTGGAACATACCGACAGACTGATGGATCAGGCGATTACCGAATTAGAGCAAAGACAGTGTTTGGAAAAATACAGCCGTTTTTTAGCGTTGGAGACGGACGACCCGGCGGTGGCGCTTTTATTAAATGCCAAAAAGGATCATCTAAGGGAATTGCTCGATCCTATTACACCGGAAAAAGAGAGTGCATTAGAGCCTTATGATATGTTTATACAGGCAGTGGCTGAGCCGGATTATGCGAAATTGGTGTCCTATCTGATAAAGTTGTCGCCGGAGTTTGGGAACGAGCTGTTAGGAGAGGGAATTCTTTCTAAAAAGATTCGGCTGGGAAAAGCAGGGGTGGCAGAGCAATCAGTTGATTTCAGTAAGATAGGGTTATCAGAGTCGGCAATAGAATCAGAGAATACGATAAAAACCCCTCAACCAGAAAATCCGGAAAGTATGAACCACGAAAAAGAAGCATTGCAACAGGAATTAGAGGAATGGTGTTTACTTTCTAAAAGTTTGTCAGCAAAAGAAGTTTATAAGAATATCGGAAAAGCAGAGGAGAAAAAATTTGGAGTCAAAAGCTTTATCAATGAAGTAAAAGCAAAGCATGAGTTATGCAACCTTATCGTATTTAGAATGATAGAAAAATATACTGTCGTTACGGCAAGACTCCTTACGACTACTTCGGATATATCCGTCGAAGAGGCGGAAGCTTCTCTGGAATATTTGAAAAATAAGGGGTATCTTAGAGAGTGCGGGATAGTCGGAAGCGGGAGCTTTTTTTGCATTTCTCCTAAAGGGATAAAGGCGTTTCAGGCAAAGGACGCCTGCGCTTTTTTAAAAGCCAAAAGATTAGCCGCCAGGGAAGAGGAAAAGTCGGAGATTACCGTGTACTCGGTTTTAACGAGAATGGTATATGCGACTATTTTAACCGACTGCCTGAAAAGAACGGAAGAATTAAATAAAATAGAACGGAGCCTAATCAGCGCTGCCAGCATTTTGGGAGAAGAATATTTTTTGGCAAGGCTGCAGTTGGGCGATACGATGAAGGGACCGTTTTTTACGGGAGCTTGTTGGAGTGAAGGAAAGGAGATTGAGAGATATCTTTCTTTTCTGACAAAGTATAAACCAGAGAAGGAAGTCCCGATTATTGTAGGTGGAGTTTGCGCAGAAGAGGCACTCTGCCAGGCGTCATATTTGATAGAAAAACTGGAATTAGACGCTTCGGATGTTTATTACTATGGAATAACAGAAGAGCACTTTTTTTCTTATACAGAAAATCAGGAAATTGCATTAGGCGATATTTTAGGTGTTTCTGCAAATACCGATACGACTGAAATAGCAGAGACCAGTCAGAAAGATACCGCCGCTCCAGTGGAAGAGAGCGGGCAGAGGGACACCGCCGCTAAGCCGGAAGAGACGAAACAGGGGGATATTGTCGAGCCGGTGGATATGACCAGACACAGAAAGATCATTAAGCCGGAAAATACGACCAGGCGGATAGATAAGGCAGATATAGCCGAGTTATCGGATCCGGCAGAGGAGCCTGTCCTTTTGTCTAACCATGACGTGATGGAGCAGGTATACCGAATGATTGCCGAAGGGAAAATTTATTGCGCGGTTGCCTATTTATGTTCCTTACGATCTTTGCGCGGGCTGGAAGTAGAGGAGGCTTATCAGAAGCTGGCGTATGCGCTGGGGGAGCCGGGGCGGCGTTGCTCCTATGATTCTCAGGTGATTTTTACGCTTTATTCCGGGGTGACAGACTGCTTTTCTCAATATCTGATGGTGTCTGCAGCGCTGCGGAATTTTTTCCTCAACCACATCAGTTATGATTATGATATCAAATCGTTGTATGCGATGGTAAAGGAGCTTCCGCCGGTCAGTGCAAGTGCATCTTTAACCAAGACAATGTATCAGCTTGTAGTATTTAAAGAAACGGTACATAAGGGGATAGATTTTTATGCGGACTATCGGGTAAAGGATCAGATAGCAGTGGAGCGGGAAATGGAAGCCCTGGTAAGTGAGGCAAAGTCTTATTACGATTCTTATGTCACAGGGCATATCAAAGAAAATGCAAGCAATAAACGGTTTTTGGAGACACGTAAGGCGATCTTTGCCCAGGAGGGTGATTTTGCCGTTTATTTAAAAACCATTGTGGATCGGGACGAGGAGTCGGCAGAACTGGTGAAAACATATTTGGAAGAGCATTTTATCAAGGATAATGGCTCCGTAGAGTATTCCAACGTAGATGATATGAAGCTGAACCAGTTTATTGATTTTTACTGGGAAAAAGCAGGAGAAACCATGCGGATAGCCCGCAGAACTTCAGACTTGATGAGCCGCTTACGAAATAACCTGCTAAACGCTATCGAAAAGGTGTTACAGGTAATGTGCGAATGGATTGCCCTGGTAGAAAAGGTGATAGAGCGGAAGGATGATGAAGGGAAAAGGCGTTATAAAGAAGGGAAAAAGGAGCTGCTGGCAGGCTTAGTCAGCGCCAAAGCAGAGCTGCAGGCGAAACATAACGGCAGAACGGCGGAGGAATTGGCAGGGATGCTGGTACTGGAAGAAACACTTCGGGAATTATGCGCCAGGTTGGATGGAAGCTATGAAGAATGGAAACAGAAATATTATTATATAGATTTTCTGCGGGGAGAATATGTTCTTTTGACGGAATCGCCAGAAGGATATCTGCCGGATATGCGAGGTCAGTTTATGGATTTCCAGGAATTGTCGCTTTCCAGGCGGATTTTAAAGCATGTTCAGACGCCGCTGGTATCCTTTGAGAAAAGGCTTGAGGATATTTTTAAAAACTACGGAGACGATTACGGCTCTGCCGAGCTGATTGTCCGTTATCTGGAGGATCAGGAGAAAGCCGGGACGGGTACTGCTTATCCGGAGTTGTATGAGATCAAAAATAACCTTAAAAAATCCGAGGAAATGGCAGAATCAGAAGCGAAGCTGGAACTGGATGATTTTATTGAAACACTGGAACTGGCGCAAAGCTATGGGCAGATTGAGGAGACAAAGGAAAACAAAAAGGAAAAGATCCAAAAAATTGCCAATGAGTGGTTTGCCTATGCGAAGGAATCGAAAAATTATGGATTTTTTAAGATGGTGCTGCAGCAGTACCGGAGAAAAATTTATGAGGACGCGAAGGTGCGGGGAAGAGCGCTTTTGCAGGAATTGGAGCAGATCAGGGAACAGGGGAATCTGGAGGAACGGATACAAAGACGGATTGCAAAAATCCAGGAAATGATTGAAAATCAGAATTATACGGTAGCAGAGGACTTGCTGTCAAAAATCAACAGCGACGAGACGGATGAGACGATGGAACTGGCTGGTACGGATTATCTCAAGAGCTTTATTGAAGACTATGACGACAATTATAAAGTCGTGGCAGACAGCAGCCGGAGCTTAAAGGGACTGATTTCGTCACGAAGCCACAATAAGGACGACAGAGGAGCAAACCGTCTGATAGATAACTGGATGAGCAACGGACAGCCGTTAGGAGTCGGAAGACTGGGCGGCTTGCTGGACGCGCTTGGATTTGCAGAAGCAGAGATAAAAGAGCAGCCAAAGATTGGAAAGATTGAGAATTATTCGGTGCTGTTAAAAGTTCCGGCAGGACGGAAGGTAAACTACAAACATCCGATTGCCGCCTTTGGTTCCAGAGCCAGCGAGGAAGGCTTTAGGGTGGTCTGTCTGTTTGGGCGTTATGACGCGGAACGCCTGATTGAAGAATTTAAAAATATCAGAGGAACAAAAAACACTCTGGTGCTGCTTGACTATGCGCTGCAACTGCCGGATCGGAGAAAGCTGGCAAGAAAAGTGAAGTCCGATTTAAACGATAAGGTATTCGCGGTATTGGATAGGGTATTACTGATGTTTTTAGTCAACCATTACAACACGCAGTTTGTCAATCAGATTTTGATGTCTGTGATGATGCCGTTTTCTTATTATCAGCCGTATGTATGGGATTCCTCTAAGATTATGCCGCCGGAAATCTTTAAGGGGCGCAAGGACGAACTGGAAAAAATAGAATCTCCTGCCGGAGTCAATATCGTCTATGGCGGAAGGCAGTTAGGGAAGTCCGCTCTGTTAAAAATGGCAAAGAGGAATGTGGACTATGACGAAAACCAGGATCGAGCTGTGTTAGTAGAGATCAAAGGGTTAAATTTTGAACGGGCGGCAAGAAAGATCGGTCATGAGCTGTACGATGCCGGGGTTTTAGAAGAGGATATCGACACGACGGACTGGGAAGAGCTGGCACGCGCAATCAAGCGGAGGCTCCAGGATGGGAAACTGCCGCAAATCCCGTATTTACTGCTGCTTATGGATGAGGCAGATACGTTTATTGAAAGCTGTGAGGCAGTTAATTTTCAGCCGTTTGATGCTCTAAAGGATATCCAAAGCGTTGGAATAGACCGTTTTAAATTTGTCATTGCCGGGCTGCATAACATTGTGCGTTTTAAACGGGACGCTGCGTTGTCGAAAAACAGTGTTTTAACACAGCTCACCTCTATTACGGTAAAACCGTTTGACAAACGGGAAGCCCGTCTGCTTTTAGAGGAGCCGCTTCATTCTCTGGGCTTTCGTTTTCCGGAGGAAAAACAGTCGCTGGTATCGTTGATTCTGGCGAATACCAATTATTTTCCGGGGCTGATTCAGCTTTATTGCGCCAACCTGATTGGGGCGATGCGTAAGGAGGATTATGCAGGATACGATGAAACGAATACGCCGATCTACGAGATTCGGGAAAGCCATATCAAAAAGCTGCTTTCCGATACGGAATTTATGGATCAGATTCGGGAAAAATTTGAGATTACTCTCAAGTTAGACGAGGATAACCTATATTATATCATTGCTTTGCTGATTGCCAATCTGTACCATCAAAATACAAATTCAGCCTCAGAGAGCGAGGGCTTTTCGGCAAAGGATATCATACAGTCCGGTCAGGAATATGCGGTAAAAAAGATTGCAGAGGCAGAGGAGACCGTGGTCAATGGGCTGATGCAGGAGTTAGTCGAACTCAATATTTTAAGACAGACCGTGACCTCCCGTTACTTATTTTCCCGTTACAGCTTTTTTCAGATGATGGGTACGGCAGCGGAGGTAGAGGAGAAATTATTGGAATACATGGAGGACTAGAAGATGGATTCGATTTGGTGGAGAAAGGTGACAAACGCAAGTCGTTTTCTGGATATGATAATAGAAGAAATACAAGAAGGACAAAGCATTTTATTAGAGCTGCCTGCAGATGTTCCCTGGTATCGGACTATGCGGGATTTGATAGAAACAGAGCTGATTCGCCAGAATTCCACGAGTGAGTTCCGCTATATCGTGGATTCCGGCGAGGAGCCGGGTGAGTATCTGTTCCAAAAGTTTTGTAAAAAAGAAAAGCAGGCGCACTACAGACCGGGGATTGGTTATGCGGAATTTTTAGCGAAAAGCGAGGATATCTTGTTGCAGCATTGTATTTTGTGGATTTCCGGTTTGGATAAAGAACAGATGAAGCGCTGGTACAGCTTTTTAGAGGGGTATTTAAAAGCCCTTGGAAAGCAGCAGAGAGGAGCCGTTTTTTTGCTGGAAAGCCGGGAAGAAACTGGTCTGTCCGGTAAAAAAGGAATCAAAAAGCACAGTTACCGCAAGGAAATCGAGCATTACGATAACTATTTATTTAATATGCTGGCGGTTTCCGGTCTAAAGGAAAATGAGCTTTTTAAGCAGTATTTAGCAGAGGCGGTTTCTATTTTACTACAGGAGGATATGGAACTGGCTTCCTACTGTATTTCTTATGGCAGAAAGTTTTTGGCGCAGCCCTGGCAGACGTTAGAGGAGATTGCAAAGGAGCAGCGTCGAAGCGACGGGACGGATTTTCAGGTTAGGATAACGGAGAGCGAGCTGCAGGAGAGACTTTGGGAGGCGCAGATTAAAGTGATTTTTCCATTGTTAGAAAAGCATCGGAACAAGATCATACAGAACTATCAACGGGAGATCGAGGCGCTTTTACCGTTGAATGCCGCCTACGGGGAAAGCTTTGAGGAAGCAAACGAGGTAGAACTGGGTGTGATTTCGTATTTGGCAGCTTCCGGGAAGCTTCAGATGTCCTATGAGGATTCCTGCCAGGTGGCAAAGTTAAAGGATGCCAGGAATACGCTGGCACATTTAAAAACGCTGAGGCAGGAAGAGGTAGATGAGATTTTTGCCATGTAAAAGCAGGAGAATATTATGCAGTATGATTGTATTATCGTCGATGACGAGAAACTTTTAGCCGACAGCACGGCGGAGTATTTTAATCTGTTTGGAGTAAAGACCGCTGCCGTATACAGTGCTTTGGAGTGTTTGGAGCTTTTAAAGAGCAATACCACGGAGGTATTGCTCTTAGACATCAATTTGCAGGATGGCAGCGGTTTTGAACTGTGCCGAAAGCTGCGGGAAGAGACCGATATTCCGATTTTATTTATTTCTGCCAGAAGCAGCGACGACGATAAGCTGATTGCGCTTCATATCGGAGGGGACGACTATATTCAAAAGCCGTATTCTCTTAGCGTCCTTTTGGCAAAAGTAACGGTCGTGCTAAAACGCTACCGCCAATATACGAAAGGGCAGAACGAAGAGGAACCGTCGCAAAGGGACTGCTATATCAGTGCCGACCGTCGGTTAGAGATTCGCTTTGACAGTCGGCAGCTTTTTGTAGAGGGAAGACCGGTCAGGTTGACGGCGCTGGAATTTAAGCTTCTGGCTTATCTGGTTCGGCAGGAAAACAGGGTGGTATCCAAACAAGAGCTGTTTGAACAGGTCTGGAACGATCGCTTTACCGGAGACGGGACGCTAAACGTCCATATCCGAAGGCTTAGAGAAGAGGTAGAGCGTCAGCCAAGTCAGCCGCAGTATATTTTGACGGTTTGGGGAGACGGCTATCAGTTTTGCGGAGGAAGATCATGAAAAGGAAAAGCTGTTTGGTTGTTTTACTTTCTCTTACAGCGGCGGAGCTAGGCGTCTTTTTTTGGTTTGTCAGCCGACCGCTCTCTGTGAACCAGGATATGATTTTGGTCAATGAGGTGCTTCATTCGCTGCAGGAAGATTGGGACAGGCTGGAAATACATAAGCAGATAAGCGGTTTGGAATATACCGTATTGGACGAAAAGGAAACGGTGCGTATTCAGACAAAACCGGGGATAAGTGAAAGCATCTATCAGGCGGTGCTGCATCGAGATACGATATTGCCGGTGCAAAAGGACGGTCATGTAGTGGGAACCCTGATTCTTTTTAATGGCACAGCAGAGCGGCTGCAAGCTCAGAAACGGGTGGCGGTAGCTTTGCTGGTGCTTCTTTTTTTGCTGCAGACAGGGATAGGAGGAGGCTATTTTTTCTGGATAAACCAGCGAATATTTCAGCCGTTTCATAGGCTAAAAGGTTTTGCAGAGCGTATTGCAGGAGGCAACCTGGAGGTTCCGCTAGAAATGGATCGACAAAATGTATTCGGCGCCTTTACAGAGAGTTTTGATCTGATGCGGACAGAGCTGAAAAAGGCAAGACAGGCAGAATGGGAGGCAAACCAGAGTAAAAAAGAGCTGATAGCCAAGCTTTCCCATGATATTAAGACTCCGGTAGCCAGTATTAAAGCAGCGTCGGAGGTAGGGGAAGCTCTTGCGACGGAAAAAAGGCAAAAGGAAACCTATCTTCAGATCATCCAAAAGGCAGATCAAATCAATACGCTGGTCAGTAACTTGTTTACGGCAGCGTTAGAAGATCTGGAACAGCTTTCTGTAAAACCGGAGGATATCAGCAGCGAGGTACTAAAGGAGCTGTTGGAAAATGCGGATTATCTGCACCATGCTACAATCCCGGCAGTTCCGTCTTGTATGATTTATGCGGACAGGTTGCGTTTGCAGCAGGTTTTTGACAATCTTTTTGTCAATTCCTATAAATATGCAGATACCCAAATAGAGGTAAGCCTCTATCAAAAGAAGCAGTATCTGGCAGTTGTGATCGAAGATTTGGGAGGCGGTGTCCGCCCGGAGGAGCTGCCGCTTTTAAAACAGAAGTATCTTCGCGGGAAAAATGCCGAAGGTTTGGAAGGAGCCGGATTAGGGCTGTTTATTTCGGATTATTTTATGAAGGAGATGCAAGGAGAACTCTTTTTACAAAACGGAGAGCAGGGGCTGCAGGTAACAGTGAATATTTTACTAAGCGGAACTCTGGCAGGGCGTTAGGTTGGTTGCTCCGCCAGAGAAGTATTTAAGAATTGGTTAAAAAATTGAACATGTTTAGAAATCTTAGATTTACAATGAAAATACGTAGAAATGCCTGAAATATGCGGTTTTTACAGGTTATAGATACAATTAGAGAAATGCCTTTTCGTAGGCAAAAAAGTGAACGGTTAGCAACAAATTGGTAACAAATTTAAACCTTGATTTTTTCGATTTCTAGGCGTAGATCCTCTAACGATCTATGGCTGTAGACGCTGTTGCTGATATCGTTGCCAAAAGAGTGTCCCAGCATCCGCCTCCGGTCGTCATCTTGTACTTTATAATGCTGGCATAAAGCAGAAAAGGTATGTCGGCAGTCATGGGGGGTATGCTTTTCAATTCCGGCAGAATCCAGAAAAGCATACATCCTTTCACGAAAACAAGAAACAGATACAGAGAGTATTTTTCCGTTCTGCTGGATAAGTCGTTTCGTGAGCGGAAAAATGGCAGAATGAATTGGAACAGTTCTGTTTTTGCTGGTTTTCGTTTTTATACCTCCATGAAAGTATTTTTCGTCCAAATTTACTTCTATACTTTTATATGCTGCAATTCGGTATCCAGAGTAACACATAATCAGGATAAAAGCAGCTACATCGTCCTCCTGATGTTTCCAAATTGTTTCCAGCTCATCAAAAGTAAAGGGAACGCCGTGTTCGTCGTCGTCCTCCCGGTTGATTTTTACCGCAGCAGAATAATCCCTGTCCACGATCTCATACGCCAAGGCATACTCATACATTTGATGGAACAGGGAGACAATCAGTTCCAGACTGGAATGTTTTAGCGGACACTGATCGACGATTGTCTGTAAATCGGAAAGCCGAAGCTCACAGAACGGAAGATCATGCAGGGCAGAACAATTTTTATAAGCAGCCTTAGTAGATCCAATGCTGGATTTAGAGTATTGCCGACTTTTATCCCGTTCATACTTATAATCATAAAATTCGGCATATACCTCCGAAAAAGTTTTCGGCTGCTGAATATCAGCAGTAGCCCCACGGAATCGACTGTAATCGGCGAGGATTCTTTGCGCCAGTTGGGCAGTATCAGAATCCTTTACGTTAGGCAACTCCAACTCCATCCCAGGCACATAAGTTCCGGCCTTGTAGGCAGTCAGAACTGCAAAGCCTTTCATCCAATCATCCACGTAACAAAGCGCCTTACGTCCAACGGGAACGCCCTCCAGGGTAAACTCTACTACAGGCGGATATACACCATAAGGATTCCTGCGACCTTTCCCCAAGTACTTGATACTGCCGTATCCATTTGGCAGCTTTGGATATTTTTTCCTTTTTGCCATAAAATTCCCTCCTAACCTTAAAAAAGGGTACAAAAAACACACTTGCCTAAAAATGGAAAGTGTGCTATAATCCTTTTGTGATATACTGGATTATATGCTTTCTTCCATTAGCGTATATTCCCCTCTAGCCGTTCCTGGTTGCCGCCTGGAACGGCTATTTTTACTTGCGTGTATACATTTTTATCTCCATAACATTATTGACCAGATACTTTATGTAGATCTGCGTTTCCTTCGGTAGTACTCGAAACAGATCGTTCCTTCTTTTTCACAATCTCTAAGCGACTTTTTATATATGCCTCTTCAGCCTCTTCTATTGTCATAGGCTGATCGTCGTTTTCTATAGATTCTGTTTCTTTGGATGAAGCCAATTCAGAAGCAGGAAGGCAGTTCTGGAATAGTTTGTTAGCTTCTTTCTCTAATCGTTCCCAATCCGAGGGACTAAGGTCAGCCAATATCTGTATAAGCCTACTCTTAAAACTGTCGGATTCTTCATCTAGTAAACTACGAACCGCCTTTTCGATTTCATCGTTCCGGCTGAGAGGGCGGAACATTTCCCCTGTCCCATTGTGAAGCCACTCTTCTCTGATATTGAATTTGGAGCATATCAAAGATATCACAGCGGCACTTGGCTTACCTGCGCCTGATTCATATTTACCGACATTGCTTCGACTAACCCCTATCTGATCGGCAAGTTCCTGTTGTGTAATTCCTAATTCCTTTCTTAGTTCCTTTAACCTTTTATACATTATGTACTCCTTTCTAAAGTCAATAATACTGCAAAAAGAGAAAAAAGTCAACAAAAAAAGTGAATAAAGAACATTTCAAAACAGTCAATAATAAGAATAAAAAATTCTCCAGAAGTTATACGCCCTCTGGAGAATTTTTTTATAAAGTTGCTTCCTTTGTAGCTTTAATACTGAAATAATATCGAATATCATCGTCGCTATAACGATCGTAATAATCAAGTCCAATATCTGTCACTTCGTCATTTTCATTTTTATATTTTAAAACTAATATTTTTTTGATTGTGGTTACATCAACAATCGCCGCTTTGTTTGCGCTCAATGCTCCGATAGCTCCAAAAGCTTTAGCACCAGCTATAGCACTCCCGACATCACTAACAGCTTGTTTTTTAACATCCATATCAGTATATATATTTTTGTCAATAACTTTATCGCGATCAAGTCTCAAAAAGCGTTTATCTATTTCAAAAATATACTGTTTTTTCGTAATGTAAATATAACAAGGAAGAAATTGGCTGGCAGGCAAACCATATACGTGAATAAGCCTCAAATTTTTTCCGGCTTTTAATTTTTTCATGGTAAAGAATCCATGAAGATCATGTTTAAAGATACTGTAAATCATAAGGAAAGCAAAACCTAGAAATACGATAATTATTACGGCAGCAATCAAATAATACAACATACAGAATCCCCCTTTAAATAATTGTTATGGCTATTTTACAGTATATAAAAGCAAAAGTAAATGATTAAAAAACAAAAATTGACTTTTTTCAAAAAAAGAAATTTTAAGTTACTATATAACAATATTTAGAGAATAAAGAACAAAAAGAGATTGACAAAGTAGAGTATAGAGCATATAATAGTGAATATAGAACAAATAAAGAGGGGGGTCATATGAATGAAGAAATGTTTGTACTTATCATATCTGTCATAGCTATCATTTTAAATGTTGCAGCGGCAATAATGAGAATGAAAAACGGACGCTAAAGCGTAACGAAAAGGAGGCGAGAGTGTGTCAAAAAAGCGCGCAGAAAAAAACTCATCATTTAGCGTTCAAGATCTGATAAAGAAATACGGAAACAGGTACGCTTTTGAGTGGTATGTAAGATCGCAAGATGGTTGGTATTGGAAAAGAACAAATGAATTACTTTCTGAAATGAAAGAACAGCAAAAAAAGAAAATAGCGGTATTTACGGTAATAAACACCGCTATATCGGGAATTGCTGTTATCTGTTCTCTTTTTCTGCTTTGTGTGTATCAAGAACAGTTTTCGCACAAGTAGAAATGCTATCAATCAGAATATTTTGCAAAGTTTCATCAGAAACCAAATGATAGATTTCGTTACTCATTTCAGAACTAAATAATTCAACTGCATTTTGTACTGTCATGGCAAATCTCCTTTCTATATACTTAGCTCCTGCCGGGGAGCCTGTAACTACATTATAGGAGGGAGAGCTGCCATTGGCAAGAAAAATACAAACAGAAAGGGGAAAGTGACTATGTTAGAAAAAGAACAGCAGATCATTACAAGACTGATCGTGATTTTTAAGCAGCTCCCGGAAAACGACAAAAATTATTTGTTAGGAGTGGGTGAAGGTATGAGAATCAAAGCAGCAGAACAGGAGGAAAGACTAGGAAGTTGCAGGCGACAGGGTAGGGGATAGAAATGTTTTTTTCTGGAAGTAGTTTTTTACACATTGATTTGGATGGTACATATTATCCTTTTTGCGCTACTAGAAAATTTGAAATCTATATATGAGTTTATATGCTGGCTGATACGAAGCATAAGAGAGGATATAGAAATCGAAAAAGAGATAAAAGGAAAATAACCAGAGGGAGGCGATACAATGGAAAAGCCGCTTTTAAGCGCACGGCAGGCAGCTGCGATCATAGGCTGCGGGGAACAGAAGGTTCGGGAACACATAAAACGCGGAATTTGGAAATTTGGTGAGGTAATTCCAAAGGAGCGGACAGGCAATCAACAAAATAGTTACCTGATAAACCGAAAACGCCTCCTTTCTTGGTTAGAACTCACCGATGAAGAGGCAAACGAACGCCTGAAAGCAGCAAACCTATGAAGCAGGAACGAAAGCGAATCCCTGCAAGTCTGCTAAAAAAGATAGCTGGAAACGCCTGGAGCATAGAGAGCATGGAGGGACACGGGGCAGAAGGCCGGAGCATAGTCTACATAGGCAGCAGGGTAAAGGGATATCTGGATAACGATCCGGCAAAAGGGAGTTTGGTAGCAGACTATTACCAAGATAGCGCCGGTGAGTATTGGTTTGCGGATTGCGCCTTACTGCCGGATGGCTCCCTGGTAAGCATGGAATCTTATCTCTTTGGCAGAGAGCTACCAGCAAGCCGAAAAAGGGCAAAAAAGTAGCTGGTGTATAAGCAGTACACCAGCTACAGCCCGAAGGCAAATGCAATTTTCAATCGCTAAAATTATACCATGATTTGCATTTGCAGTCAAGAAAAAATGGCGAAAATTCGCCATTTAAGGCTTGATTAGATTATTAACTTTAGATCTAAAGTCAGATGTGAGGGGGTGTAATTTTGTACTTTAAAACGACAATCATAGCCGGAGCTACTATTGAGGTGACAAAAAGTTATACCAAAAGAGTAGGAGCGAAAGCCAGAGGAAAGAAGCGGAAGCCAACAGCGGAAGAGATTGAAAAGATAAACCAGCTAAATGCCGAGCGGACTTTAAGACTGCGGATAAACGCCAACTTTGGCGTAGACGATCTTTTTGTTACTCTTACATACAAAA
>CAJUFW010000043.1:0-16571 GCA_910585655.1 uncultured Lachnospiraceae bacterium
AGTTCAGACGCGTGCTCTTCCGATCTAGGACTGTATGGCAAGAAGCGGGAGGATATCACCGAGCGGACTGCAGTTCTTCCGGAATGGTATACGTATGGCAAGGAGCTGGATGAGTATGCCAAAGCATGTATGATTTAGCCGGAGGGGAGGGAGAAAGAGATGGCAGACGAGCAGGATATGTTAAACCGCTGGCGACTGGTTCTTGGAAAGTATGCGGCAGGGCAGATTTCCTTTTCCGGAGACGAACACGGAAGCCTGAAGCTGATGGATATGGAGCAGGTGCTGGACTATTTGTATAGCAGAGAATACGGGGAAGAGCAGGGGATCCGGGAGGATCGGGGCGGCGGAAGTGAGGCGTCCCAGCCGACGATTCCCCAGTGGCTTTCCAAGGTCAAAAAACTGTTTCCAAAGCAGACCGTTGAGATTATGGAACATCACGCTCTGGAAAAATATGGAATGACGGAGCTTTTGACCGATCCGGAGGTGCTGCGGAAGCTAGAGCCAAACAAAGAATTGCTAAAAACAATCCTGGAATTAAAGCATATGATGAAGGGCGAAGTGCTGCAGCTTGCAAAAGAAGTGGTACGGAAGGTAGCGGAAGAGATTACAAAAAAGCTCGAACAGGATATTCGGAAATCCTTTTTTGGACGAATCGACCGCAATTCGAGCAGTCCCGTTCGCTCGATCCGGAATCTGGATATGAAACGGACGATTCGGATGAATTTGAAAAATTATGATACCGAGCAGAGTCAGATCCTGCTAAAACAGATTTATTTTAATTCCAGAATGAAAAAATACAACCAATGGCGTGTGATTATCTGTGTAGATGAAAGTGGTTCGATGCTTGATTCGGTGATTCACAGCGCCGTGATGGCAGGAATTTTTGCCAAACTGCCGATGTTAGATACAAAGCTGGTAATTTTTGATACAAACGTGGTAGATTTGAGCGGTTATGTAGACGATCCGGTCGAAACCCTGATGAGCGTCCAGCTTGGCGGCGGCACGAACATTGCCGGAGCGCTTTCCTACTGTGAAAGGTTAATTGATTTTCCGTACCGCACGATGCTGGTGCTGGTGACGGATTTGTACGAGGGCGGAGGCTATCAGAATCTGTATCGTATCAGCAAAGGGATTATTGAAAGCGGAGCAAAGATGGTCGTACTGACGGCGTTAGACATGGAGGCGAATCCGCAATATGACCGTCATGCGGCGGCAGTCCTGGCTGGAATGGGGGCTTCGGTAGGTGCGATGACCCCAGAGGAGCTGGCAGGCTTTATTGCAAAGGTGATCTGACGTAGGAAAAGGAAAAGGGTTATGGGTAACTGGAAAGAATGGTTAAAAGAGATCGACGACGATTATTTGATCGGAATCTCCAATAAGGGTCTGGTAAAGCGTGCCTATAAGGACAAGGAGGCGGGAGACTACGAGGTACTCTCCATGGAAGAGGAAGCCGGGGTACGAGTAGGCGAGGAAACCGTGCAGGTACGCTATCCGTTAGGAGAAAGCGGCTGTTCGTGTCCTTCCCGGACGATTTGCCGTCATGTGATATTAGGAATTTTAGCCGTCAAGGAGCAGACGCAGGCGGAAGGGACAAACGTTTCGGAAAAGACCGAAGACGCGGATGGCGGGGCGGCAGAAACAGCAGGTGAGGAGCAGAATGCCGAAACAGAAACCGGAGTGGCAGATACGGTGCAGGACACAGAAGCCGGGACGATAGAAAAGCCGCCATTGACAGAGCTGGAGGCGGAAATCGCCGCTTATCCGTTTGCCTCTCTTCAGAAAATTCTCGGCGTACGGTATCTTCAGGCGATGATAAGCGACGTCCGTTCCATGCAGCGTCCGGAGATTACCAAGACAAGTATTATCACGGTAAAACTTCCGCGAAAAGAACAAACGGTAAAGCTTCTTTCACCGTTGGAGTATTCGACGTGTACCTGTCATAAAAAGGAATTTTGTGTTCATAAAGCGGCGGCGGTATTGTGGTATCAACTGGAACACAACATGACGACGTTGGATGAGTTAGAAAAGGAAACAGGAGATAAGACAGAGTATGAGATCGGGCAGATCCGGGAAGCTGCCCGTCAAATGAAAGAGTTTTTGGAAGAATTGTTGGACACCGGGCTTGCCAGGGTATCACCGGATGTGCTGGAATATCTGGAACGGCTTGCGATCATCAGTCATAATGCGAAGCTGGCTCGATTTGAAGGGTATTGGCGCGCTTTATATGATTCCTATGGTAATTATTTAAAACGGAAAGCGTCTTTTCGTATCAGAGATCTCATGCAGCAGACTGCCAGACTGTACCGCAGGGTAGAATTGCTTTTGGCAGCAGAAAACAGCGAGCAGGTGTTCCGGTTGGCAGGAGAATTTAAGTCGGATTATATTCCAATCGGCAATCTGGATCTGATTGGGATTGCGATGGAGCATTTTGAAAGTCAGACCGGATACGCGGGAGAGACGATTTATTTTCTGGAGGAGCATACCAAAGAATGGTATACGTATACGTCTGCCAGACCGATGTTCTATGACAAATCAGGTCGCGCAGGCTGGCAGGGCAAGGCGCCGTCTCCATGGGGTCTTCCGGTTTCGTTAGTCGATTTGACAGAGGCGCGGATTCATCTGCAGGGCGCAAGAAGCGACGGGCATGGAAGATTGTCCTCTAGTCAGGAGACAAAAGGAGAACTGGCAGGGGACAGACGTTATGAAAACCGGCTGCATACCAGTGATTTGGGCGGCTGGTATTACCAGGATTTCGGGAAACTGTTTGACGAACAGATTGGGCAGAAGAAACCAAAGTGGCTGCGGGAGCAAACCGGAGCGGACGGCGGAGAGGCAGAAGGAGAAGAGTCAGATGGTGGCGATAAGCTCAGATTTGTCTTTTTACGACCGGATTCCTGCGCAAAAGCCGTTTTTTCGGAAACCGAGCAAAGGCTGTATATGAGCTTGTTCGATGCCGCCGGACGGGAGGTCGTGATTGAAGTGGCATATTCCAAACGGGAAGCGTGGGGGATTCGTTATCTGGAACGACTGCGGGAAAAGCGGCGTCCTTGCTTTTTTGGAAGGATTTACCTGCGCGACGGAAGGATTCGTATGTATCCGATAAGCGTGCTGGAGAAAGGAGATCTGGAGGAAGATGGAGAATGAGAGTAGGGAAGAGGCAGTAGGGGTGCTGCTGGCAGATACCGGAAATCTTTTGGAAGAACTCTATCAAAGCGGCTTTGGCACGGTACATGACAGCACATTGGACGCTCTAAAGAAGATGACGGAACTGACCGAACAATATGGAATGTCGTATTTATCCGAGCTGGTCGGGAAGCTGACGGAAGGTCTCTCCATGCGGCGCCACCAGATCGAAAAAAAGGCAGAGCGTTCCACAGAAAGCTTGGCGAAGCTTTATACGCAGATCAATGAATATCTGTATATCTGTGAAGAAAAAATGCTCTACGATAAAGGGCGCGTTTATTACGAAGACTGATAGAGCAAAGAAACAAAGATATCCGGGGAATTCCGGGTCAAAAGGAGGTATGGATCGTTATGAACACAAACGACATCAGAAGCCAAAAAATCTATGAAGCATTGGAAACTCTGCCGCTTTCAGAAAAGGAATTGGAGCAGGCAGAAGCCTATGTGCTGGGAGAAGCGATAGAAGGGATGGAAGCGAAGGAGGAAAGCGATTTTCTGACGCAGTTTTCCTTTCAGGATTTATCACATGTTCCTTCGGATAAAATCGCCCGCTTATTCCGCGATTTATCCAAACGGAACCGTTCGGAAGAATTGACCAGACTGTTTAACCTGCTGTTTGCGATTGGGCAATCTACCAGCGGTCAGCTTATTCCGTTGGATATGATTACCTGGAACAAAAGCGGACTTCGCTGCGAGAAGTGGAAAAAACTGGCTCTCTATGGTCAGATGATGGCTAGAAATCAGTATCAGCTAACCGGGCATTCGTTAACTACCTTATTGAATTTGACTGACGGAGAAGCCACAGAGCTGTTAAAAGCTGTAAACGCGCAACGGGAGAAAAAATCAGACAGCAAGCTGATTTTGCTGGCGGCTTATTTCCTTTGCAAATATCCGAACCGGGATGCCTTAGAGGAAAACGGCGGGCTTTGGAAAGAAGAAGAAAAACAGTCAGGCGGTTTGCTGGCAGCGTTCGGCAGGCTGTTTAGCCGGAAAAAGAACGGGAAGGATACCGAGCCGGACGATGGGGACGTCGCTGTTATGAAGCAGTATGAGGATTTGATGCTTGCACTGCTTTCGGATTTTTTCCGCAATCAGATTCATATGCCGAATGCCATTAAGATTTTGGAGGACATCAAAAATGATCAGGTGACGGAAAGAACCTTGCAGATGGCTGGAAAAAACATTCGGATGTCGCAGTATACGCTCTCTCTGTTGGGTGGCACGGCGTATTTAAACTTCCCGCTTTCTGCCCTCCTGCGAAACGTAGTAAAAATTTTCTTTGCGGCAAATCTTGCCTCGACGTTAGGAGCGCTCGTTTCGATTAGTCTTGGTACTTCCATGGATCTGATGATCAGAGGCGGTAATTTCGATAGGACATTTGATATTCCGCCGTCCGACTATATTCGTTTCCTCGCTCTGAAAAGCTATAACAAATTGCTGAAGATTCAGCTCCAGAGAAACGAGGGAAGCTACTTGGCTGTAATCGATCAGATCGATATCCAGCCGGCGAGCGAGATGTTAGAAATCATCAAAGAAGAAAAACCGGATTTGTACCAGAAACTCCGGGCAGAACGGCAGAGAACCGGCAACAATAAGCAAAAGGAAAAGGTCATTGCCGCGATGGTCAGTGATTTAGGGCAGCATGTCAACGAGGTAAAAGACTATTTGCGTGAGAACTGTGAAATCGAAACACTGTATCCGTTTGCGGATTCTATGTCCAGTGGTTATAGTTATAGAGGCTACCAGGAGTGGAATGTGCTTTCCGCTTTTGAAAAGAACTATATGGACGAGGAATTTGTCCGCCGCTGCATCGTGGTGATGCTGTTTCAGAAAGCAGGTTCGCTTTTTGTCAATATGTTGCGGATAACGTATTCTGATATTGATACAAAGAAGTTTCATCAGCTTTTCCAGGATCTTGAGAAGTCCAGGGTCAACGTTTCCTGGCAGCTTTCCGCACTGGCGCTGATCTACGATGCCTTTTATTCGGAGAGCCAGAAGGAACGGATTGTTATGGAGGCAAAAGGGATCTTTGAAAAGTATCTCGAACAGAAGAGGGAGGAAACACTGATTGCCTTTTCCCAGGGAGAAGCGGTCGTGCGCAGCTTTGCCCTGAGCGTATTGAAAGAGCATCCGGAGGAAAACAAACAGGAGATTTTAAGCTATTCGACAGACAGCTCGAAGGCAGTGAAAGAAAATCTGCTTTATATTCTGCAGGGGCAGAAGGGATGGGAAGAGGAAGTAAAGGCTTTTCTTTCTTCTAAAAAAGCCGGAGAGCGGGAACTGGCAGTTCGGACGCTGCTGTATTGGCAGGGAGAGGAGAAAACCTATCAAGATCTGTTTACGCAGGCGTTGGAAAAGGAAAAGAATGCCAAAATGAGATTGCTGTTACAGGAAGTGTTACAGCTTACCACAGAGGGAGCGGAAGGCAGCACAGGCGGAAAGCCGGTGACAAAAACGGATTTGGTCAAGGAGCTGCATAAAGGCGGCAGAAAGCGCAGCCTGGCATGGGCGTATGACGGTACTCCGTTTTCCGAAGTGCATAAAAAGAACGGCGAACTGGCAGACGAAGAATATCTGCAGGCGATTTTGATCTGTTATTCTTCCGTAGACGGTTGCGGTGTAAGCAAAAATGCCGCTCTGCTGGCAGAGGAGTTAAAGCCGGAAGAATTGGCGATATATGTCAATGAATTGTTTGATAAATGGATGGCGGCAGGAGCAGAAGCGAAAAAACGCTGGGTCTTGTATGCAGCGGCGATTCACGGTGGCGCAGAGATTATCCAGAAGCTTCAGCATCAGCTAACCGAATGGCCGCAGAATTCCAGAGGGGCGATTGCGGCGGAAGCCGTACAGGCATTAAGCTTAAATCCGCTTCCACAGGCGCTTTTGATTGTAGACGGAATTTCCAGAAAGTTTAAATTCAAACAAGTGAAGTCAGCGGCGGTCAAGGCGTTGGAGTTTGCAGCTTCGCAGCTAGGAATTACCACGGAAGAACTGGCGGATCGAATTGTGCCGGATATGGGCTTTGACGAAAATGTAGAACGGAAGTTTGATTACGGTACCCGTAGCTTTACCGTGACTATGACGCCTGCTTTGGAGATCGAGGTCTATGATGAGTCCGGAAAGAAATTAAAGAATCTGCCGTCTCCGGGCAAACGGGACGACGAGGAAACGGCAAAGGCTGCCTACGAAGAATTCAAGCAGATGAAAAAGCAGATGAAGTTGACTGTCAGCAGTCAGAAGCAACGTCTGGAGATGGCGCTTTCTACCGGCAGAGAGTGGACGGTAGATGCCTGGAAGGCGCTCTTTGTAAAAAATCCGGTCATGCATCAGTTTGCTATCGGTCTGATCTGGGGAACCTACAACGAGCAGCATGAGCTGCTGCAAAGCTTCCGTTATATGGAGGATGGTTCCTTTAATACCGAGGAGGAAGACGAGTACGAATTACCGGAAGCTACCTATAAGATTGGTCTTGTACATCCGACGGAGCTTTCTGCGGAATCCAGAGAAACCTGGAAAGAACAGCTTTCTGATTATGAAATTACCCAGCCGTTTGAACAGCTTGAGCGGACGATTTACCAGCTGAGCGAAGAAGAGAAACAATTACAGCGTCTAGAACGGTTTGGCGGCTGTATCGTCAACGATTTGTCCTTAAACGGAAAGCTGCTTGGCATGGGGTGGTATCGTGGCTCCGTGGTCGATGGCGGCGGATTTTATGTGTATTACAGAGAAGATGCCGAGATTGGGCTTGGCGTGGAACTGTATTTTTCCGGAACTTATGTATCTCCGTATGGAGAGGACGTTACGATTTACGATGCGAGATTTTATAAACCAGGAGAGGTAGAACGCGGCAGCTATGTCTATGACGAGGTAGATAAAAAGCGGGCGATTTTCCTGCGCGACGTGCCTTCCAGATATTTCAGCGAGATTGTCTGGCAGCTAACTCGGGCGACCGCTTCTAGCCAGGAACGGGATGAAAGCTGGAGTAATGATTGGCCGAAGGAAAAGTAAGGATTATTTCGTTCATTTTTTGGCTTGTTGTTGACAATCGTAGTTGTATAGTGTTAAAATGGTGCTATATCGGATTTACGTAAAAGTAACCAGACTAGAGGATGCAGGAGAGTGCAGGATGGATAAGCAACGGATACTGATTGTAGATGACGAGGAGATAAACAGGGTGATTCTGGCGGAGATGCTGCGGGACGGATTAGAAGAATATGATCTGGTAGAAGCAGAAAACGGTCAGGCAGTCCTTTCCCAACTGGAACAGGACGACAATATCGCGTTGATCCTGTTGGATCTGATTATGCCTATTATGGGCGGCTTCGAGGTATTGGAGTATATGCAGGAGCGGAAGCTCCTAGATACGATACCAGTGATCGTCGTGACGAGTGAAGCCGTGCTTGACAGCGAGGAGCGGGCATATTCTTACGGTGTAGCGGACGTGATACATAAGCCTTTTTATTCTCATATTGTCAAAAAAAGAGCGGAAAATATTATTGAGCTTTACCAGAGCAAGCATAATATGGAAGTGCGCCTAAAGGAGCAGGAAGAAGCGATTCGGGCGCAGGAAAAGGAAATCAGGGAAAACAACGAATATATGTTAGAGGCTCTTTGCTCGGTAGTCGAATCGCGAAGCGCAGAGACCGGAGAGCATACCAGGAGGATCAAGTATTTTACCAAAATTATGTTAAAGTACCTGATGGAGTATTTCCCGGAATATGGAGTCACTACGACACAGGCAGAGGAAATCGTCATTGCCTCGGCGCTGCATGATATTGGAAAAATCGGGATTCCGGATGCCATCTTGCTAAAACCGGGCAGGCTGACGGACGAAGAGTTTGAAAAGATGAAAGAGCATACGACTATCGGCTGCGATATGTTAGAAAAATCTTATCGGGATCATTCGAGTGATTTTTACCAGTATTGCTACAATATCTGTCGTCATCATCACGAACGCTGGGACGGCAGGGGGTATCCGGATCATCTGTCAGGGAATGATATTCCGATTTGCGCACAGATTGTCGCGGTAGCGGATGTGTACGACGCCCTGGTCAATCCGCGGGTATATAAAGCGGCGTTTTCCAATGAAGTGGCGTACAATATGATTTGGAATGGTGAATGCGGTAAGTTTTCACCGGATATTATGGAATGTTTCCGACTGGCGAAGGAAGATTTTTTCCATATGAACACGAATTTGTCTCATTCCTAGGTGGTTTTTACCTGTTGGGACAAAACAGAATAACAGATAGCAGGCAGCAAGAAATATTTGATTCTTTGTTGCCTTTTATCTTGAAAGGCAAGGTGCCTTTGCGGAAGGGGGAAAGGGAATGGAATGGGCAGAAGAGGCGTTGGAGATGGTTCTGGCTCTTGACGGGGCGGGAAGTATCGTCTATGCCAATGCCGCCGCCAGGGAAAAGCTGGAATATGGAGAGCTGCTGGTTGGCAGACATATCAGTGAGATTTTTCCAAATACCTTTCGTCCTTTCAACGGGGCGTCCCAGACAGAAGAGGGTCTGGAGGCGGAGTATCCATTTGACAAAGAGATACGTCAGCTTATGGCTTACCGGAAAAACAGAACCTGTTTTCCGGTAGACGCCCGTATGATCAGACAGGATAAAAACGAGGTTTCCTATTTGTGTATGGCAAATGATATCCTGGAGCGGGAGCATCTAAGCCGGGAGGTAGAGCAGGTCAGAGAGGAAGCGAGACAGGCAGCAAAGGCAAAATCAGAATTCGTGGCAAATGTTACCCATGAACTGCGTACTCCGGTCAACGGGATTTTAGGCAATGTAAGGGAGCTGCCGCAGGAAGATCTTCCGGAACCGGTCAGACAGTCTTTACGGCTGGTGGAACGGTGCTGCGGCGATATGAATAAAATCATCAATAATATCCTGGATTTTTCTAAGCTGGAAGCAGGGAAATTTACGTTAGAGCCGCGCCGCTTCCATTTCCGGAACATGCTTGATTACGTAAAGGCGAACCACAGTAGTAAGATTACGGAAAAAGGAATCGGCTTTTTTATGTCGATTTCACCTCGGATCCCGGAGCATATCATCGGGGATGAGCTAAGGATTGTACAGATTTTAAACAATCTGCTTTCCAACGCCCTGAAATTTACTGCCGTCGGCAAGGTGACGGTAGAAATATTAAAAACCGCTCAGGTAGGCGATCGGATCGAATTGTATTTTATTGTTTCAGATACCGGGATTGGGATTGACGCCGCCGATAAGGATAAGCTTTTTGAGAGTTTTTCCCAGGTGGATGCTTCGATTTCCAGGCGTTATGGAGGGACTGGTTTAGGTCTTAATATCTGCAAACAGCTTGTAGAACTGATGGGAGGACGGATTGAGGTAGAAAGCCGTAAAAACCAGGGAAGTACCTTTTCCTTTTCGATTTGGGTAGAGCTTCCAAAGGAAGAGCAAAATCAGGAGAGCCAGGCAGCAGGCGGGCAGGAAGATCTAAGACAGTCTGCATTTGCATCCGATCAGAACGAGGACGTAAAGACCTACGGAACGGCTGAAAACCGCAGCCAGCTAGACCGTATTCTTTCTAAGCTGATTTTATGCGTTGAGATGGAAAACTGGGAGAAGGCAGAGATGTTTATGGAGACGGTCAGACAGCTTACCGAAGGGGCTCCTTCCGAGGTAAAGCGCTGGGCACTTCGTTTGAAAATGGCAATCCAGAAGGCAGATTATGAAAAGATTACAGATGCTTTTGAGAGGCTGAACCAAAGTGTGGGAGGGGAGTCAGATGCCTAAGGGAACCATTTTAATCGTAGATGATATTGAGATGAACCGGCTGATTTTAGAAGATCTGATAAAAGGCATGGGTTATTCTCCTTTGTTGGCGGAGAGCGGCAAAGAGGCGCTGGCTTTGGTGGAAGAGGCGCATCCGCAACTGGTTCTGACGGATATTTCGATGCCTGGGATGGACGGCTATGAGCTGTGCCGGATTTTAAAGGCAAGAGAGGATACAAAGCAGATTCCGGTTATCTTTATTTCGGCGTTTGACGATCCGGAAGATATGGTCATTGGCTTTACGTTAGGTGGAGCGGACTATATTACAAAACCGTTTGTAGCAGAGGTTGTCCGAGCCAGGGTAGGCGTCCACCTTCGTCTGTACGAGGCAAGTCAGGAGCTGGTAGAGACGAACCGCAGGCTTCAGGCGTCTGTCAGCGAACAGCTTCGTCAGATGGAAGCAGAGAAGAGGGACGTCCTTTATGCCTTGGCGAATATTGCAGCGCAGAATGCCAGTTATCAGCAGGTTTATATGGAGCGTTTTACTTATAACTGCCGGATTCTCGCGCAGGGAATGCAGCTTTCTCCTTTGTTTGAGGATCAGATTTCAGACGGATACATAGATACGATGGAACTGGCAGCGCCGTTGTGTGACATTGGAAATATCGGGATTCCGCAGGAAATCCTGCAAAAGCAGGAGGAACTGACACCAGAGGAGCGATCAGTCAGACAGAACCATACAGAATTAGGAGCAAGGCTTTTAGCAGACCTGTATGTCAATAATGATTATAACGATTTTATCGGGATGGCAGTAGAGGTAGCAAGATTCCATCATGAGCATTGGGACGGGAGCGGTTATCCGCAAGGACTAAAGGGGAAGGAGATTCCTCTTTCAGCGAGGATTGCCGCAGTCGCGGCGCGTTACAGCGAGCTGACGGAAAACGAGGCGCAGGATCGGGATGCGGCGATAGAACAGCTTCGTCAGGAGGCAGGAAGCTGTTTCCAGCCGGAGATTATACAGATATGCTGTAAGATAGCAAAGCGGCTTACATAAAGAAATACCGATATCAGAATTTGGGCAGGGAGGAACAGGACTTGTTGACAGATGACGAATTTCGCAGGATAGCAGGTTATATGAAAGAAAACTACGGCATTGATTTAAGCCAGAAAAAGGTGATTATCAATGGGCGGCTGGAAAATTATGTGCGTTCTGGCGGCTGGAAAAACTATCATGAATACATGGACGCAGTAGAACATGACAAGACAGGGATGCAGGAACGTATGCTGGTGAACTTCCTGACGACGAATTATACCTATTTTATGCGGGAGTTCGAGCATTTTGATTTCTTTAAAAAAACAGTCCTGCCGTGGCTAAAGGAAAAGGAAAAGATAAAAAAGGATCTGCGGATTTGGTGCGGAGCCGCCTCTACGGGGGAGGAACCGTATATGATCGCCATGGTGCTGGCAGATTTTTTCGGCTTGGAGCGTAAACAGTGGGATACGAAAGTGCTGGCGACCGATATTTCTACCAAGGCGCTTCAGCAGGCGATGCTTGGCGTGTATTCGGCAGAGCAGCTAAAAAATATTCCGGAGCCGTGGAAGCGGCATTTCTTTAAGGAAGTCGCAGGCGGCAGTCAGTACAAGGTGGTAGAAGAGCTAAAGGAAGAGGTGCTGTTCCGCCAGTTTAATCTGATGGATCCATTTCCGTTTAAACGAAAGATGCACACGGTATTTTTACGGAATGTAATGATTTATTTTGACGAAAAGACAAAGCAGGAGCTGGTTCAAAAGGTATATGACAGCCTGGAGCCGGGTGGGTATCTGTTTATCGGAACCACCGAGACGCTTAACCGGGGCAATACGCCGTTCCAGATTATCCAGCCGTCGATATTCAGGAAATAAGGGATGTTGTGTCCCAGGGAGGAGAATGGTAGACGAATGAACCAAATCAGAGTTTTGGTAGTAGAGGATTCCATTGTATTTCGGGAGCTTTTGGTTCAGAACCTAAATAAAGATCCGGCGATACAGGTTGTGGCAACGGCAAAGGATCCCTTTGAAGCAAGAGACGCGATTCTGGCATATAAGCCGGATGTGATGACATTGGACGTAGAGCTGCCAAGGATGAATGGAATCGAGTTCCTCCGAAAGCTGATGCCGCAGTACCCGCTTCCGGTCGTTGTTATCAGCTCGCTAAGCGCAAAAGTGTTTGACGCGCTGAATGCAGGTGCCGTGGATTTTGTGGCGAAGCCTGCGATATCCAACAGAGGACAGCTAGAGGAATTTATCCGCAATGAGCTGTTAGTCAAGATCAAGATTGCATCTACCGCTCAGCTTAGCAATATCAAAAAAAGGACAGCATTGCAGGAGCAGCAGCAGCTTTCTCATCATGGAGAGGATTTGTTGGTGGCAATCGGAGCTTCCACCGGAGGCACCGAAGCGATTTTCAGTGTTGCAAAGGGCTTTGGTCCGGATATCCCAGGCGTGGTGGTGGTACAGCATATGCCGCCGGGCTTTACGGAAATGTATGCAAAACGGCTCGACAATGAGTGCCGTATCCGGGTAAAGGAAGCGCAGACCGGAGATCGGGTACAGAAGGGGCAGATGCTGATTGCGCCGGGTGGGGATTCTCATATGCACCTGGTAAAGGTCAACGGCGGTTATCAGGTAGAAATCCGTAAAGGACCGCGGGTCAATGGTCATTGCCCGTCGGTGGATGTGCTGTTTGAATCGGTGGCGAAAGTGGCAGGTGCCAATGCCCTGGGGATTATCTTAACTGGTATGGGAGGCGACGGGGCAAAGGGTCTGCTGGCGATGCGTCAGGCAGGAGCTAAGACCATCGGTCAGGATGAGTCCACATGTGTTGTCTACGGGATGCCGAAGGTGGCGTATGATATAGGCGCCGTGCAGTACCAGGAAAAGCTGTTTGATATCGCAGGCAGAGCCTATGCGTTATTAAATATAATGTAACACTTAGAGTACCAAAAGTAGAATGAACAGCCGCAATATGGCAGAATGGAGGAAGCATGAAGATATTATTAGCAGAAGATGATTTTGCAACCAGGAAAGCGATGGTAAGCTTCCTGTCAAAGTACGGGGAATGTGATGTAACCGTAGATGGGATGGAAGCGGTAGATGCTGTCCTGATGGCATTGGATGAGGATGCGCCGTATGATTTGATCTGTCTGGATATTATGATGCCGGTAATGGATGGTTATCAGGCGTTAATTGCCATTCGGAAGATGGAAAAGCAGCATAATATTCCGGAAGAGAAGGCGGCAAAGGTCATTATGACGACAGCCTTGAACGAAGAACAGAATGTAAAGATGGCATTTGAACTAGGGTGTACCATCTATTCTGGCAAACCGATTGATCAGGCACGGTTTGAGCAGGCATTAAAGAAGCTGAACCTGATATAACAAAACAGAAAGTATAGAGGAAAGGAGACGGCTATGGCAGAGGAATTTAACATAGATGGTATGCTGGATATGTACCTGTTCGAGAATGGTCAGTTGTTGGAGCAGCTTCAGGATACGGTACTGGAACAAAAAGATGCGGATTGCTTCGATGAGGACAGCATCAATGAGATTTTCAGAACCATGCACACCATTAAGGGTTCTTCCGGTATTATGATGTTTGACGACATCACTGCAGTAGCGCATAAACTGGAGGACGTATTTTATTATTTGAGAGAATCCCATCCTGACAACGTGCCGCACCTGGAGTTGGTAGAGCATGTATTGGAGGTGGCGGACTTTATTTCCAATGAAATGGAAAAGATCCGCAACGGCGATCCGGTAGACGGTGATTCAAGCGAGCTGATTAAAAATCTGGATAAGTTTTTAAACATGATTAAAAACGGCGCCGTTGCCGCAGGAGACGAACTTCCGCCGGAAAATGTCCATGAGGAGCCAAAGCACTTCTACATTGCTCCGGTTGCAAGTGAAGCCAGCCGCTTTTATAAGATTTATATTACCTTTTTCCCGGAAACGGAAATGTCCAACGTACATGCCTATAAAGCGGTCTACGCTTTAAAAGAAATTGCAGAGGATTTGCTTTATTCGCCGGAGGATATTCTTTCGGACGAGAGCAGTGCCGATACGATTATCAAAGAGGGCTTTCGGATTTTATTACAGGCACAGTGTGATGAGGAGGAAATCCGTAAGATCATCGGTGTCGGTTATGATATCAAGGAAGTAGATGTATTTGAATGTACCGCAGACGAGTTTCTCTTAGGCTTTGATTTCGGCGATCATGACGAAGCGATACCAGTACCAGCCAAGATTGATTTGGAGTCAAGCGTAGAGACAATTGAGGCAAAGGCGGAGGGTGGACAGGAAGCAGAAGGTACACAGGCAGCGCCGAAAAAGCCGGAGAAACCAAAGATTGCGCCGGGTGATTTTGTCATCCAGTCCAAGGAGCCAGGAAAGCAGAAAAAGCTGGCAAAGGATAAGCCAAAGACAGAAAAGGCTTCCTTTATCAGTGTCAATATCAGCAAAATGGATCAGTTGATGGAGCTGATCGGGGAACTGGTTATTTCCGAATCCGTAGTGCTGCAAAGTTCAGATTTAAAGGTGCCGGGATTGAACCTGGATAACTTTAACAAGGCTGCTGCGCAGCTTTCTAAAGTATCTACTGATCTGCAGAATGTAATTATGTCTATGCGGATGGTTTCCTTGACGAATACCTTCCAAAAGATGAACCGGATTGTATTTGACGTATCAAGAAAGCTGGGAAAAGACATTGATTTCGTGATGGTGGGAGAGACTACGGAAGTAGATAAAAACATCATTGAACATATTTCCGATCCGCTGATGCACCTGGTGCGGAATGCTGTGGATCATGGTATTGAGACCAACGAGGAACGTGCCGAAAGTGGGAAGACGGATAAGGGTCGGGTAACACTTTCTGCCAGAACAGAGGCAGGCAAGGTTTGGATTAGCGTAGAGGATAACGGAAAGGGCTTAGAGCGGGAGAAGATTTTGGCAAAAGCCAGAAAGCAGGGACTTTTGGATGATACGAAGCCGGATTCCGCTTATACCGACAAAGAGGTATATCAGTTTATTACGCTGCCGGGCTTTTCTACGAACGAACAGGTAACGGAATATTCGGGTCGTGGCGTAGGAATGGACGTTGTAGTACAAAATATTCAGGCAATCGGCGGAGTGTTGGAAATCGAAAGCGCCGCCGGATTAGGCAGTATTATGACCTTAAAGATTCCGTTGACCTTGGCGATTATCGACGGAATCGTGATGGAGGTCGGTACGTCCTCCTTTGTTATGGAAACTGGCGTAATCAAGCAGTTTATCCGCGTCAAAGAAGAAATGATGATCCATGAGCCGACCGGAGAGGAATTTATTATGATCCGCGGGGAATTTTTCCCGGTACTGCGGCTGGGCAGACGCTATGCGTTAGAAGGCTACCAGGAGTCCGTAGAGGAAGGGGTAATGTTAATCCTGGAGGTAGAGGATAAAAAAATTTGTCTTTTTGTGGATCGTTTGATCGGGGAACAGGAAATTGTAGTAAAGCCGATTCCTTCTTATATCAAAAAGATAAAGGGCTTATCCGGCTGTACCCAGCTTGGCGACGGACGGATTGCATTGATCTTGGATGCCGCTGGGCTGATGGAATAAAAAGAAACAGAAAGGAGCGGTAGCCATATGGATATGGGCAAGGAAGGAACGGTTGTATCTGCAAAGAAGGATACGCAGAAGGGAAAGTATATGACCTTCAAATCAGGAAACGAGTATTTCGGTCTGGAAATTCAATATGTCAATGATATCATACAATTCCAGGATATTACGCCGATTCCTGAGACGGAAGACTATATTAAAGGTCTGATTAACCTGCGTGGAAAAGTTATTCCGGTGGTGGATGTACAAATCCGTTTTAATCAGGAGCCATATGAGTATAACAACAGAACCTGCATTATAGTTGTGGTAGTCAGATCCATGATGATCGGATTGATTGTAGAGCAGATCGCAGAGGTTGTAGAGATTTCGGAGGACAATATTTTACCGCCTCCGACTTTAGGGCGTGCAGGAAAAGAGCATCACAAATATGTGTATGGGATTGGCAAAGTAGGAGATTCTGTCAAGCTACTGTTAGATCCGGAAAAGCTGTTAAACGACGATGATGGATTGGCAGACGGGGAAGATAGAGACAGTGATGAAGAAGGAGAGGATTAATCATGAGAAACATGAAGATGAAAACAAAATTGATTGTAGGGTTTCTGATTCCCGTTGTACTGACTATTATTAATGTAGTTGTCGGAAATCTGGTGACAGCAAAGATGCAGCATGTAGAAAATATGCAAAAGTATGTTGTGGAATCTACCATAGCAACTACTGCGATAGCGCTTGTTTCTATATTGATTACATTATATGTCGCTCTGCTGTTGATTAAAGTGATTGAAAAGTCAGTAGCACAGCTTTCTGACGCGGCAAAGGACATTGCCATGGGGCGTGTCAACATCAACATGGTAAAATACAACAACGATGAGTTCGGCGATTTGGTAGATGAATATAATCAGGTAATTGACAATATCAAATATCAGTCCGAGATTGCAAAAGAGGTTTCCAATGGTAATCTGACGATTACCGTTACCCCGAAATCTCCGGAAGATTTATTAGGAAATTCTTTAAAGAAGCTGGT
>CAJUFW010000043.1:16581-20468 GCA_910585655.1 uncultured Lachnospiraceae bacterium
GAAGCTGGTAGATGATAATCTGCGTACTCTGACGAATATCAGCGAAGCCGGTACACAGGTGACGATTAGTTCTTCTCAGGTAGCAAGCGCCAGCCAGGCTTTGGCTCAGGGTTCTACTGAGCAGGCAAGCGCTATCCAGGAGATTACCGCTTCTATTGACGAGATTGCTGATAAGACCAAACAAAATGCCGATCAGGCGAATTCTGCTGCCAGCTTGGTAGTACGGGCGATTGATGATGTGAAAAAGGGTAATAACCAGATGGAAGAAATGATGATTGCAATGAAGGATATCAACAAAGCATCGGAAAGCATTTCTAAGATTATCCAGGTTATCGACGATATCGCGTTCCAAACCAATATCCTGGCTTTAAACGCTGCTGTAGAGGCAGCCAGAGCAGGAGAGGCAGGCAAGGGATTTGCTGTAGTAGCAGAAGAAGTACGGAGTCTGGCAGCCAAGAGCGCGTCGGCAGCAGCAGAGACTGCGGAGCTGATCGAGGATTCTATCAACAAAGTAAGCTCCGGATCAAAGATTGTAGATCAGACGGCACAAGCTCTGGGCGCAATTACCAAAGTAGTACAGGAAAGCGAAATCATTATCAATGGTATCGCGGATTCTTCCAACTACCAGGCGACGGCAGTTTCCCAGATCAAGCAGGCGATTTCTCAGGTATCTCAGGTCGTACAGACCAATTCGGCTACCAGCGAGGAATGTGCTGCTGCCAGCGAGGAACTGGCAAACCAGGCATCCAGGATGCGTGAAATGCTCTCGATTTACAATTTGGGCGCAGGAAGCATGGGCGGAAGCTCTTATTCTAGTAGCAGCTCTTATTCCTCCCCGTCTGTTTCCAACATGAACGAGCAGGTTATCTCTTTGGGAGACAGCCTCGGAAAGTATTGATAAGTTTACAGAATGAAGCCCATAGATATGGGTTCAAATAAGAGGTGTAGCATATGGCATTATTAGAAGAATTAAAGGCTCTGGGCGTAGATACAGACGGAGGCATCCGGAGGCTTGGCGGGAATGAAGCGCTCTATACAAGACTGCTTGGCACGTTTGTCAAGACAATTAAGGCACAGAATCTGCAGCCGGATTTTGACGCGGCGGATTGTGAGGGCGCAATCGAACGGGCGCACGCGATCAAGGGAACGGCAGGAAATATGTCAATTACTCCGTTGTTTGAAGGCTATAATGAAATTCTTGCCTTATTGCGGGGCGGAAAGCCGGAAGAGGCGAGGAAAAAGCTAGAGGAAATTTTGCCGGTGCAAGAGAAAATTGTCGCATGTATTGAATCAAATATGTAGTAAGGAGGCCCTTCAGCCATGAAAAGCTTCTGGTCAAAAAAAGAACAAATAGATAGAGAGGCTGGAAGCTTTTTCCGGCGCAGTATTATCAGTGTCGTCATTGTATGTACCTTGGTGTTTACTTTTTTGATGCTGTTTATGGCAAAACAGACAAAAAAGTCAGTGCTGGAAATCAGCAGCATCTATATGGGTGAGATGAACGAGCAGATTCATCAAAAATTTGCGTCGATTATCAGCCTGCGTTTAGAACAGGTGGAAGGAATTATTAAGCGTGCTTTGCCGCAGGAGTGGGACGAATATTCCCAGGAGATGGCAGAAGAATTGTGGCTGAATGCAGATATCCGAAACTTTTCCTTTTTAGGTCTTTGCATGGAAAACGGAGAAATCGAAGAGATCTACGGAGAAGCGCTTGAACTTAGCCATGTGTTTCATGCGCAGGATTCTCTTTTACGAAATGGGAACCTGGTGGCACAGGGTAAGACAAAATCAGGTGAAAAGGTGCTGATACTGGGGAAAGCAGCGGAATATCCGATGAAAAACGGCGAACGCAGTGCAGCGTTGGTAGTAGGAGTGCCGATGGATTACTTGAATACAGCATTGTTTTTAAACGAGCGTGATTCCAGGCTTTATTACCATATCATTGATTCGGACGGAAACTTTGTGATCCGAAACGGAGATGCGTACCGGGAAAATTATTTTGAACGAATGCTGGAAGAATTTGAAACCTACGACGGAAAAAGCGCCAAAGAGCATATAGAGCTGTTAAAGAAAGCGATTTCTGCCAGAGAAGATTATCAGGCAAGGGTTTCGATTGGCGGAAAGGAGCAGCATTTTTACTGTTCTCCGCTCTCGGAGGATAATTGCTGGTATCTCATTTCCGCTATGCCGAATGATTTCCTCTCGGAATCCATTGCCAAGCTTGATAAAGTACGTTTGATTACGATGATAGGTTGTATTTCGATTGTCTTAGGAGTCATGAGCATTATTTTAGTGTTGTATTTCCGTCTGGCAAGACGCCAGATGAAGGAACTGATCCGTCTGCAGGCGGAAGCGGTCAGCGCCAATATGGCAAAGAGCGAATTTCTTTCGAGTATGAGCCACGATATCCGTACTCCGATGAATGCGATTATCGGTATGACGGAGATTGCGCAAAAGAATGTAGGGGATTCGGAGAGAGTGGCAGAATGTTTAAGAAAGGTAAGTCTTTCCAGTAAACATTTATTGGGGCTGATCAATGACGTGTTGGATATGTCCAAAATCGAAAGCGGGAAAATGACGCTGAATATTGTGCCGATGTCTTTGCGGAACGCGATGGACGATATTGTTAATATTATGCAGCCGCAGGTAAAAGAGCGCAGACAGTTTTTTGATATTTTTATTAAAAACATTTTATCAGAGGATGTTTATTGTGATAATGTTCGTTTGAGCCAGGTTCTGTTAAATCTTCTGTCTAACGCGGTGAAATTTACACCGGAGCAGGGGCGGATCGATGTTCATATGTACCAGGAGGAATCGCCGAAGGGCGCAGAATTTGTACGAGTTCATTTTCTGGTGGAGGATACCGGAATCGGAATGTCGGAGGAATTTCAGAAAAAAATTTGGGAGACTTTTACGAGAGAAGAGACCGATGCGGTGCGTCATATTGTAGGCGCCGGTCTTGGTACATCCATCACCAAGAGCATTGTGGATCTGATGGAAGGAACGATTGATTTAAAGAGTGAACTGGGAAAGGGAACGTCATTCCATGTAACTCTGGATTTGAAAAAGGCGACGATTACCGAAGATGAAATGAAGCTTCCGGAATGGGATATTTTGGTAGTGGATGACAATGAGCAGCTTTGTATCAGTGCGGTTGTCAATTTAGAGGAGCTAGGAGTCCATGCAGATTGGGCTATGAGCGGGGAAGAGGCGCTAAAACGGATTGCGGAACACCAGAAAGCAGGGAAAAAGTACGATTTTATCCTGGTGGACTGGAAGATGCCGGAAATGGATGGATTAGAAACCATCCATGAGATTCAGCAGAAGTTTGGCAGCGCGATCCGTGTGTTCCTGATTTCCGCTTATGATTGGAGCGAGATCGAGGCAGAAGCTTCCGATAAGCCGTTTGACGGCTTTATTGCCAAGCCGCTGTTTAAATCAACATTGTACGAACGGCTACGGCAGTATGAGGAAGGCTATAACCAAGGGGAACAGCAGGAAGCCCAGGAGATTGATTTTTCCGGAAAGAAAATTCTTCTGGCAGAGGATATGGATATCAACTGGGAGGTGGCTTTTGCAATCCTTTCAGACGTAGGGCTGGAACTGGAGCGCGCCGTAAACGGAAAAGAATGTCTGGAAATGTTTGAGGCTTCAAAAATAAGTTATTACGATGCGATTTTAATGGATATTCGGATGCCGATTATGGACGGCTATCAGGCGACAAAAGAGATCCGTAAGCTGGAACGTGCTGACAGCAAGCTTCCGATTATTGCGATGACAGCAGATGCTTTTTCAGATGATGCCCAGCATTGTATGGAAGTCGGTATGGATGCCCATATTCCGAAGCCGCTTGACGTAGAGGAATGTAAGATCGGAAGAGCACACGT
>CAJUFW010000044.1 GCA_910585655.1 uncultured Lachnospiraceae bacterium
CTAAGCTCTCCTCTGTTTCGACAAAATATTCTATCCTCGTAGTAAAAACAGAAGAACGAGCAGGAAAACAGCGCGAAAAAGCGGCAGGACGCTTGATTGCTCCTGCCGCTATATTTATTCTATCACTGTAGAATTCTGCGCTTTTTCTCTATTTAAGGTTAAATAATAATACAAATAATACCGCCGTTGCTTTCGTTGATAATTTTTTCCATACTGTTTTGCAGCTTCATCCGGCTTTCCTGTGTCAGCCGATCTACTTTCGTATGTATCCCATCCTCCACCAACTCCAGGATAGATTTTCCAAAAATATTGGTTTCCCAGATTCCTTCCGGGCTGTTTCTGCTTTGCTCCTCAATATAACGAATCAAATCCTGCGCCTGTTCCTCCGAACCGACAATCGGAGCAATTTCCGTAATAATGCTGGCGTTGATTAGATTGACGCTCGGCGCTACCGCCCGTAGCTTGACACCGAATTTATTTCCATGGCGGATAATTTCCGGCGCGTCTAACTCAATCTCTTCTCTGGCAGGCATGACGATACTATACCCTTGTGTATCGACTTCTTTCATCGCTGCCTCTACTTTTTCATACGCTACCCTGTTTTCTACCAGTTCTTTTAACAGACGGATAAACTGGTATTCGTTTCGGATTTCCATTCCGGACAGTTCGCTTAACGTTTGATAGTACAGCTCCGGATACAGCTCCATACGGATTTCCACTACTCCGTTTTCCATATGAATTCCGGAAGTTTTGATTTGCTTGATGTACGGATCTTCCTCTAATTCGATAGGCTCTGTCATATCCCGGACAAACCATGTTTTATTTAAAATTTCACCGGCTCTGCGTAGCAAATCTGTCCGAATCGCATGTTCTTCCGGCAGAATATCCACCCATTCCGGATAAAAAAACTGCAGCTCCGAAACCGGAAATGCCTTTAATATTTCCGTCAGCAGCTTCGTAATATCATCCATCCGCAGTTGTTCGCAGTTCATCGGAAGAACCGGTGTTTCATAACGCGCCTGTAAATCGGCTGCCAAATCCTGTGCGGCTGCCGAATACGGCTGCCGGCTGTTTAATAAAATAACAAACGGCTTTCCGGTCAGCGCCATATCTTCTACTGTCTTTTTTTCTGCCGCTTCATACGCTTCCCGTTCCATTGTGCCAATCGAACCGTCCGTTGTCACCAAAATACCAATCGTCGAATGCTCCATCACCTTTTTTGTTCCCATTTCCGCCGCTTTGCGAAACGTAACAGGTTCTTCCTGCCAAGGTGTTTTTACCATCCGCTCCTTATCGTTTTCAATATGCCCGCCTGCCCCGTCTACCAAATAGCCGACCGAATCCACCAGCCGTACTTTTACCTGTACGTCGTCCGCCAAAGAAATTTCTGCCGCTTCCTTGGGGATAAATTTCGGCTCTACCGTAGTGATAATCGTTCCCTCGCCGGAGAGCGGCAGTTCGTCAATCGCCCGCTCCTTTTGATGGACGTCCGTAATACCAGGGATAACGCATAAATTCATAAACCGCTTGATAAACGTCGATTTCCCGGTACGCACAGGTCCTAATACACCCAGGTAGACTTCGCCTCCGGTACGGGTCTGAATGTCCCTATATACCTCGTAATTATCCATAAAAAAAATACCTCCTATTTGAGTTCCGTAAGTACCCTACCAATTCCCATCTCTAGCAGAGAATGTATGACCGCTAAAAAACGCGTTCCTACATTCTCTGGGGCATTGTCCGGGTACTTACTGTTTTTTTGAGTTCCGTAAGTGTCTTGCCAGTACCCTGGATCTGGAAGAGTAATCGCATTCCTGTTGTTCATTTATATGCAGAAGGTATTCTTTTTATGATTTTGTAGTCTATTTCCACTCTAGGTTTTGATTTTCAATTCGTTTGTCCCGTAGCAGTAATTCGGAAACGGCGTCTTTTGGAGATTTGCCTTGGAAGAGAACTTCGTTGACCTGCTCGACGATCGGCATTTCCACACCGTGCCTTTGGGCGAGCTTCCAGGCGGCTCTGGCGCAGTGGACGCCTTCTACGACCTGATGAACCTCTTCCATCGCTTCTTTTGGAGTTTTTCCGGTGCCGATTAGATAACCGGCATTGTGATTCCGGCTGTGGTGGCTGGTACAGGTGACGATCAGGTCGCCGATGCCAGAAAGACCGGCAAAGGTCTCTAAGCGACCGCCCAAAGCCATTCCCAAACGGCTGATTTCATTGATGCCGCGGGTGATAAGAGCCGCCTTGGTATTGTCTCCAAAGCCAAGCCCGTCTGCGATTCCGGCGGCTAAAGCGATGACATTTTTTAAAGAGCCGCCCAGTTCAATCCCGATTACGTCCGGACTGGTATACACTCGAAAGAACTCAGACATAAACAAATCCTGAATCAGACAGGCGGTTTTTCTGGTTTTTGCTCCAGCTACACAGGTAGTAGGCATCAGACGCCCCACTTCCTCGGCATGGCTTGGACCGGAAAGAACCGCAACATCCCCGGCTTCTCCGTTTTGCGCCAGCAGCTCCGACTCGATTACCTCCGTCAACGTCAGCAGCGTGCTTTCTTCGATCCCCTTTGCTACATTGGCAATCGGAACCTGGCGATCTAAAAAAGGAGCCGCCTGCTTCGCGGTATCTCTGACATAAGGAGAGGCTACGGCAAAGACGATAAGCTGTTTGCTTTGGCAGGCTTCTTCTAAGTTTCCGGTAATCGTAACCTCTTCCGGTAACACGACATCCGCAAGCTTTTTCGGCAAGCCTCTTTCTTTTTGCAGAATCGCTACCTCTTCCGGTATGGCAGACCACAATGTCACCAGATGCCCGTTCCTAGCCAGTAAAAGCGATAAAGCTGTTCCCCACGCGCCTGCGCCTAAGACTCCGATTTGATATTCCTTCATTTGTTTTCCTCCATGCTGTTCTCTGTTATGCTTTGTTTGCTATCTGATATAGTGTATCTCGTTTCCTGTTTTTTATCTATTTTTCTTTTTTCTGCCCCAGCTTATTTTCATTTCCCTGCAGCAGCCGGACGATATTTGCCCGGTGACGAACAAATGCCAAAACCGTATAAGCTGCGCCGATGATCACCAATGCCCACTTTCCTGGATAACAAAGACCGATGGCGATAGGAACACCGGTTACGGCAATCAAGGAAGCCAGCGATACATAACGGGTCACTGCGGCAACAATCAAAAAAATCGCTAATAAGACGCCTGCTATCGGCAGATGGAACGCCAGCAGAATACCTCCTGTAGAGGCGATTCCCTTTCCCCCTTTAAAGTGCATCCAAAACGGAAAATTATGCCCTAAAATGATCGCCAATCCAATCAGCAGGACAAAAAACTCTGTGCTAAACCATCCGCTCTCCGTTCCTGCCAGATCATTAAAAAAATAATATTTTACCAGCAGCACCGGCAGCAGAGCTTTTAAAATATCGCCTGCAAGGGTAATCAGTCCGCCAGAAAGCCCCGTCGTACGCAACGCGTTTGTAGCGCCCAGGTTTCCGCTTCCTTCCTTTTGGATATCGACATGCTTTAATCTGCCTACCAAATAGCCTGTCGAAATGCAGCCGCAGAGGTACCCGATAACGATACAAGCGGCACTGTATAGAATATTAAGCCCTAATCCTGACATAATCTCACCTCTATTACTTTTCTTTTCTCTCCCGGATAAAAAAGCGCAGCGGCGTCCCGGAAAATCCAAATGCTTCCCTTATTTTATTTTCAATATAACGAGTGTAGGAAAAGTGCATCAACTCCTTGTCATTGACAAAAATGACAAAAGTCGGCGGTTTGACAGATACCTGCGTCATATAAAACAGCTTCAGTCTTCTTCCCTTATCGGACGGCGGCTGCTGCATGGCGACGGCTTCCGTCAGGATTTCGTTTAATACCCCGGTCGCTACCCGCAGAGCATGATTTTGGATCACGACTTCGATCAATTCAAACAATTTGTTTAAACGCTGTCCTGTTTTGGCAGAAATAAAAATATATTCCGCATACGGCAAAAAAGAAAGAACTTCCTTGATCCGTTTGGTATGTTCATAAATCGTCTTATCGTTTTTTTCAATCGCATCCCATTTATTGACCGCCACAATCATGCCCTTTCCACGTTCATGGGCAATTCCGGCAATTTTTGCGTCCTGCTCGGTCACTCCTTCGGTTGCGTCGATAACCAACACAACCACGTCCGCCCGCTCGACTGCCATTACCGTCCGGATAATGGAAAATCGTTCCAATTCCTCTTTGACCTTGCTTTTCCGGCGCAGCCCGGCAGTATCGATAAACACATATTCCTTTTCCTGGTATGTCACTGCCGTATCAATAGCGTCTCTCGTTGTTCCTGCCACATCTGATACGATCACACGATCCTCTCCTAACAGCTTGTTGATAATCGAGGATTTTCCTACGTTTGGCTTTCCTACTACGGCAATCCGCGGACGCTCGTCCTCCTCTTCCTCTCCATTTGTATCCGGGAAAAAGTGGATTACCTCGTCTAACAGGTCGCCGACTCCTAACTTATTGGCAGAAGAAATCGGATATGGCTCCCCGATTCCCAAATTATAAAATTCATAGACGTCTGGCATCATTCGCTCAAAATTATCTACTTTATTGACTACTAAAATGACCGGCTTTCCGGCTTTCCGCAGCATGTCCGCCACTTTAGAATCCGCGTCCACCAAACCCTGTCTGACGTCCGTCAAAAACAAAATCACATCTGCCGTTTCAATCGCAATTTCAGCCTGAGCACGCATAAAGGAAAGCATCATATCTTTGCTCTCCGGCTCGATTCCTCCGGTGTCTACTATCGTAAAGGGACGATTTAGCCACTCTACATCCGCATAGATCCGATCCCTTGTCACGCCGGGATAGTCCTTGACAATGGATATTTTTTCGCCTGCAAGCATATTAAAAAGCGTGGATTTTCCCACGTTCGGTCTGCCTACAATCGCTACAATTGGTTTACTCATATTCTAATATCTCCTCTATTTTAAGTTCCGCAACTCCCCTCCTAGGGTACTCTCCTTAGCTCGCTGCCCCTCCGTAAAAGGCACTACGGTACATTGAGCTGCACCCTATTCGGTTCGTTGCTGACAGATTTAAGTTCCGCAACTCCCCTCCTAGGGTACATTCCCCTAGCTCGCTGCCCCTCCGTAAAAGGCACTACGGTACCTCCTCCTAGAATTCTAATAGGATAGCGCGAAGAAATGATTCTCCGTCTGATTTTACAATATGCACTGGGGTTTGTAAAGCTTTTTCCACATCTGCGCAGGTCAAATCATCCAAAAAGACTTCCTCGCCGTCCCGGAACATGACCTCCGGCAGCAGAAGTGCTTCGCCCAACGGCTTCCCGCGAAGCTGTGCTATGATGTCCTGTGCCGTCAAAAGACCCGCTACTGTAATGGAGGTGCCGAAAAATTCGTTTTGTATCGGATAAACCGTCACCTGAACACCCGGGAAGCGGTGTGTCACCTGCTCTGTCAGATCTTTGATAAAAGGCGCTGCCAAAACACCAGTAGCAATAGAGATCTGATGGGAGCGTCCGTCAGGTAAGAATGAGGGCAGTGCTTCTTCTACCTCTTCTACCAGGGAACGTACCATTCCTACTCCATTTTCCATCTGCCCATAACCTTCATAATAAGAAGCCGGTGGAATCGGATGTTCTGCCAGCAAATACCATTCGTCACTGGCAAATACAAAACGGGTTCCATGGGAAGCCAGAAGCCGCTCCTGCCATCCATGGATCTGAATCAGAACCTCCATCGCCTCTTCTTTGGAAAATTGTTCTAAGTCTTCCAGACCCTCTCGATATTTTGTCAAACCAACTGGTACGACGGACAAACTTTTTAAATGCGGCAAAAAAGCCGACAACTCTGCAATGGTTCGATCTAATTCTGCTCCGTCGTTATAACCTTTACAAAGCACCACCTGACTGTTCATTTCGATCCCGGCTGCTGCCAGCTGCTCCATACGCTCCAGCAGATTCCCGGCAAAGCGGTTATGCAGCATCTGAACACGTAACTGCGGATTTGTGGTATGAACCGAAAGGTTGATCGGAGAAAGTTTATAGTGGATAATCCGATTGAAATCCTCCTCTGACATATTGGTCAGCGTGATATAGTTTCCCTGTAAAAAAGAAAGTCGGGCGTCATCATCTTTAAAATAAAGTGTTTCCCTCATTCCCGGCGGCATCTGGTCGATAAAACAAAACATACATTTGTTACGGCAGGACTGATAGCAGTCCATCAGCCCTTCTTCAAAGCCAATCCCCAGATCCTCGTCATAGTCCTTTTCTATTTCTACTTCCCACTCTTCGCCGTCCGGCTTTTCAAACAACACCGTCAGCATTTCGTCGTGCAGAAGAAAATGGTAATCCAGAACGTCCTGTATCTCCTGTCCGTTGATAGAGAGCAGAAGATCGCCCGGTTCCATACCAATCTCTTTTGCAATGCTTTCCGGTTCCACTGTCATAATCCTATGTCGGTGCTTTTGTTCCATGCCTTTCCCAACCATCCTTTTCGCTCTTTGTTGTATTTCTTTGTTTATATGGTTTCGTCCTCTTCTGCCAGCGACAAATATCCGCTCAAAAGTCCCCGTTTTCCTCCGGTTGCCCGGTGGGAATGGAACAGATCAGCATGGCAACACGTACAGAGACCGCTGACAAAAATCTGCTCTGCTGGAACTCCTGCCATCCGTAAAGCTTCTTTGTTCGCCTGCCACAAATCCAACTGATAATGCCGTTCTCCATGTTCCCCGGACGTTCCAGGAAGTAAAAAAGAGGACACACTTTGAGATGGATAGACCTCTCTGAACGCATCTGCTACCGTTTCGTCAACTTCATAACAGTCTGCGCAGATAGAAGGACCGATTACCACCCGCAGATCAGATGCAGCCGTTCCATACGCTTCCTTCATCGTCTGCACGGTTCTTTTCCCGATTTCCAGTACCGTTCCACGCCAGCCGGCATGAGAAAGACCAATCGCCTGTCTGACCGGATCGTAAAAAAACAACGGCACACAGTCTGCCGTAAAACAAACCAATGTGATTCCCCGTTCGTTTGTCACGATTCCGTCTACTTGATGTAGTGTAGTCTGTCGGTTTTCGTCGCATACATGTTCCCGCGATACCGGAAGCACTGTAGCCTCATGTACCTGATCGGTCAGTACCAATGTATCTTCCCGCACTCCGATTGCCTCTGTCATCCGCCGGAAATTCTCCCGGATCTGTTCTATGGTATCGCCGCATTTTACAGAAAAGCTCATTTCGGCGCACTGCCCTGTGCTGACGCCTCCTAGGCGTGTGGAATAACCGTGGCGCAGCTTCTGATATGGTTCAAATGCCGGAAAACTGATATAAGGAACTCCCTGTTTTCCAGGCTGCCATCTGGCTCCTTCCTGTATAGCATCCCCTTTTTTTCCTTTTAACATCCCGTTACATTCCGGTATAGCCGGATCTCCTCTCCCAAAATACTGACCACATCAAACCGTTTGGCGCAGTCCTCCAAAATTGCCTGCTTTCTGCAAAAATATTCGGCAGTTTTTCTCATCCGCCTAAGTTTTACAGCCGAAACCGCTTCGACTGGATAGCCCATCCTGGTATCCGTCCGGTATTTTACCTCACAAAATACCAGAGTTTCTCCTTCCTGCGCAATCAAATCCAGCTCTCCAAACGGAGAATAAAAATTTCGGCATAAAATCTTATATCCTGCCTTTGTTAGATATTGCGCTGCCAGGTCTTCTTGTTCCGTCCCGATCGCTCGCTTATTTTTTTCTGTATTTCCCATATATCCTCTTCTGTTCTTTTTTATTTAGGTTTTCTGCCAAGCAGTCCTCTTTTCTTAGAATCCTGCTTTTGCTGCGTCTGGGTTTGCGCCATTACATCCTTCCATTTATCCATCCTATCGACAAATAACAAGATTTCTGCAACTACCTCATAAAGCTCCGGCGGAATGTTTTCTCCGATTTCCAAATTGGAAAGCGTTTTTGCCAAGGGAGCGTCCTGATGAACCGGGATATGCTCCTCCTTTGCCACAGAAAGAATTTTTTCTGCCAATACGCCCTTTCCGCTGGCGATGACCCGTGGAGCTTCGTCAGAATTAGGATCGTAGGCTAGCGCTACCGCTGTTTTCGGCTTTTCTTCCGGTTCCTTTTTGGATCCCTTTTTATCAAATGATTGAAATACAAATTTATTTTCCGGCATAGGCATCCTCCTTAAAGGATATTTTGCAGAAAGCTTTTTCTATGTATCGGAGACGGTCCCATTGTCTTTAGCGCCTGAATATGCCCTTCGGAGCCGTAGCCCTTATTTTTGGCGAATCCATAGCCCGGATACTGGCTGTCATACTCTTCCATCATCCGATCCCTCGTGACCTTTGCCACAATACTGGCTGCCCCAATCGAAATACTTTTAGCGTCTCCTTTGATAATCGGAATCTGTGGAATCGAAACCTGCGGGATAGTAACAGCGTCGTTTAGCAACAGCCCCGGCTGCGGGGTAAGCTTCGCTATTGCCTGCCGCATCGCTTCATAAGTAGCCTGTAAAATATTGATTTCATCAATCCGCTCCGGAGAAGCAATCCCGATTCCTACGCTGACCGCCTGTTCCATGATTTTTTCATAAAGCTCTTCCCGCTTTGCTGCGGAAAGCTGCTTGGAATCATTGATATATAAAATCCGGCAGCCTTTTGGCAATATCACTGCGCCGGCTAGCACCGGACCTGCCAGCGGTCCCCGTCCCACCTCGTCGATACCACAAAGATACTCATATTCTGCATATTGCTTTTCATACTCGCAAAGCTCTTCTATCCGTTCCACTTCCTTTTGGTAACGCTCATAACGCTTTGTTGCTGCCTCACAGAGCCGAATTACCCCGTTTCTGCTATCTGCGGCATACTGTGCCAGAAACGCCGGAAGCTCCTCTTCTGTCAGAGCCTGAAACTGCTCCTTGATTTGTTTGATCGCTCTTTGCTTTTCCTGTTCCATCATTTCTCCTATTTTCACATGTTTTCAGTCGTTTTTTGGCTCCTCTTCTTTCTTTTTCCCTTTTCCCAAAAAACCAATCTGGTCAAACGGATACAGACGGAAGAAGGCTTTCCCTATAAACTGTTCTTTTTTGATGTTGCCGACCACTTCATAGCGGCTGTCAAAACTATTATCCCGGTTATCTCCTAATAAAAAATATTCATCCTCTCCCAGCACGACTTCTTCCGCGGCTCTGCCTGCATTTTGGATCATCGTATTGCCATATACGTCTTCCTCTAAAAGCGCCCCGTCAATATAAACCTGCCCGTCCTTAATCTGTATGGTTTCTCCTGGCAGCCCAATGATACGCTTGATATAATATACACCTTCCTCAAAAGGAAAAATCACGATATCAAACCGCTCCGGGTCATGAAAGCGGTAGGAAAGCTTATCCATTAACAAATGCTCGCCGTTGTGCAGAGAATCTTCCATGGAAATACCCTCTACCTGCGTCGGCTGTATGATATACTCGTTTAGTAGCTTTGCCGCTGTAAATGCAATCAGGACACAGAAAAATAAACTGGCGATATTTCGTAAAATAGAAGAAACCTTTTCCGGTTCTGCTTCCTCTAGTTCGGGTTCTTCTGGTTCTGTCTCTTCGGCTGCTGCCGTTTCTTCTAACTCATCCCATTCCGGATCGGGATCTAATTCCAGCTTAAACCAGTTCTTTCGCTTCGGTTTATACTCGGATGGCTGAGAAATTCTTTTTTCGGCTTTAGCGCTCTCGTTTTCTTCTTTTTTTCGACTTGTTTTTGCTCTGTTCTTTTAGGTTCTTTAAAAGGAATCTGTTCTCTTTTTTCCTGTTTTACAGGTTCCCGTCGAATCGGAATCACCTGGCTTTGGCGAGATTCGTTTTTTGCGGCATAAGCGGCGGCGTAAAGAGAGGTATGAGAGGACGTCTGTCCTTCTGTGCCGTTCGCTTCCCCGCGTTCATAATAAATATAAATATCCCTGCATACTTCCAGGCTGTCGTTGATTTCCTCCTCCTTGCTCATCTTCCTTTGTTCCATCGCAACGACCTTCCTTTCTTTTGTCCCAAGCTATCAGGATGTACTTCCTCTGTTATCGGCTTGCTCTAAAGTCACGCGACCCAGCCGTCCGTTCCGAAAGTCGTCTAATAATAAGGCAGCCGCCTTCTCCAAATCCGCCTCGTCTCCCGTTCGCTTACAGCCCCGGCGGACAGCCAGCCCCGTCAATATCAAAACAGCGTCCTCACCCTCTTCTATTTCATATTTTTTTGTTAAAAGACCCGGCTGCCGCCTTGTCAGATAAGAAATCAACTCAAGCGCCAGCTCCAACGTATTGACCACTTCGTCGCGGATAGAACCGATAAAAGCCAGGTTCTTTCCTACCTGCGGATCTTCAAATTTGGGCCATAGAATCCCCGGCGTATCCAGTAATTCTACGCTTTTATTCAAACGAATCCATTGCTTGCCCTTTGTAACACCCGGCTTATTTCCTGTCTTTGCACAGGCGCGTCCGGCAAAACTATTGATAAAAGTCGATTTTCCGACGTTGGGAATGCCCACAATCATTGCCCGAACCGGACGGTTTAAAATCCCACGCTTCCGGTCGCGTTCCAGCTTTTCCTGACATGCCTGACGAATGACAGCCTGGACATTTTTTACCCCGTTGCCGCTTTTGGCGTTGACTAACGCGACAAAAGAGCCCTCACACTCTAAACGCTCCTTCCAGCGAAGCGTTTCTGCCTCATCTGCCAAATCCGCCTTATTGAGTAGAACGACGCGGGATTTGCCGCCTGCGAGGGTATTGATATCAGGATTACGGCTGCTGAGTGGAATCCTGGCGTCAAGCAGCTCTACCACAACGTCAATCAGCTTCATATCTTCTTGCATCTGTCTTTTTGCTTTGGTCATATGACCAGGATACCATTGTAAATTCATGAATCTATCTCCTGCTCTTTTCCTTCTTCTGTTTTATCTGCCTTTACATTCAGGGTGCTGATAAAATTAAACGGTTCCAGTCGAATCCAGGCTTTTCCGATAATATCCGACCGTACGACATTTCCTACGTTGGCAAAACGACTGTCCTCACTCTCGTTTCGGTTATCTCCAAGGACAAAATATTCCTTCTCGTCTAACAAGACCCCTTCGTCCCTTGCCAGACCGGCATTATTGATCCGATCGACCGCTACTTTTTCCTCAATTCGTTCTCCGTCTATCCAAATGGCTCCCTCTTCGTCAATGCGGACGGTTTCCCCCGGAAGCCCAATCACTCTCTTGACATCATAATAGCTGTGTTCTTTGTTGCTTTGTTTATAGACAATTACATCAAACCGCTCCGGGTCATGGAAGCGATAGGAAAAACAGTTGATTAATATTTTTTCACCGTCTTCTAACGTCGGTGACATCGAATCTCCAATCACTGCTGTTTTTTCCAATAAATGAAAGGAAATATAATAGGCGGCTCCCAATACCAGTAAAATCTCGATTACCCAAATCAGCAGTTCTTTCATCAGCCGCTTCCGTTTCATCAGCCGTTCGTCCGGCTTGCTCATATATTTGTACTTACGCTTTGCCATTCCTACATTCCTTCCTTCGGGCAGGATGAGAAAAAAGGACAACCTACAAACAGCCAGTAGTTGTCCTTTTATGTTTCGTATAAACCTGCTTATCTTAGCTTTTCTTTTACCTTTGCAGCCTTGCCGACTCTCTGGCGCAGGTAGTTCAGCTTTGCACGCCTTACTTTACCGCGGCGTACCACTTCGATTTTCTCTACATTCGGGGAATGTAACGGCCAGGTTTTTTCTACGCCGATCCCGTTGGAAAACTTCCGTACTGTAAAGGTCTCTCTTGCCCCGCCGTTCTGTCTCTTTAATACCGTACCTTCAAATACCTGGGTTCTCTCTCTGTTTCCCTCTTTTACTTTGGCGTATACTTTTACCGTATCGCCTACGCGGAAGTCTGTCACCTCGGACTTTAACTGCTCCGCTTCAATGCTTTTGATGATGTCGTTCATCTTTCTTCTCCTTCCTTTAGGACATTCGTAATGCACGACGCAACAGAGGACTGCCCTTCTTTACACAGTTCCTTATTCTAACATGCCGGAATGGAAAATGCAAGCATTTTTTCACTTTTCTTCATTCCTCTTCTATCTTCTGGTGCCGTTTCTCCATCCGTCTGGTTTCAATGCTCCCTTCTGCAAGACAAAGCGCCCCTTTTACCTGGATTGTCACCTTTTTATCCAAAATCGTAATTCCCTTTTTTTCTAATGTTTCCAGATACGTTGCAAGCTTTTTTTCTTCTGACGCTATTGCCTCTTCCTCACTGTAACGCTTTCGCACGGTTTCATAGTTTCGATACCTCGTCATGATACAAGAAACCGGAAAATCCAAAGACGGGTTCAGGCGGAATCGTCCATACTCCACAAAACGATCTTCGTTTTCTTTCGTTTCTCCTTTCCCTCCCCAGGTAAAAAAATCAACCTGATATCCAAATCCTCTCAGGCTGATGCGCTTCCGTTCCTTTCCCGTATATACTTTTTCCTGATACTCCATTTCTAACACCGAATGATAGTTCTGGCTTCCTGTCAATACCACATCCCCGTCGGCGTAGACCAAATGGGTGCTAAGAGGCGCGTCAAAGTCCCCTGTTACTTCTACCACCCCAGATATCAGGATATCTCCTTTTTTTACCTGATCGCCTGCTGCCACCATCGGCGTACCGCTCCGCGTCACAATCGACTCTACTACCCCGTCCCTAGAGGCAATCAGATGGGCAGGCTTTTTTTCTTCTATGCTGGCGTCCACCAGTTCGCTTTCCTTTAATCGGATATGAAGCTTCGTACCGACTCTCTCTACCGATACCCAACTGATATCCTGGTAAGTAAGCCGCAGTAAGTCCTCTGTTTGTTTATAATCCAAATCCCGGTAAAACATCCCGCAGTGTATTCCCTGTGAGTTTAGAAATTCCAGCAATGCTTCCTCGGTATGATAAGAGCAGCCTTCTATATCAATACTCCAAATCATCCTGGTCAAAAAAAAGAGCAGCAAAGCCAGGAGCAAAAAACCGCCTGTAAACACCTTTCGCCTGCCCCATTCTCCTAACAAAAAAGGAAATCCCTTCCTTTCGGACACCAAAGGAAGCACCCCTATCTTTCTTGCCACAGGACGTATCCGCCAATAGTCGGTCAGGCTCATCCAAAACCGGTATTCTGTTTTCTGGTGCGCGATCCGGTAAAGCTGCAGATCACGATTTCGGCAAAGGTTCAAAAAACGCTCAATCTGATCCTGTGTTACCCGTACCTCTACCATCCCTTGCAGCCATCTCAAAAATTTTCTCATACAACCTCCGCGTTTCAGTTCCTGTTTTAACATTATGTCCCGTAAAATTCTACGCTTTTGATCCAGCCAGTAATCCGCATCCCTTCTTTGGCAAATTCATCAATCCCCAACGCCTTACCACAGATTTTCACACGCCCCTGTTTAGTCTGGATGCGAATGATGGTATCCTGATATTCCAAAATGCTTTTATAATTTTCCACCCAAAGCTGATGCTTGCCGTTTAAGATAAAAATAGGCGCCCCTGCCAATACCTCGGCTGGCACCTGCACCCGGTCGGCGAGCCATTCCAGGCTGTCCTTATCCTTAGCCTGCTGCCTTTTGGGGTTTTGACGGCTCTGCCGCTTCTGTCCTCTTGCTCCTCTCTGCCTGCCCTGTCTGCCTTCCGGCTTCATTTTAAGCCGCCCCCTCTATGGCTATCCTTACCCCAATATATGAAAAAAGAGCGCTGCGTATGCAACACTCTTATTCTCTAAACACTTATTTATATTTGCGTTTTCTTGCTGCCTCAGACTTTTTCTTACGTCTTACGGACGGCTTCTCATAATGCTCTCTCTTGCGGATCTCCTGCTGGATACCTGCCTTTGCGCAATTCCGTTTGAAACGGCGCAGAGCACTATCTAATGTTTCGTTCTCTTTTACGATAACGTTTGACATAGCCTCACACCTAACCTCCCCTCCAGTTGTAGATTGTGCTAACAACTGTTTGGGTTTTTATTCATAGCACTACAAGAATTTTATCGCGAAAAACTTGTTTTGTCAACTTCTTTTTATCCTTTTTTTACATTTTTTATTGCTTTTTGCTCCAAATAGCACGATTCCAGGAAGCATATCTCCTCCCAGGTCACTTCCAACTCGGAAAATCTTGCCTTTTCGGCAATTCGTTTGGCAGTTTCCTGCCTGCTGGAAAATTCTGGATTTGGCAAATTAGACAACGAAAGGCGATCCAGTTTTCGATACCAATAAAGCGCTTTGTTCCGGTTGCTCATCCGACGGTAATGTTCCTTCTGCCAAAAGCGAACGCCACCTGCAGCAAAAGCCAAAAACAACGGTAACGCCAGAGCAATCCAAAAAAGCGTTCTCCCTTCTCCAAGGGCTGCCGCTCCGTCCTTCCTATCCGGCTTGGTTTCTACAGGCTTTGTCTGTTCTGGTAACAATGGCTCCTGTATGTTTGGAGGCTCTTCTATGTTGTTTTCCTGCGACTCCTCGTCTTCTTTTTCCTCTTCCCTATTCTCTTCCTCTTCTTGTTCTGCAGCTCCCGGCAGCCTGTCTAAACCTGGCAAGCCTGCGGAAATTCCGTTTTCTTCTGTCCCTACCGTATACTCTATCGGAACAAAACCAATTCCCTCTAGCCAAACCTCTGCCCAGGCATGAGCGGATTCTCCGGTAACGGTTCCCTCTAATACTCGTATCTCTTTTCCGTCCTCCCAGGTCGTATAGAGCGTTTTCTCTTTTTCTCCCTGCTCATAAAGCTCCGGCAATTTAACCAGATAGCCTTCTGCATATCTGGCAGGAATCCCCATTGCCCGCAGAAGTAAAACTGCCGAGCAGGCAAAATGAACGCAATATCCTCTTTGGCTTTCCGTCAAAAAATACTCTACCATATTCCAGCCTTCCGGCGCCAGCCCCGGCGCCGTATCATAAGTAGCATGCTCATAAAACCAGCTTTTTAGCGCCTGCATCTTCAAGCTTTCTTTGCTGATATAGGGATATCGTAGGGAAAGCGCTTCTGCGCTCGCCTCCAGCTCCTCCACAAGCTGATAAAATCCCTCTCCAAGCCCTTCCGGCAGACCAAGACAGGTTTCATAGACAAACGCATCATAGGGCTCCCAGCCGTCAAACTCATAGCCTTCCAGGATACCGTACGACCGCTGCCAGGTTTCCTGGTTTCGGGAGCGTTCGTAATAAAACAAAGGATAGGTAAAGGATTGTGAAATCTTCTTTCCCTTCGCCGTCATGTAAAGATCCGCGACAGGCGACGGGATATCTCCCTTCCCTACACCGAACTCAGAGGCGCCATATAAAAGAAAAGCCCTGTTTTTAACCGTTTTTAGCGGCTCTACTTCTACGGTAGTAAAAAGACCCCGAAGGTCTTCGTATAGCCTCATCTCTTCCAATGTATGCTCTGCCCGAAACATCCATTCTTCCGGCTTCTGGTGGTAAGTAGCCATCAGCTCCTCCAAACGGGCTTTTTCTTCCGGTCGGTATTCCTCCCAGCCATGCCTGCCATAATGGACGGCGGCATACTCTTTTAAATACAGATTCGTTTGAGAAATCATGGCTTCGTTTTGTGGGGAATTTTCTGATTGCTCTTGCCATTTGAGTACGATCCGAAACGCCGGGCTGTCGTCCGTATAACGCTTTCCCCAGGTTGGAAATCGTCCGTTTTCTCCTTCCATCCTTGCCAGCATTTGCTCTCCCCACAAGGTAAGCTCCTTTTTTTGCTCCTTTAACCATACCGTCGTTTTGGCATACTGCTCTTTTGGCAGAAGGCAGGAAGCCAATAAAAATGTAACGAATAAAAGCAGCAGCGCTCCGATATACCGGTATTCCGGTCTTCCTCTCGGCTCTTTTTTCAAAGAAACCTTTGTCGTAGAGCCTATCATAGCCAAAATCATAGCTAAGAGCAGAAAAAAGCTCCAAAAGGACGGTGTTTCCCGGAACAAAAAAGGGAGGCTGAGGATCACAATATGCAGCAGCACCCAAAACTCTACCGCAATCCGCTTTCCATAGACAAGCAAAAAGACCAGGCACAGCAATGCCACACTAAGCCCTAATAAAAACGGAAACGTCGTTGCAAACGGCAGCGTCGTAATATAAGGAAGCAGCTCCTGGTCAGTCGCATAGGAAATCCGTTTGATCACCAGATTTTCCAGATGGTAAAAGGAATTTGCCATCTGCTGCGGGGAACGGAGAAAGGCAAATAAATAAGGACCATGCTCGCCAACGCCTAAAATCCTGTTCCACCATTCTGCTTCCCAGCGAATATGCAGCGTTTCACATAGATAGCGCAGCAGGGAAACGCCATAGAGCCACATAAGAAAAATCCTAAGCAGCACAGGGAACGCTTTTTTTAGGAAAAATCCTTTCCCGGATGTTTCTTCAACAGCCGTATCGATCCGCAGCGACGTACTCTCTTTTTTATTCAAAAGCGCTTCCTCCCCTCGTCTGATAGGTAATACCGTCTCCATCAATCCAGGCAACGATCTGGTATTCTGCCGGAAGCTTCTGTTCTATATCCCGCAGTTTTGCTGTTGACTCCAGCCTGTCCCCTTCTTTGGATACGGTTAGAAAACGAGGGGTAGACAGCAGTTGGTAAAACACATGGTTTAATTCTTCCTCGTTTCCTGCCGGCAGGATCTGTTCCTCCGACAGCCATACCGCCGAACAAATTCCTTTTAACAGACATTGCTTTATCAATGCTGCCAAAAACTCCAGACAACGATCGTTTTCTGCCGGAGCATCCTGATAGAGCTTTGGAATCAACAACAGCATTGGCTTTTCTTCTGTTTCCAATACTCGTACCATTGTTTTTTCAAACCTGGCGCTCAGTCTCTGGTGAATCCGGTTCTGCCGATCTCCTGGCTGAAACTCTCTGATTTCCCGAAGTTCTGGCTGCTCCTCTCCCTTGTTTGCTCTTGCAGAAACTTCTTGTATAAGCTCTGTGATCACAGAGGATATCGTCTCCGGCAAAAGAGTTTCTATGAAAGGCATACAAAAAAACAAGGGTTGAGCAGTCAGTTTCTTTTTTACCCGGAGCAGACGAAACATATCCGAGAGCCGAACCTGTCCTTTTTCCAGCGCATAAAGACCATAATGCTCCGGCACTACCACCAGTTTCCTCATCAAGCGGGCATACGGCTCTAATTCCGTATCCAAACGCTCTGCCAGCTTCTCTCCGGTCATCCGGTTGTTTATCCGGTAGTCCTCCCTTAACTGCCAGACAGGAAGCAGGCTGCGGTTAGAAATTTGAAAAAGAACGTCGCAGGGAGCCTCCTTTTTGACCATGATAAGAGAGGCTTTTTCTTTTGGAGAAACCGTCAAAAATATCCGGTGCAGCATAAGCTCTGCCCATGCTACCGCCGGATAACACAGCACTCCTACAAACAGAAGCGCAGACGTATAATCAGGATATAAGACAGCAAGAATGGCTGTAAGCGCCAATACGACTATATACATCAGCCAACGTATTACCATCGTTTTCCCCTGCCTTTCTAGCGAATCGCCGGAGCCTTTACCGAAGCCAGCAGCTCTAACAGCACCTCCTGACCGGAAGTCGTCTGTACCGCCATCGACTGAAACCGGACGCGGTGTCCGCATACATCCAAAAAGATTTCCTGTACATGCTCCGGAACAACAAATTCATAACCGCACAGAAAGGCGACTGCTTTTGCCATTTCCATCAGCGCCAGAGTTCCGCGTGGAGAAACCCCCTCTTCTATCGCCGGATGGTTCCTGGTTCGGTTGGTAAGTTCTACCATATAGGCATACAGATCCTCATGAACATACACGCCCGATACCTGCTTTCTCATCGCCAGCAGGTCGTCCCGTCCAACGACCGGAAGAATCCCTGCCAACAGATTGCCGGAATTTCGGTTTTTTAAAATGCTTATCTCTTGCTCCGGGGTAGGATATCCCATCGTCATTCCTATCATAAAACGATCCATCTGAGATTCCGGCAGACGTTGAGTCCCGACTGTCCCGACCGGATTCTGGGTGGCAATTACCATAAATGGATCCGGCAAAGGTCTGGTAACGCCGTCTACCGTCACCTGGCGTTCTTCCATCGCCTCTAAAAGAGCCGATTGTGTCTTACTGGAAGTACGATTGATTTCATCTGCCAGAAAAAGGTTGCACATCACTGCTCCCGGCTGGTACACCATCTGATTGGTTTCCCGGCTCCAAAGAGAAAAGCCGGTCACGTCCGACGGCAATACGTCCGGGGTAAACTGCATCCGCTTCTGTTCCAGTTCACAGGAGCGGGAAAACGCCATAGCAAGCGTTGTTTTCCCTACTCCCGGAATATCCGTCAGCAAAACATGACCTCCCGCCAGCATGGCGGCAAGGAGCCTTGCCGCTATCTGCTCCTTGCCAATCACGATCCGGTTGACCTGCTCCAATATTTTTTTACAAGCTTCGTTTTTTATTTTCACGCTGCGCTCCTATTTACCACTATCCTTAAAGCTGCTTTTCTACTACTGCAGCTACAGCGGCGATTGCTTCTCCTATAGCAGCCGGATTTTTGCCACCTGCCTGCGCCATATTCGGTCTGCCGCCTCCACCCCCGCCAACGATCGGCGCGATTTCTTTGATCAGATTTCCGGCATGGGCTCCTTGCTTGATAGCGCCCTCGGTTGCCATCGCAACCAGGCTGACCTTACCATCCTTTTCCGACGCCAACAGAACAATCCCTTCTCCAAGCTTTTCCTTTAGCTGATCGCCTAAGCTCCGCAAGCCGTTCATATCCAAATCCGGCACGTTTGCCGCCAACAGTTTTATGCCTTTTACCTCGACCACCTGATTCATAACGTCGCCTAAAGACTGGTTCGCCAGCTTGCTCTTTAAACGTTCGTTTTCAGACTGAAGCATTTTGATCTCTTCTAGCATTGCTTCGATTTTATTTTTCAAAAGAGACGGCTCACTCTTTGCAGCCTTAGCGGCTTCTGTAAGCTCCTCCTCTTTTTTCCGGTAATACGCGAACACACCCTCTGAGGTAATCGCTTCTATCCGGCGTACCCCGGAAGCAATCCCTGATTCGGAAAGGATTTTAAATACGGTAATATCGCCTGTAGTGTCAACGTGTGTTCCGCCACAAAGCTCCTTGCTGAACTCTCCCATACAGACAACTCGTACGGTATCGCCATATTTTTCGCCAAAGAGCGCCTTGGCTCCGGTCTTTTTGGCGTCCTCAATACTCATTATATGAGTCTCTACCGGCAATTTTTTAGCGATTTCTGCGTTTACGATCGCTTCTACCTGCGCCAGCTCGTCCTTTGTCATAGCAGAAAAATGAGTAAAGTCAAAGCGTAGATGCCCTGCATTGACCAGAGAGCCAGCCTGTTCGACATGGCTGCCCAGCACGACGCGCAACGCTTCCTGCAGCAGATGTGTCGCACTGTGGTTTTTCGCCGTCGCCTGTCGTCTTTTCTCGTCTACTTTTAACGTTACGGTATCGCCTACCCGGAACATTCCTTCCTTGACGGTTCCGACATGCCCGATCCGACCACCCTTTAAATGGATCGTATCGGCTACCTCAAACAACGCGCCGTCTTTATAGATCTGCCCGCTGTCTGCCTCTTGTCCTCCCATAGTCGCATAAAACGGCGTTTCTTCTACGAGAATCGTTCCCTGCTGCCCTGCCACCAGTTCTCCGGTCAGCTCGGTTTCTGTCGTCAGCACGGAAATAGCAGAGCTATGGCAAAGAACATCATAACCGACAAACTGTGAAGTCAGGCTGATATCAATCTGATCATATACCGTAGCGTCCGCGCCCATATAGTTAGTCACGGCTCTGGCACTCCTGGCGGTTTCCTTTTGCTGCGTCATTGCAGCAGCAAAGCCTTCCTGATCGATAGTAAAGCCCTTTTCCTGAAGAATTTCCTCGGTCAGATCCGACGGGAAGCCATACGTATCATAAAGCTTAAATACATCCTCCCCAGCCAGTTCCCGCTTTCCGGAAGCAACCAGGGCTTCTTCCATTTCCGCTAAAATCTCCAGCCCTTTATCAATCGTCACATGGAACCGTTCTTCCTCAATCGTAATGACCTTTAAAATATAATCCTGCTTTTCTTCTAACTCCGGATAGCCGTCTTTCGATTCCCGGATTACCGTCTGACAGATCTTAGAAAGAAACAGCCCGTCAATCCCTAACAGCCTTCCATGTCTGGCAGCACGCCGCAGCAGACGCCGCAGTACATACCCTCGTCCCTCATTGGAAGGAATAATCCCGTCTGAAATCATAAACGTAACGGAACGGATATGGTCGGTAATCAGACGAATGGAAACATCCTTCTTTTCGTCCGTCTGGTATGTCACTCCAGCCAATTCGCAAATATGGTCACGGATTGCCTTCATCGTATCAATGTCAAAGACAGAATCCACCTGCTGTACTACAACTGCCAGTCGTTCCAGTCCCATACCGGTATCAAT
>CAJUFW010000045.1 GCA_910585655.1 uncultured Lachnospiraceae bacterium
TTTTTTCGTTTCTTCATAATAATAACCACCCTTCAAACAAGTTAAGAAGTCATTTGATATAATAACAATTCAAATAACTTCTTAATATTTTTGTTAAATTAATTTGGACTTGTAGTATATCTCCAACTAATAGCATTTGATTCAACATGGTTAGTTTGATGAGTATGATAATTATATACCTCAAATACAATTCTCAATACCCCATTAGCAGAAACCGAATTATTATTTCCTCCTTGTGGCTGCGCATATTTTAAATCAGTTAATATTTTCGCACTATGACCATTTGTGTAAGTATTTTGGTATAACTCTAAACTTGTAAATTCAGTACCAACCGCTGATACATATTGGGAATTACTAGATACCAGTACTCCATTTGTATTTCCCAATATAATACTCTCTGTTGCACCAGACATACTGCGTAACCAAGAAAGTATTTCTGTAACAGTTACTGCACCTGGAACTTTTGATAAAACCTTTTTCTTGATTAAAGTGTCAATTTTGGTGCCAATTCCTACACTTGCGCCTCCATTAATTGCTTTAGCACTTATATATTTTTTTGTAAAAGCAGTTCTTTCTCCACAACCTAATTCCAAATCTACTTTTAAATATCTAATGGGATTTGCAGCCGCCCTATATTCCGTTCCATTTAACCTTGTAACTTCTGCAATTTCAAAACTTGCCTCCCATTGCCCAGTTACACCTTGAATATCCGAATATTGATATTCAACATGTGGCACAGACATAGCAACAAATTCATCAGAACCAATATTATATCTTTGAGTGTAAGTTACAGGGCTTATCCAGCTTAGCATAGGACTTATGCTTTGCGAAACAACGGAATTCACTCCTAACTCTTTCAAAATCTCATCTGTCGTTTCAATTTCTACAATCTCCTCTGGCTCCACAATATCAAGAAACCAATAAATATCAATTTCTTTTTCTTCCTTTAACAGAGGAATTGGCACATCTACTTCAAATAAAAGGGGAGCTTCAACTAACACCACTTCTTTATTTTTTACAAGATACAATTTTATGTTCTTTCCCTCAATTTTCTGAAATAATAAGGAAGTATCTAAATCCTCTCCAACATATAATTCTCCCAGTAATATCTTGTAGCCTTCTGACACAACACCATTATTCAAATTTAAATAAGATTCGCCTCGATATCCCTTTTCCAACACACCGGAAACCGAAATGATCTCATTCCTTAATTTAACATTAAAAGAAAGTTCATTTCCATTTAAAACCCAATTTTCTAATGTTGCTTTGTAAAAAGAACTTTTATCTAACTGTTGTAAATCCTTTCTAGCCTCAACCGCTCCAACAAAGTACTCATTAAACTCTTTCATAGACATTTCTATACCCGTTGCAGCATCTTTATTTTCCTCTGTTATCGCTGATACTTTTTGTCTTGAGATTCCAATAAATGCTATCATACAAAAGGTTATAGCTACTAAGTATAAAATCTTTTTCTTCATAATGTTATCCTCCTGTTTGCCAACTTTAGTATTCGATTTTTTAACTTTCAATTTACAGGATTTCTAATATGACTTTTAATGATAATGATCCTGTCAAATCCAATCTCTACCCTGCTCCTCTTTTCATCCCATCATCCCATCATCCCATCATCCCTCCTTCCCATCTCGTTGCACCTTCCTTCCGTTTGTTCTGCCCCTATCCTACCACACCCCCACCCAAAACAGAATGACGTTTGAAACAATTTCCCCCAATTGTTTCAAACGTCATTCTGTTTTCTTCTTTTTTCCATTATCATTAGGCTCGTATCAAACATCTTATGCACGACCCAAAAATATTTTACTACGAAGGAGGTTTCTCTTATTATGAAACTAAAAAAATATCTTACTACCTTAACCACTTTATCACTCTCTCTGGCAGTTCTTCTTCCTTTCACTCCGCCGCCGGAACCTAAGCCACCTCTCGGCTCCGAGGCAGAGGAACCTGCGCCTGATCCATCAAAAGACAAGCCAGGCGCAGAACCGCAAAGTGATAAAAAACGACCACCTAAACAATAGCCTGCAGCTTGTTATCCCCATTTTACTCCATATTTTTTTTCACAACGTTTTTTAATAAACTTAGCGTCAGCACTTTGCTTTGCTATGGCTGCAATCACATAACTCTGATAAAACAATGGTATACATACTTTCCGGATTGCAGCCATATCTTGTTTCTCTTGTTCCATCTTCTGCTCGGTATTCCAGGCAATTTCATACAACAGATTGCTCACGACATAGGACTTTTGCATCTGATAAGCCAAAGGAAACGCTTCCTCTGCCAACTTCAACGCCTCGTCGTATTCTCCGTCGCTTCCCAAAGAATTCACCAGATTTTCCACGACCAGCAAATAAGCTGTCGCATTGTATTCCAGCTTCATCCCTTCCTCCCGGTACTGCACGACTCCCTTTTTCTCCTTCATTCGGGATTTTTCCCGAAACTTTACTAACTGGCTCATCGTCACATGATATCGTTTCTTTGCCTCCTGGAGTAAACGAATAGCTTCTTTCCGATCTCCTAAATTCTCTAAAGCAATCGAAATACTATTCAGTATCTCCACCTCTATCTTGGTCAAAGGCCAGAGCCGCAGATCACATCCTTCGTTCACCGTCAGGTGAAACGCTTTCAGAAGCATCTCTAATTCCTGTTCCCGGCTGATCTTTCCCAATTCTCCTTCAATAATGGCATAACTACTATCTAAATACTGTTTGTTAAAAACATTTTTTTGCCCATTCTCCTCTTCCAGTCCTTTTTTCAGCTTCTGTAGTTCCTCTTCTGCCTCCTGATACCGTCTGCTGCTGATCAACATATCGATCTCCGTGGCAAGCAAGATCAAATCATACCGTTTGGTACGAATTTTCGGATAAAATCGGCAGGTATCCGCCTCCAGACGTTCCATCAGCCTGATAAAGCGCTTCATGGTCGGCTTCGATTCTCCACGTTCGATAGCGGATAGCCGTTCCGGTTCACAAATATCCTGACATACCTCGTCTAAGGGACGCTTTTTACTAAGCCGCAAGCGTAGCAACCGCTCTCCCAGTACCTGACCGCGGTAAACCGTATTCAGCAAAGGATAGTGGCAGCGCCGGATTCTCCATATGGCTTCCAGGTTTTTTTGTAAGATATCCAGGATCAAAATCGCTTTCTGATACAGTTCGGGATCTTCTCCTTCCAGAACCGGCACTCCTCCTTTTTCCCATCCTAATAGGGACAAACGTAGTAATCCCTTTAACCCATACATCCGATGCTGTTCCCACAGGCAGACCAGTCCCTTTTCGCAAACGGACAGCTCCGAATACCGCTTCTCCTCCGCCAGCTTTTCTGCCAGGCTGAGTACCGTTTCTGGGTAAAGATAGTTCAGGCGCTTTTTATCTAAGCAATGTGTCTCTATGTAGGTTAAGATTTCCTGATACAGCCAAATTCCTGTCTGTAAACGGCTTTGGCGTTCTGGATAACACTTACCGTATTTTCCCTGCCGACATTCCTGTTCCGCCAGTAAAATCAAAATAGCCTGCTCCTGTTTTCCATAGAGAAAACTTTGTATCTGCTCAAAGGAAAAGCCTGGAACAGTCAGGCGAAGAAGCGTCAACAGTTCTTCCCTTCTATCGCTTCTATCCCCCTGCTCCATCCAAAGAGCATTCCAGATATAACCGATAAACTGTCTATGCAGCTCTTCCTTTCCAATCCCCTGCGTATTCCGACGGGTATGTTCTCCGAGCGCCTCCTCTATTTCTCTTTCATATTCCTGTAATAACTGTTTTACAGCACCCCAAAAGCCTTTCCGTAGTGCATAGACAATCTCATTTCGCCGCTCCAAAAACAAATATTCTGGAAGAGAATACAAGGTTCCATACTCTCCCAAAGAAGCACCAATCCGTTCAAACAGCACCTCCAGTACAAAGCTGTCCGGCTCTAAACTGCCTTCCTCGAAACGGGCGCAGGTAGCCGAATCGTATAAGCCATAACAGACTTGCTTCCGTTCCAGCCCCTGCAGTTTCCGAATCCAGGAGAACAAAGCTCCCATGTGGATATCTTTTTCGTTCTCCTTTTGTGTCTCCATCTATTTTCCTCTTACAACCTAGTATCCCATTTCCCACAGAACGGATCCACCGGGTTTGTCCCCTTGAATTCGCTCCGTCCCATCAGCTTATCCATCAGGGCTTCCAGTACGTCGTCGTTGGAATTGTAGGTATTGATAAAGGTCTTTACACGCGGTACGTCCAGCAAGTGATATGGATTCTCTACCGAAATGAAAATCGTCGGTATGGAATTGACCCAATGCGGACAGTTGGCGCCCATCGGCTGCTGCCACTCAATACGCACTGTCGTCTGGTTGGACTTGGTGGACATATTCGCCAGATAAATGATGTAATCGTAGTTCTTGGTCGTCTCGTCGTTTCTTGGGGTGCTGCCCTCAAACATCGGTGCCGGTACAAAGGTCGTTACCTCAAAGCCCTCTTTTTCCAGCATCTCCTTCACATGGTCGCAGACACCGGCTTTTACGGTGTAGGCAACGCCCTGACCGGACTCGATCGGACAGTACAGCACTCTCTTTTTCTTTGGATCTAACGGCAGAACGCCCTTTTCTTCCTTGACTAAGGTAACGGACTGATCGGCGATTTCCTTTGCCCATTTCTTATGCTCTTCACAGCCTAATACCTGCATAGCATCCTCCAACTTGAGATCCTCGGTCTGCTCATGCAGCTTTAAGGCAGCCTTCAAAGCTAAAATCCTGGTGACAGCCTCGTCCAGACGCTCCTTGGTAATGGTACCGTCTGCTACTCCGGCTTTCATATATTCCAAGTCCTCTGCCATGTTTTTATTGAATAAGAAGATATCTGCACCACAGGCAATGGAATATGGTACGGATTTGGAACGATCCATCGGAATCGTAAAACCTGCCATGGTCGTAGCATCCGTACAAATCAGACCGTTAAAGCCTAACACCTTCCGCAGTAAGCCTTCCGGTCCTACTAATTCAGGAGAAAGATTACCCGGCATAATATCCTCATCCTTTAAGGATGGATTGAGCTTTTTCTGCCATGCCGGCTGCATGATATGCCCTACCATGACAGTCAGAGCGCCAGCCTCTATCGACTGTTTGTAGTTCTCGCCATAAGTAGCCATCCACTCGTCGCAGTCCATGTCGTTGATCGAAGCCACTAAGTGCTGGTCACGCTCGTCACGTCCGTCGCCAGGGAAATGCTTGATCGAAACTGCCACGCCAAGCTTTTGGCATTCCTCGGTATAGGCACGTCCAAAGGCAGCGACTCTAGCTGGATCGGAACCAAAGGTACGAGTATTGGTAATCGGATTCCGGAAATTATAGTCGATGTCGATGATCGGCGCAAACGCCCAGTTCGCACCTACTGCCTTTCCTTCACGGGCGCAGAGGATACCAAGCCTGCGGGCATTTTCCACATCATCCGTAGCGGCGATTTCCAAAGGAGCCCCTACCAAGGTTCCTTCATTTACGATTCCATTACCACCCTTTTCCAAATTGGCTGCAATCAACATTGGAATCTTGCATTTTTTACGGAACAGGTTGGTAGCGTTTACTGCCTCTTCTGCCGAGCAAGGACGATACATGACGCCAGACGGCTTTAGCGTATCTAACAGCTCGTCGATGTCCTTTTCGCTGTATTCTCTCATACAAGGGAAGAAAAGCTGCTCGATTTTCTCTTCTTCTGTCATCTCTGCCAGCGTCTTGTTTACCCACTCCACATCTGCGTCGCTTAAATAAAACGGCTTTGCTTTCATGTCAAACATGTTTATTCTCTCCTTTTCTTTTCCTGGTGATTTTCGTTCTGTCCTTCTCCGGTCTAATCCGACTTTTTTTATCCTGATTTAACTTTTGAAGAGACAAGGAACGAAGTATGAGACACGCGTCCCACACCCCTTCTATTATACCATATTTTCTTTTATTCCACAATGAAAAATCAGAAAAAGCCTTTGTTGCTTCTTCTGATTTTTTCTCGTATTTTTTGTGCAAGTTGCCAAAAACCGAAAGGCAGCTTGTCTTCCTGATTTTTACAGAGTTTCCCAGCAAAAAAGTAACATAGTTCCTTCATTTTGGTTGCAAACTCCCCCCGCTTCCATGTATAATGAGATTATCACAGGAAACCAAAGATACCGCAGATACGAAAGAGGTGGGTATACCATGGGAAAGTATAAGCTGATGCTGGTAGATGACGAGCCGTGGGCTTTAGTCGGCTTACAGGAAATCATTGACTGGGAAGCGAACGGATTTACGATCGTAGCATGCTGTTCTTGCGGAACGGAAGCATTAGAGCAAGCCGGGCAGCTTCGCCCGGACGCCGTAGTGACCGATATCCGTATGCCTGACCTGACCGGCTTGCAGCTTATCGAGCGACTCAGAAACTGGCAGCCGCAAATCGAATGTATCGTCGTCAGCGCCTATTCTGATTTTGAGCTGGCAAGAGAAGCGATCCGCCTGGCTGCCGTTTACTATGTTCTAAAGCCGCTCTCTGCCGAGGAAGTCGAAGAAGCCGCCAGACTGATGCGGCAGAACCTTGACCGACAGGATCATGGTATTGGGCAGGACGGGCAGCAGGAAAACACTATCCTGCAAATTGATATCGCCAATCCGGTGCTTCCTTCTATTGACGGAAAGGGACGAAGCTGTTATCTTCTGCTGGCAGACAGCCTTTCCAAGCTTCCGGCACAGGAAACCAAAAAGGGATATTGGCTTCTTCTCCAGGTCGAAGAATATTTTGGTATTCTTACGGATCGGCTGCCGGCAGATCTCCCCGACGGCTGTGGCGTCAGCATTGCGTTCCCGGATACCTCCGAAGCCGCCTTGATGCTTCAGACGGCTACTGCCTCCCTAGAAGGCGGTTTCCGCTTTGCCCAGTCGGAGGACTACGGGAAATCCCAGGTATCCGTAGCAGATATCCAATTTTACCTTTATACCCATTTAGACGAAAATATATCTTTGGGACAGCTTGCAAAATATTTTTATATTACCGAAACTTATCTTTGCGATATTTTTAAAAAACAGACCGGTGAAACGATTGTCAGCTTCCTTCGCAGGCTTCGTATTTACCGCTCGAAAAAGCTGTTGGTGGCAAGTACGCTTTCCCTTAGCGAAATCGCTGCCCGCTGCGGTTACAAAGATTATTCCTACTTTGGTAAACATTTTAAGGCAGACGTTGGTATGTCACCGGATTTATACCGGAAACGGGGGCGGCAGCTTTTATAGCCCTCCCTCTCCGTTTCTCCGGAATGGGACATGCAGCTCTACCACGGTATAATACTCCTCTTTCGAGCGGATTTCCAAGCGAGCTTCCTCTCCAAAGTTTAAGCGGAGGCGGCGGCTGATATTTGCCAGCCCGATATTAACATCCTCCGAACGCTTTCCCACCAGCCCCTTTAATCCGGCAGGAATCTCTCCGACCGACTCGCTTCTTTCATAAAGCCCCTGACGTACCTCTGCCAGCCGCTTCTCGCTCATCCCAACTCCGTTGTCCGCTATCCGCACGACAAAGCCGGATTCCTCTAAAAAAGACTGAATCAGGATGGCTCCTCCCACACGCCCCCGAAAGCCATGCTTTATCATATTTTCTACCAGAGGCTGCAGGGACATAGACGGCAGATAGGCGGATAATGTTTCTTTTGACAAGTCCTTTTGTATTCGATACCGTCCCGGAAAACGTACTTCCATCACGGAAAGATAGCTGTCCAAATGCCCGATTTCCGCTTGGAGCGGTACTAACTGCGCCGCCTCCAGGGAATAGCGAAACATCTGCGACATCCCGCCAATCAGCCCTTCTATCGGCGCCGCTTTATAATGATGCGCCAGAGAACGCATGGATTCTAACGTATTAAATAAGAAGTGAGGTGTAATCTGGCTTCGATATGCCAGCATCTCCGCCTGTGTCTGCGCCAGCACCGCCTCATGCTTATCTGCCATTAAGCTTTGTTCTCTCTGATGAGCTGCCCGCAGGGATTCAAAGGTTTTGTTTAGTACCTCTGAAATCGGTCCCAACTCCTGGATATACGGCGTATGCACTCGTTTCTCGGTATTCTCCGCTCGTTTGATATCCGAAACCAAACGATAGATATCATGATGCAGCCCTTTTAAAATCCATACCATCAGAATCAAAATCAACATCAAAAAAAAGATAATCAGCAACAACGGCATATTTTCTATCCGAAAAAACGACTGATGCGCCGCGCTGTTCGGCAGCAGAAAAAACAGCTCCAGCCCTGCTCCGGAGATATTTTGGCGACATAATAAATACTGCTTGCTGTCAACGACTGCCGAGGTCTCTTTTTCGGACAGTTCTTTCAAAGCCTCCTCTTCTTCCTCACTCAACGCCCGACTGCTCCCGATTGGTTCTCCTTTATACAGCAGTACCGACACACTATCCTCATAGCTATCCAGGCTGGCGAGAGACAACAGCTCTGCCAAATCATAAATAACCAAGCCTGTAATCGGATTATAGCGATAGCGATAACCGTCAATGTTTCCATAGACCGGGAACAAATAGACCAAATACTGACTGTTTCGATCCACCACTACCGGCGCATAGAGAGTATCTGCAAACCGTCGTTTCTCCATCGTCTCCATCTCTGTCATCGCAAGTGCCAGTTCTACGATTTCCCGATAAGAATTTGTATTGGAAAGAACTCGTTCGTGAACCCCCAGCAGAACAATATCTTTAAAGTGACTCCCGTACAGCCCTGCATAGCCGATTGTCTCCGAGGCAGTCCGTTTCGCCTCAATTACCACATTGGGGTTTCTGGAAAGCAAAAAACGCTGGCATGCCGCCGAATAGCCTACTGTCACCGCCGCGTTCTGCGAATCCGTAAGCGCCTGTGCCACCCGCTCTGTCGCCAGTCCGCTTAGTTCCAAAAAATTGTTTTGCTCCCAGCTTTTCGTCCTGGCAGCGATCCCAAAAATATAATAGAAAAAAATGGCAAACAGGGCGCAAATCAGTAGGACAAAGGACAACACCAGACACTTTTTCAAAGAACGAATACGAAAAAACCGAGAACGTTTTTCAACTGGCATTTTATCACCTACCTCATCCTCTTGCCTCTCCATTTGTTATAAGTTTATTGTAACAATTCCGCTTTCAATTTCAATCAGTCGAAGGGATTATCCGAATATCTTCCCACGAGAACAGAAGATTGTCACTCGTCCCTGCTGATTTTCTTTGTTATAATTTACGATGAAATCAAATATTATACGTGCAAAAACAATTGATTTCAACAAATGCTAAAATGAAGGAGGAGAAAACCATTGACAAAAACGCCAAATACCAAAAGACCTGTCACTTCGGCTGAAGCAAAAGGCTTCCAAAAAATCGGAATCAATATCCGAAAGCATTGGCAGATTTACGTCTTGCTGATTCCGGCTCTTGTTTGGTATCTGATGTTTGCCTACTATCCAATGGCAGGCTTGCAGCTAGCTTTTAAAACCTACAAGGCAAAACTAGGCATCTGGGGTTCCCCATGGTGCGGTTTCCAGAACTATACGGCGGTGTTCCGTGACGTTGCTTTTTGGAACTCTATCAAACGAACACTCTTTATCAACTTCGGGCGGTTAATTTTTACCTTCCCTGCTCCGATCCTGCTTGCTATTGCATTCAATGAGCTGCGTGTCGGACGCTACAAAAAGGTAATGCAGACCGTATTTACTTTTCCGCATTTCCTTTCCTGGGTTATCGTAGCTTCTGTTATTCAGAACCTGCTCTCTGTAGACGGTCTGGTCAACAGCGCTATTTCTGCCCTTGGCGGAACGCCAATCAATATTTTGGGCAGTGAAAAGGCATTTCAGCCGCTTTTATATTTAAGTGATATCTGGAAAGGCGCCGGATATTCTTCGATTATTTATCTTTCTGCTATCTCCGGTATTGACCAGGATCAGTATGAGGCGGCAGAAATCGACGGAGCGAGCCGTTGGCAGCGTATCATACATATTACCTTGCCAAGTATTATGCCGACTATCTCCGTTATGTTTATCCTGACCTGCGGCAACCTGATGACAGCCGGATTCGACCAGATCTTTAACCTGTCGAATGCCGCTACCAAAAACGTAGCCGAAGTATTGGATATGTATATTTACCGCGTCACGTTCCAGGGTTCTGTAGACTTTGGTTTTTCCACAGCCGTAGCCCTGTTCCGTTCCGTTATCAACATGATTTTCCTGCTGGTAGCAGATCGAACCTCAAAGGCTCTTGGCGGCGGTGGATTATTCGGTTAGAAAGGGGGAGAATAACATGGGGAAAAAAAGAAAGGGCTTTGAAGCGTTGGACTGGATTCTCCTGGTGCTTCTGACTGCCGGTCTTCTGGCAGTCCTGATTCCATTCCTTAACGTTATCGCTATTTCTTTTACTTCTTATAAAGAATATATGCAGTCCACATGGGTTGTCTGGCCGAAAAACCCAACCTTAGACGCTTATAAAGAGCTGTTTAAGGATAGTCGTATCTTAATTGGCTATAAAACCACATTGATGTACTTATTAGTCGGTCTGCCGTTAAATTTACTTCTTTGCGTCACCCTGGCTTACGCGCTTTCCAGAAAAGGCTGGCCAGGTCGGAAAGTAATCCTGATGCTCGTACTGTTTACGATGATTTTTAACGGTGGTATCGTTCCGATGTATCTCGTTATGAAAAGCTTTAACCTGACGAATACCATCTGGTCCGTTATTCTGGCGCAGGGAATGAACACCTTCAATATGATTTTGATATACAACTATTTCTGTTCTCTGCCGGAGGCGCTCGTCGAATCGGCAAGCCTGGACGGAGCAGACGAGTGGACTATCATGGCGCGGATCATCGTTCCACTGGCAAAACCAATCCTGGCAACCGTGGTACTCTTTGTTGCCGTACAGCTTTGGAACGAATACTTTATGTCTATGATTTTCCTGCGTTCCAAAGATTTCCAGTCGTTGCAGCAAGTATTACGTTCTATTGTTATGGACTCTCAGGTAGTAGATACCGCTTCTCAAACCGTAGACGTCGGCGAACGGAACTTTACCGATGCGATTAAAATGGCAGCGGTTATGGCTACGATGGTTCCGGTCATGTGCGTCTATCCGTTCCTGCAAAAATACTTTGCAAAAGGAATTATGATGGGAGCCATTAAGTCCTAATTACCTATTCGGCAGGATTTTAATTGGTGCATTACCGTTCTTTGAGAAAAAACAAAGAGCGGCTGCATACCAGCAACGCCCGTTCCGTTTGGAGCATAGTAGCTGGTCATATAGGAAACCGCCGTAAAACGGCAGAATGGAGGATATTATGAAAAAAACAAAGACGCTTCACCGCATCCTGGCACTTCTTTTGGTACTGGTCATGACTGCCAGCCTGGCAGCCTGCGCCGTCAAGGACGACAACACCAAAAAAGAAGACAACAAACAAAACAGCCAGGATAACAACTCGGGAAAGAACGATGCCGATGACCAAAGCTCCGATGACAATTCGGAAGATAACAACACTCCGGCAGATACCAAAACCGATTCCGGTGTGTTGGCTGGCAAAACAGAGGTCACTGCCGAAGATATTTTGGCTAGAGATTTTTCTGATAATGTTAAAATCAGCTTTGCCGGCGTTCAGGTAACAGACGGATTGGATTACAACCATGGCAACGATTACTATTCCTGGTGGACGGATACGTTCAACGTAGAATGGGATATGACCGCTCTGACTTTTGAAAACTGGGTAGAACGTATGAATATCTGGATCAACGCCGACGATCTTCCAGACTGGAGCGTATGGAACTTCAATCCTGGCGACGCTGCAAACTACGTCGATCAGGGACTTGTCAAGGAACTTCCGGCTGACTGGAAGGAAAAATACCCGAACCTTGCCGCGGCTGCAAGCTGTACAGCAGCAAATGCTTACTATGAAAACCTTTACGGCGGTACTTATTTCCTGTTCCGTCCTGTTTTCGCCAATAATTTCCCGGAAGAAGCAGATACTTTAACGAGCCATATGTCTGTATTTTTAAGAAAAGACTGGACAGAGCAGGCAAATTACGACCTGTCTAAAAACCTGGAGTCCAATTCCATTACCATCAGCGAATTTTTCGCTTATCTTCAGGCTGTAAAAGATGCCGGAATTGCAGAATACCCATGGTATAACACAAGCGGCTACGTAGGAAACGTACTGGATCGTGTTACGGAGGCTTCTGGTGTTGGGCAAAACCCTTATTACAAAGGCAGCGACGGGCAATATCATTGGGGTCCTGCCGAAGAGGAAACCGGAATCAAAGAAACATTACGACAGATCAAAGGCGCTTATGACAACGGATTGCTTTATCCGGAATTCTATACATTACAGGAGCCGGATGACGTTGGGCATTTTTATGCGGCAGGCGATTGTGCAGGGCAGATGTATACTGGTATGGCAGCTTGGTTCGACCGTTATGATTCCTATATGCAGAGCAATCTTGGCGTCAGCTATTGGGATACTTCCGTTACTCTCGTCTTGACCGATGACAACGGTGTAGCTCACGACGATCCGCTGACCAACTACTGGGCTTGTAACATCATTTCCCCAAATATTGACGACGAAACACTTGACCGTCTTTTGACGATTTGGGATTATGGTTGTACAGAGGAAGGTCAGCTTCGTATCCGCCTGGGTATCCCGGATGTAGACTGGAAATATGATGAAAACGGCGAAGTAATCAACACGATTGAGGAGACTGGATTTGCTTCTCTGGAAGAAAAGTATACGAGCGTATACCCGATTACCGGAAATATGTTCATCCTTTCCGACGACTATTCCTTTATCAGCCCGGCAAACAGCAAGGCTGCCCGCGACCGTGTAGCAGAACTTTACATCACCCGTTCCAAGATTACCTCCGCACGAGGACAGGAACCAGACTGGAATTTGCTCAGCTATTCCTCTCAGGCTATGAATCTTGCTTCTATGACCTATGCAGACGAATATGCGAACATCATTACCAAAGACGGTGATTTTGATGCCAACTATGATCAATGGGTAGCCGATAAGCTCAAAATGATTCAGCCGGTTCTGGATGAATTAAACGCGGCTTTCGGAAACTAATTACGGTAAATGACAAGAGGGATGATATGATGAAAAAAAACAAAACCCTGCATCGTATTCTGGCTCTTCTCCTGATGCTGGTACTTGCTGTCGGTCTCGTTGCCTGCGGCAAACAGGAAAAGGATTCCGACACCAAAAAGGAAGAGAACAATCAAAACAGCCAGGGCAATACGAACGATTCTGATAAAAACGACTCCGATAACAATTCGGAAACTACAAATACTCCGGCAGATACCAAGACAGACTCCGGCGTATTAGCTGCTAAAACAGATGTCACTGCCGAGGATATTTTAGCCAAGGACTTTTCCGACAAAATCAAAATCAGTTTTGCCGGAATTCAGGTGACAGATGGCCTTGATTACAACCATGGTAACGACTACTACTCCTGGTGGACGGATACGTTCAATGTAGAATGGGATGTCACTTCCCTGACCTTTGAAAACTGGATAGAGCGTATGAATATCTGGATCAACGCCGATGATCTTCCGGACTGGAGCGTCTGGAACTTCAATCCTGGCGATGCTGCCAACTATGTGGATCAGGGTCTGATCAAAGAACTTCCGGCTGATTGGAAGGAAAAATACCCGAACCTTGCTGCAGCGGCAAGCTGTACGGCAGCAAACGCTTACTATGAAAACCTGTACGGCGGCACTTACTTTCTGTTCCGTCCGGTTTTTGCCAATAACTTCCCGGAGGAAGCCGACACCATTACGTCCCATATTTCTGTCGTAATCAGAAAGGACTGGGCAGATCAGGCAAATTATGACCTTTCTAAGAACCTGGAGTCCAATTCTATCACCTTTACAGAATTTATGGACTATCTTCAAGCTATCAAGGACGCCGGAATTGCAGAATATCCGTGGTATAATACGGCTGGCGGCGTAGGACAGGCGCTTGATCGCTGTACGCAGGCTTCTGGTATTATGCAGAGCGCCTACTACAAATCCAGCGACGGGCAATATCATTGGGGACCTGCCGAGGAAGAAACCGGTATCAAAGAAGGATTAAGAAAAATCAAAGCAGCTTATGACAACGGACTGCTTTATCCGGAATTCTATACGTTGCAGGATCCGGACGATTTGGGACATTTTTACGCTTCTGGTGACTGCGCTGCCAATATGCACAGTGGTATGGCTGCTTATTTTGACCGCTACGATACCCAAATGCAGACAAACCTTGGTATAAGTTATTGGGACACTTCTGTCGCGTTAGTATTGACGGATGATGACGGAGTTGCGCACGAAACCCCATCTACCAATTACTGGGCTTGTAACATCATTTCTCCAAATATTGATGATGAAACACTTGACAGAATCCTTACTATCTGGGATTATGGTTGTACAGAGGAAGGACAGCTTCGTATCCGTCTGGGCATCCCGGATGTAGACTGGAAATATGATGAAAACGGTGAAATCGTCAGCACAGTAACAGAGACCGGATTTGCTAATTTAGAGGAAAAGTATACCAGCTTATATCCGATTACCGGAAATATGTTTATCCTTTCCGACGACTATTCCTTTATCAGCCCGGCGTTTACCAAGCAGGCACGCGACCGAGTAGCAGAACTTTATATCACTCGTTCTAACCTGGCTTCTTCCCGCGGCAAAGAACCGGACTGGAATTTACTTAGCTATTCCTCTCAGGCTATGAATCTTGCTTCTATGACCTATGCAGACGAATACGCCAATATCATCACAAAACCTGGCGACTTTGACGCCAACTATGATCAATGGGTAGCTGATAAGCTGAAAATGATTCAGCCGGTTCTTGACGAACTGAATGCAGCCTTTGCAGAATAAATTTTATAGCCGTCTGCTGTTGCAGCAGGCGGCTATTCTATTAGCACACAATAAATCAAAAAATGGGAGGTAACAACAATGAGCTTACAAGTACACAAGCTATCAGACACGCTCTACCAGTTCAACGAATCCGCTGATTTTGCCGGAAACGGGCAGCTACGACCTTACGTAGACGCTTATCTGCTGATCGGTACCAAGCATGCAGCCCTGATTGACTGCCTGCAAAACGTCACCGGGCTATATGACGAGATACGCAAGCTGACCTCACTTCCAATCGACGTTCTGATTACTCATGGACACGGCGACCACGCCGGGGCTTCTACCAAAGAATTTGCCGAGGCTGGCTGCCCGATCTATATGGTTTCCGAAGATTTTGCCATTCTTTCCGGGCGTCTGGATGTAAAGCAGGAATGGTTTACAGACTTAAAGGACGGCGACTCCTTTGATCTGGGCGGCTATCGCCTAGAAACCATCGCCTGCGGCGGACACTCTCCTGGTAGCGTAGTCTTTTTAGAGAGAGAACATCAGATGCTGTTTTCCGGCGATACCATTGGCTCCGGTCATTTCTGGATGCAGCTTCCAACCTGTATCCCACTTTCTCAGTTTTGTACCAACCTTGTTCGCCTTTGTGGAAAATTAGAAGGACTTAACGAACTTCTTGTTTACCCAGGACACCGAAACCAGTCCCCGGTACAGCTTACCGAACAGTATGCCAAAGATACCCTTTTTATTACAAAAGGAATTTTAGACGGCAGCATTGTCGGAGAAGATCGGGAAATGGAACACCGAACCGGTCATATGGAATACAAAGAAGCCGCCCATGGGCAGATGTTAAGCTATTGCTATGATCCGAAGAACCTGTAAAAACCCCATGACTTGGCTGCCAACATGGCTGTTGATGTGTATGCTGGTGGCAGCATTGACTGCATGTGCTAAAAAACATGAAGATAACAAATTAGGGAGGAATACTATGTGTTTACAAGTTCATAAGCTATCTGACACTCTTTATCAATTTAACGAATCTGCAGACTTTGCCGGGAACGGGCAGTTCCAGCCTTATGTAGACGCTTACCTTTTGATTGGAAAAAAGCGCGCTGCCCTTATTGATTCCCTGCAAAACGTTACCGGATTATATGCAGAAGTCCGTAAGCTGACCGATCTTCCGGTCGATATTCTGGTAACACACGGGCATCTGGATCATGTGGGCGCTTCTACTCCGGAATTTGTCGAGGCAGGCTGTAAGGTTTATATGGTGCCAGAGGATTTTGAAATTCTGGTAGAAATGACGCCAGGTGCAAAACAAGACTGGTTTACCGAGTTAAAAGACGGTGACTGTTTTGATTTAGGCGGCTATACGCTGGAAACGATTGCCTGCGGCGGGCATTCTCCGGGCAGCGTCGCTTTTTTAGAGCGGGAACACCAGCTTTTGTTTTCCGGTGATACTATAGGCTCCGGAAACTTTTGGATGCAGGTTCCTACTGCCCTGCCGATGGCGCAATTCCGGGACAACGTTGTTCGCCTTACCAAGAAAGTAGAAGGACTTAATGACCTTCTGGTTTATCCGGGACACCGGAATCAGTCCCCGGTGCAGCTTACCGCCCAGTATGTGCAGGATACTTGTTTTATTGCAGAAGGGATTATGGACGGAAGTATTGTCGGAGACGATCAGGAAATGAACTTTATGGGAACGCAAATGAAATATAAAACCGTCGCCCATGGGCAGATGGTAAGCTTTTGCTATGATCCGGACAGGCTTCAGTAAACTGAAAAACATCCCCTATAAGGATATCCTTTGTAGGGGATGTTTTTTGAAAAAGTTTATTTCCTTTTTATTCATACCAAATATGGTTCGTCTTCCATTCTTTATCGCCTTTTAAATACCAGTAATAATTTACTGCTCCGCCTTTCCAGTTCGATAGTTCGACATCCACATCCAGCCAATACTCTTTCCCATTTAATGTTACATTATTCCAATAATGATCCAGGGTAGAACCATTCCGGTTTTTATACATTCCATGAACGACGCTGCTCTCAAATCCAAGATGATTTAAAAGCACCTGTAGTGTCTGGGAAATCGTACTGCATACTCCTACCCGCCGTTTTAATACGTCTGTAGCGCTCTGTGTATAATAACTACTGCTATATAACAGCTTTCCCTCTGCCGCCTTCTGCCGGCATTCCTCCAAATAGGCTCTTGCAGGAAGCGACAAGACGTCCTTTTCATACACAACCGGAAATTTTTCCGTATCCCAACGGTTTTCATTATGCTTGACGTTTTTTACTACCCAGGTATAAACAGCTTTGACTTTCTGTTCGTTTGTCATATTGTCTTTGATAATCTTTTTTAAAATCAGCTCTGCCATATAATCGGTTTCCAAATCCCCGGTTAAAATCGGCACCATATTTTTCTGATCGTTTCCATAGGTTGGAACAGATCCGCTTCCTACCACCTTGAGCGTTTTGCTTTTGCTGGCTGTCAAGGTGTTGTCCCCTGCCTTCACGGAAGCCTCCACTACTATTTTATAGCTTCCTTTCGGTACAAACGCCGAAGTAGACAGCCCTGCCTTATTTCCTTTCGACGGTTTGGCGTTCCAGGCGACTTCATATAGTTTATTCCCGGAAGCAGCAAATTTTTTCCGGTAAACTTCTTTCTCCGAAGCATTATAAACAGATATTGTCACCGTACTTTCCAAATCGGAACGCACACTTGCCTGGATATAAACCTTGTTTTTACTGTTCGGCACATATCCGCTTTTTGCCCCCGCAGATACGGAAAGCGATACGGCTGGCTTTTGCAGACGCTTTATACAAAGCAACGTCGAAGTAGACAAACTCCGCTCCGCTTCTTTAACCGTTCTGGTTCCGGAATCCTCTCCTGAAAAACTGCTGGTTATGATTTTATCCACTGCGGCATACAGCACATCCTCTGTCATCGCTATCTTTGGCTCATAACAATACGAAATTTCCTCTCCTTCTGCAGCGGATTTTATGACCGATATTGTCACTTGTTTTGTTTTTGGATGAACATAAACCGTCTGTGTGGTATTTCCATAGGCATTTGGCGCTATCGTCTGGGAATCATAGCCGTCCGAAATCTCAATCCTGGTTTCCCCTTCCGTTCCGCCGACTTCCTCTGCTCTGACGTTCGTCGGAAGCAAAAGTGCGAAACCCAGCCAGGCAAACAGCCCCAACCAGAGCATTCCTTTTTTTCTTGTTTCTTTTTTCCTTGTTTCTTTTTTTCTCATCTTCCCTGTATCCTTATCCTCTCTCTTTGTAAACACTTTGGTATAGATCACATACTATTTGCTATGGTACTACTACCTTTTTTGCCTTACTATAAGCGCCATACACCTTCGCTCCGCTGCAGGTTTCATAAGCGCGGATCCGGACATACCAGGTTTGTTTACTTTTAACACCCTTTAGCGTCTTCTTTATAGTATCCGTGCCGGACGGATCCGGATTTTTCAACGTATGCTTTATGGTCTTTACGTCTTTGGTAAAGTTTTTATCCTTTGCATATTCAATTTCATATCCGGCAATATCATTCCCGCGGGATTTCCAGGTCAGCGCCAGCACTCCCTTTTTACTTTTATCCAACGTCGGCGTCTTCGCTACCGGAAGGAAATGGACACGGGGAGAATTCTCATTGTCATACAAAGAACCCCCTCCATACCACCAAGAATAATAAGGGTCAACCTGCCCCAGGGCATCTTGCGCCTGATACAAGGCGTCCTTTTCTGTCTCCGTATAGAGAATATAATCTACTCCACTATAAAAACAATCATAAGAACTGATCCGTTCAATGGTTTTCGGAAGTAAGACGGTCTTTAAGTTCGGGCAGTTCAAAAATACTCCGCTCTGTACCATCGTCACCCCGCTCGGCACCGTCACCCGTTCCAAAGACAGACACTGATAAAAAATATTCCTCGGCAGCTCTGTAATCCCCTTCGGCAGTTCTATTTTTTTCAAACTATAACAATACGCAAAAGCCTCCTGCCCAATACGCTCCAGGCTTCCCTCAAAGCTTACCTTTGTCAGCTTTGTTGCATAGGAAAACGCCTTATCTCCGATTCTCTGGATACTTTTTGGTATGGTAATCTGCGTCAGTTTGTCACAACAGGCAAATGCTTCCTCCCCGATTTCCGTCACCGGATAGCCCTGGAATTCTGCCGGAATTACCACACTTGAGGCGCTCTCCTGACAATCTGCCAGTACTGCCTCCCCCTCTTTGATAGAAAAATAAAGGACGCCCTCTTGAATCACTTCTTTGCCATCCGCACCGACCTCTGCAGCATGAACAAAAGAAGGCATAACCCCCACTCCCAGGATAACTAACAGCAACGCCGCTATCATCCCCGCTACATCTTTTTTTCGCACAAAAAAATCCCCCTTTCTTTTGTTATAAGAATAGAGTACGCCAAATGAAAAGAAAAGTCAACCTGACACCTTTTTGTATGATAGGAAAAAGCTGTGCAAAAGTATCATTTCTTACTCTCACACAGCCTTTCTCTTTTTATTCTACTCTTTTTATTTTACTCTTTTGCCTTTCCTCTGGCAGTTACCTTCGGAGCAATCGTTACTGCAGTTTTTCCACAATTTCTTCAATGCTGGCAGCAAACAATCCCGGAATATGGATCTCTGCACCCGGCAGATTCTCCGGCGTACCGATACCGACAGCCTTCATTCCACCGTTGTGGGCAGCTTCTACGCCCGCTGCCGCGTCCTCAAATACAATACACTGCTCATATGGAATTCCAAGCTCTTCTGCGCCTTTTTTAAATACTTCCGGATCAGGCTTTGCCTTTGATACCTTTGTACCGTCGATAATCTCGTCAAACAAAGAGGTCAGGTTTAGCTTATCTAAAATCAGCGGCGCGTTTTTGCTGGCAGATCCAAGCGCCAGCTTGTAGCCCTGCTCTCTGGCATGTACCAGGAAATCCTTGACACCCGGCAGCACTTCGTCCTCTCTGAGCTTATAGATATATTCCAGATAAACATTATTCTTTTTGGTACAATAAGCTTCCTTCTCTTCCTCAGACATTGTTCTGCCGCCAATCTCTAAGATGATTTCAAATGAACGCATCCGGCTGACGCCTTTTAGTCTTTCGTTGTCCTTTTCTGTAAAGTTGATACCAAGCTCGTCTGCCAGATCTTTCCATGCCAGAAAATGATATTTGGCAGTATCGACGATTACCCCGTCCAGGTCAAATAAAAGTCCTTTAAATTCCATGTACTTATCCTCCATTATGATAATTTTTTGTATGCTTGTACGCTGCAGCTTGTCCAACGGCTGCTGCCAAACGTTTACTTCATACGCGGGACAGACGTCCCATCTTCTATTTAGTATAGCAAAAAAATCGGCTCGCCGCTATGGGCAGGCTGCACAAATTATAGAAGCAATATTGTTATTAGTTACTATGGAAACAAATTTTTATCCTTTTCCAGCAAGAAGACTCCGACTTCTAAGGTCGGGGATGAATTGCGTCCATATCGCACTTGACAAAGCCGAAAAAACTACTATA